>JAUNVA010000024.1 GCA_030537895.1 Bowdeniella nasicola
CCTCTGGCGCATCGGTACCCCTCTAATGCATCGATACCCCTTGGCGGACGGGGGTTTTTGGTTCTTTGAGGGGTGTTGTCCGGTTTAGCGGTTGGGGGGGTGTGCTGGCCGGGGCCTTCTCGGGGGCCGGCTCGTCCGTCCGGATGAGCCGGCGATGCGCCTGCATCTGGCAGAATGTTCACGACGTAGACCCGAAAGGACTCCCCGTGACCCGCTTGTTCGGAACCGATGGCGTGCGTGGACTCGCCAACCGAGACATCACCCCGGAACTCGCGCTCGGCCTCGGCGTCGCCGCCGCCCGGGTTCTCAGCCGCAAAGCGGCTGCGGCGGGCCGCCAGCCCAGTGCCGTCATCGGACGTGACACTCGCGTCTCAGGTGAGTTCATCGTCTCGGCGCTGTCTGCCGGTCTTGCTTCGGCGGGCGTCGATGTCACGCGCGTCGGGACCCTGCCGACGCCAGCGATTGCGCATCTGACCGCGGCGACGGAAGTTGACCTCGGCGTCGTCGTGTCCGCGTCGCACAACCCGATGCAGGACAACGGCATCAAGTTCTTTGCGCACGGTGGCTACAAGCTCGACGACGCCGTCGAAGACGAGATCGAAGCGCTCCTCGGCGAGGAATGGGACCGTCCGATCGGCGATGAGGTTGGGCGTATCGGTAAGGATGACGTGACCTCCGATCGCGTCTACATCGATCACCTGTTGCAGGCCATCGTGGACCAGCCCCTTAAGGGACTGCGCATCGCGGTCGACTGTGCCAATGGTGCCGCCTCCGACGTGGCCCCGCAGGCGCTGCGCGAAGCGGGCGCGGACGTCGTGGTGATTAACGCGTCCCCGGATGGCACCAACATCAACGCGGACTGCGGTTCCACCCACCCCGAGACTCTGCAGGCCGTCACCGTCGCGGCAGAGGCCGCCTTCGGAGTCGCGTTCGACGGCGACGCCGACCGCTGCCTCGCGGTTGACGCGAGCGGCACTCTCGTCGACGGCGACCAGATCATGGGCTTGCTGGCACTCGACATGAAGGAGCGCGGCCAGCTCACGAACGACACACTCGTCGTCACCGTCATGTCGAATCTCGGGTTGTTGCTCGCCATGAAGAACAACGGAATCACCACGGTCCAGACGGATGTCGGGGACCGCTACGTGCTCGAAGCGATGCGGGCCGGAGGATATGCGCTCGGTGGCGAACAGTCGGGACACATCATCAACGCGCACCACGCGACAACGGGCGACGGTCTGCTGACGGCCCTGATGCTTGCTTCCAAGGTGGCGCGCTCGGGGCGCTCACTGGCGGATCTGGCCTCCGTGGTGAAACGCCTGCCCCAGACGCTTGTCAACGTTCCTGGTGTGAACAAGGCAGCGGCGCATACCGACGAAGGTGTGGGCGAAGCCGTCACACAGGCCGAGGAGTTCCTCGGGGATACGGGCCGCGTGCTGCTGCGCCCATCCGGTACTGAGCCGGTCGTGCGCGTCATGGTGGAGGCAGCGACACAAGAACAGGCCGACGGCGTGGCCGAGCGCCTCGCCGACGTGGTGCGCGAGCGGCTCGCGCTCTAAACGTCCACCATGGTGGAGCTTTTCGCGAACCTGCAGGATCAGGTGTTGGCGATTGTCGACACGCCGTGGATCCTGCTCGTGGTCATGATCCTCACCACGATTGACGGGTTCTTCCCACCCGTGCCGAGTGAGTCGATCGTGATTGCGGCTGCCGTTCTTATCGTGGCGGGCTCTGGGCCTCACCTTGGGTTCCTGCTCCTTGCCGCCGCGGCGGGCGCCTACCTCGGTGACATCATCGCGTTCACGATTGGGCGGCATCTCCCGATCGAGAAGATTCCCATCCTGCGCGGGCGGAAGGCCGCACGGGCATTGGCATGGGCTGATCGCGCCCTGCAACAGCGCGCTACGGTCTTCCTGATGTCTGCGCGCTTCATCCCGATCGGCCGGGTGGCGGTCAACGTGACCGCGGGGACCGTCGGATTTCCTCGACGCTTCTTTCTCATTATTGACGCGTTTGCCGCAGTCTTTTGGGCGCTCTACTCGGTCGGCTTGGGCCTGGCCGCTGGCGCGATCTTGAAGGAGCACCCGCTGCTCGGGATTCTCGCGGGGGTCGCGGGCGGTGTCGTGATCGGCTACATTCTCGACTTCGCCCTGAAGCGGTTCTATGCGCGCTACCTCGAGCGGAAGGCGCGACGGTTCTCCGAGACGGGCCGTAGTCCGCGCGGGCTTTAGGACGACGACGGCGCCCGGGGCTGCGGCAGGTGGAGATCGCGGCGCTTGGGTTTGTGCTCGCGGTGGGAAGGCTCCTGCAGCCGGTGGAGATCACGGCGCTTGGGTTTGCGCTCGCGGTGGGAAGGCTCCTGCGGCAGGTGGAGATCACGGCGCTTGGGTTTGCGCTCGCGGGGAGGGGGACGCCTCCTACAGCTTGCGCAGGCGCATGCGATGCATTGAATGGTCCGCCGACTTCGTGAGCACCAGGTTCGCGCGCCCGCGCGTGGGGGCGATGTTCCGTTCGAGGTTCGGGGCGTTGATGGTGTCCCAGATGTCGCTCGCGACGCGGCGCGCATCCGCGTCGCTGAGGTCGGCGTAGGTGTGGAAATAGGCGCCCGGGATCGAGAATGCGGTCGCGCGAAGCTCGAGGAAACGCTCGATATACCAGCGTTTGATGTCGGCCTCGCGGGCGTCCACGTAGATGGAGAAATCGAAGAAGTCAGAGACGGCCAGGCGTCCGGTGCGGGCCGGCTGTAAAACGTTCAACCCCTCGACGATCAGGATGTCGGGGCTGCGCACGTGGATGACCTCGCCTCGAACGATGTCGTAGGTGAGGTGCGAATAGATCGGGGCGCGAACCTCGGGTTTGCCGGATTTCACCTCCTGCACGAAGCGCAACAGGGAGCGCGTGTCGTAGGACTCGGGAAAACCCTTGCGCTTCATGAGGCCGCGCCGCTCGAGCTCAGCATTCGGGTAGAGGAACCCGTCCGTCGTCACGAGCTCCACTCGTGGGGTTTGCGGCCAGCGGCGCAACAGTTCGCGCAGCAGACGCGAGGTGGAGGATTTCCCGACGGCGACTGAGCCCGCCACGCCAATGACGAACGGCGTGCGGCGGGTCGTGTCAGAGAGGAACGACGACGTGGCCTGATGCAGGGCCCGCGTGCCGCCGACGTATAGCTGCAAGAGGCGGGAGAGGGGCCGGTAGACGGTGTCCACTTCGGCGAGGTCGATGGGGTCGCCAGTGCCGGCAAGGGAGCGCACATCGTCGTCGGTGAGCGGCAGCGGCGTAGATTTCGATAGGCGCGACCACTGTTCGCGGGTGAACTCGACGAACGGCGAATACTGAGGATCGACGGGCACGAACCTATCGTGACATGGACGCCGCCACGGCGCCCCCTCCCTCGCCCGCACGCTGGCGAGTCGGCCTGGAGCAGTCCCCGGTGAGCAGTGTGACCTTTCGACACGCCCGCGAGCATCGAGTAAAGGCATGCCGTGGCATTATCCTGAAAGGCATGTGTGGAATCGTCGGCTACGTAGGCCCGCTTACCCCGAGTGACCGTCCCCTGTCCGTGGCCCTGGAGGGCCTCGCGCGCCTCGAATATCGCGGATACGACTCCGCGGGCGTCGCGCTCGCGACCCCGGACGGCGTACAGATGCGTAAGAAGGCGGGCAAGCTCAAAAACTTGCGCGACTCCCTGGAGACCGACCCCCTGCCAGCCGCGACCGCCGCGATCGGCCACACGCGCTGGGCGACGCACGGCGCCCCCTCGGACGAGAACGCCCACCCGCACCTGTCCGCCGACGGCAAGCTCGCGCTCATTCACAACGGGATCATCGAGAACTTCGCGGCACTGCGCGCCGAAGTGGAATCGAGCGGCGTGCGCCTGCGCTCAGAGACGGACTCTGAGGTCGTCGCCCACCT
Organism: Bowdeniella nasicola; assembly: GCA_030537895.1. Classification (GTDB taxonomy): domain Bacteria; phylum Actinomycetota; class Actinomycetes; order Actinomycetales; family Actinomycetaceae; genus Bowdeniella; species Bowdeniella nasicola_C. Next base: position 3,913 of record JAUNVA010000024.1, read on the forward strand.
GCTGGCCCGCGCCTTCGACGCGATCGGCGACCTCACCGAGGCGATGCGCACCGTGAGCGCTCGCCTGCAGGGCGCCTACACCCTGCTCGCCATCCACGAGGACGTCCCCGGCGTCATCGTCGGCGCCCGTCGCAACTCCCCGCTCGTGATCGGGCTCGGTGAGGGCGAGAACTTCCTTGGCTCCGACGTCGCCGCCTTTATTTCCCACACCCGTACCGCGCTCGAGATGGGGCAGGATCAGATCGTGACGGTGAGCGCCGACGAGGTGCGCGTGATTGACGCCGACGGCGCGCCGGTCACCCCGCGCGAATACACCGTCGACTGGGATGCGAGCGCCGCCGTGAAGGGTGGCTTTGACACCTTCATGGCGAAGGAGATCCACGACCAGCCGGCCGCCGTCGGCGACACGCTGCTCGGCCGCGCGGACGAGACCGGTCGCCTCCGGCTGGACGAGGCACGGATCGACGAATCGGTGCTGCGCTCGGTCGATACGATCATCGTGATCGCCTGCGGGACCGCGGCCTATGCGGGCCACGTTGCGAAGTACGCGATCGAGCACTGGTGCCGGATCCCCGTCGAGGTCGAACTCGCCCACGAATTCCGCTATCGGGACCCCATCGTGAACGAGAAGACCCTCGTCGTCGCGATCTCCCAGTCCGGAGAGACCATGGACACCCTCATGGCGGTGCGCCACGCCCGCGAACAGGGCGCCCAGGTCCTCGCGATCTGCAATACCTACGGCGCGACCATCCCCCGCGAGGCCGACGCCGTGCTCTACACACATGCCGGCCCCGAGGTGGCGGTCGCCTCCACGAAGGCGTTCCTCGCGCAGATCACGGCCTGCTACCTGCTCGGTCTCTACCTCGCGCAGCTGCGCGGCAACATGTTCATCGACGAGACACAGGCGCTGCTCGCCGAACTCGCCGAGATGCCCAGCAAGATCCAGGAGGTCCTCGACACGGAGGGGCATATTACCGACGTCGCACGCGACCTCTCCGGAGTCGACTCGGTGCTCTTCCTCGGCCGCCACGTCGGTTTCCCGGTGGCGCTCGAGGGCGCGCTCAAGCTGAAGGAGATCGCCTACATCCACGCGGAGGGTTTTGCCGCCGGTGAGCTGAAACACGGGCCGATCGCGCTCATCGACCAGGGGCAGGTCGTCATCATCGTCGTGCCCTCCCCGCGTGGACGCGACCAGCTGCACGCGAAGGTGGTCTCCAACATTCAGGAGGTGCGGGCTCGCGGCGCCCGCACGATCGTCGTTGCCGAGGAAGGCGACGACAACGTCGAGCCCTACGCCGACGTCATCTTCCGCGTCCCGCAGACCTCCACGCTGCTCGCCCCGCTTGTGAGCGTCGTCCCGCTGCAGATCTTCGCCTGCCAGCTTGCGAGTGCGAAGGGGCTCGACGTCGATCAGCCCCGCAATCTCGCCAAGTCCGTCACGGTGGAATAGCCGTGACGGTGCGGGGGATCGGCGTCGACCTCGTCGATGTGGACCGGTTTGCCGCCACCCTGGAACGCAACGCACGGCTCGGGCCTGCCCTGTTCGGCGCGGCGGAGCGTGCGGGGCCGGCGCGCACGCTCGCCGGTCGGTTTGCGGCAAAGGAGGCGCTCGCGAAGGCGCTCGGCTCACCCGGCGGCATGCGCTGGCACGACTGCGAGGTCTCGACTCTGCCCTCGGGGCAGCCAACGTTCACCCTGCGCGGTACCGTGAAGGAGACGGCGACGCGCCTGGGGATCCAGACCGTTCACCTCTCGATCTCCCACGACGGCGGGTTCGCCATCGCGATGGTGGTGGCCGAAGGCTAGGAGCGAGCAGTGCGGGCAGCATACGAGGCGGACCAGATCAGAGCCGCGGAGGCGCCGCTGCTCGCCGCCGGCGTGCCCCTCATGCGGCAGGCGGCGCGGGCGCTCGCGATCCACGCGAAACGCCATCATCGGCTGCGGGCCGCGGCCGGTCTACCCTCGCGGATCCTCGTGCTCGTGGGCGGCGGTAACAACGGGGGAGACGGACTGTGGGCGGCCGCCGAACTCGCCCGTGCGGGCATCCCGGTCGACGTCCTTCTCGCAACCGAAAACCCTCACGCATCGGGGCTTGCCGCCGCCCGCGACGCCGGGCTGCGCCCCCACACCGACGCCGAGGCCGCGGAGGTCACCCGCCTCGCCGACGCGGCGGGCATTTGGCTCGATGCGCTCGCCGGCATCGGGCTGCGCGGCGCCCCACGCGGCCGCCTCGCCGCCCTGCTCGACCTCCTCGCCGCGCGGCGGGATGCGGCGCGCCGTGCGAACCTGCGCCCGCACGTGATCGCCGTCGACACGCCCTCTGGCCTCGTGGACGACCCCGCCGCCACGCACGCGCTTGCCGCGGACGAGACTCTCACGTTTGGCGCGCCCACGCCCGCCCTCCTGCTGCCACCTGCGCGGCGCCTCGCTGGGCGCGTGATCGTCGCGAACCTCGGTATCCCTCTGGCTGGGGAACCCGCGGTCCTCCAGGTGCAGGACGCCGACGTCGCCGCGCACTGGCCGCGCGCCGAACATCTGGATCACAAGTACACGCGCGGGGTGCTCGCGGTACTCGCAGGCAGCGCCGAGTATCCGGGCGCGGGATTGCTCGCGACCTCAGCGGCGCTCGCGGCCGGCCCGGGGATGATCCGTTACGTCGGCGAGGGCGAGGTTGCGCGCCTCGTCGTGTCCTCGCTCCCCGAAGTCGTGACTGTCCCGGGGCGTGTCCAGGCGGCGCTTATCGGCCCGGGCACGACGGGCGGGCACGCCGTCGCTGCCGCCATCGCGCACTACAGCGCCATGGACGTACCGCTCGTACTCGACGCCGGCGCCCTCACCTGCCTGGGCTCCGTCCCATCGGGGGAGGGTCCGGTGCGCCGAGTGCTGACCCCGCACGCGGGCGAGCTTGCCGACCTTCTCGGTGTGGCACGTAGGGATGTCGAATCGGACCCCGTCACCCACGCCCGCGAGGCGGCGCGCCGAGAACATGCCGTCGTCGTCGCGAAAGGCCCTGAGACGGTGATCCTCGCCCCCACCGGGCCGGTCTATACGATCCCGAATGCCTCCCCCTGGCTCGCGACCGCGGGCAGCGGGGATTGCCTCGCCGGCGTGATCGCCGCGGCCCTTGCAGCGTGGAAGGCCCGCGCCGAGGCGGGGCGGGACGTGCCGCCACTCGCCGAGCAGGTCGCGCTCGCGACGCTCGTGCACGGACGAGCTGCCGACGCCTGTGGGAGTGCCCCCGGCCCCCTGCGCGCCCACGACCTGCCCGACGCGATCGCCCGAACGCTCGCCGCACTGCTTGTCGGCCCTCAGGAGGAGGCGTAAAGGCGGTGCAAGAATAGAGCTATGACCTACCCGTCTCGAGCGATCATCGATCATGCGGCACTTGCCGCGAACCTCGCGACGCTCCGCGAGACCACGAGCGCCGAGCTCATGCCGATTGTGAAAGCCGACGCTTACGGCCACGGCTTGGCCGCCTGCCTGCCCACGCTCGCCCACGCGGGCGTGCGGATGGTCGGGATCGCCCAGCTCGCCGAAGCCCTCACCGTGGCCGAAGAACGGCCGCGCCCGGAGATCTTCACCTGGCTCTACTCCCCGCACCAGGGGGCCGAACTTGAGGAAGCCGTGCGTCGTGGGATGCACCTGTCGGTGCCCGCGCCGTGGGCGCTGGATGCCGTCGCACGTGCTGCCCACACCGCGCGCACGGAGGCGCGCGTGCATCTGAAGGTCGACACGGGGATGGGCCGCGGCGGAGTGCTGCCCACAGACCTCGCCGACCTCGCCCGCCGCGCCGCAGCCACGGAAGGGGTGCGCGTCGTCGGGTTGTGGAGCCACCTCGCCCGCGCCGACGATGACCGGGAGACCACGGCCGCTCAGGAGCGGTGCTTCACGGCCGCGGTCCAGGAGGTGCGCGCGAACGGGCTGGCTCCCACCCATCTACACCTGGCCGCCTCCGGTGGGACGCTGTGGCATCCGGCGTGCCACCACACCCACGTGCGGCCCGGGATCGCGCTGTACGGCGTGAGCCCCGACGACTCGCCCGCCGAGGCGCTGGGCCTGCGGCCCGTGATGCGACTGGAGGCGGACCTCATCTCCGTGAAGGCGGTGCCGGAGGGCACCCCCGTTTCCTACGGGCACACGCAGACCGTCGGGCCGACGACGCTCGGTATCGTGCCGCTCGGCTACGCCGATGGCATCGACCGCGCGGCGTCCTCGCGCGCCTTCGTCATGGTTGCCGGGCGGCGCTGCCCCGTCGTCGGACGCATCTGCATGGACCAGTTCGTCATTGATCTGGGACCGGACTGCGAGGTGCGCGTCGGTGAAACCGCGACCGTGTGGGGTGCGTCGGGCGTGAGCGCCTCCGACTGGGCGCGGGCTGCGGGCACGATCGGCTACGAGATGCTCGCCCGGCTCGGACCGCGCGTGCCGCGCCTGCACGTGGGGCGGCCGCGATGAGCGTGACCTACCTCCTGCCCGAAGCCGAGGATGCGCGGGCCTTCGGGGCAGCGCTCGCGGGCGTGCTGAGCGCCGGGGATGTCCTGGTGTTGACCGGCGATCTGGGCGCCGGCAAAACCACCCTCACCCAGGGGCTCGGCGAGGGGCTTGCCGTACGCGGGCGCGTCACGTCTCCGACCTTTACGATCTCGCGGATCCACCCCGCGACGGCGGGTGGGCCCGACCTCGTACACGTCGACGCCTACCGCCTGAGTGACCTCTACGATCTGGAGACGGTCGACCTCGAGTCGACGATGGCCACCGCCATCACCGTGATCGAGTGGGGTGAGGCGCTGATCGGTGAGCTCACCGACCGCCGTGTGCAGCTCACCCTCGAACGGCCCGAACCCGCGGCAGACCCCGAGTCGGGGGATGACCCCGCCGGGGGAGTGCGTCGCGCGCGTCTCGACTTCTACGGCGGCCCCTGGGACGAATCCCGGATTCGCGGGGCGCTTGCCGCTTTCGCGTCCACCTGACATGCGCGCGCCCCGCTCACCGCTGCGTCGCACCCTCGCGACGCTCACGTTCCTCACCCTCATGCTCGGCTTCGCGCTCGCCTGGAGCCCACTCAGCGTGGCGGCCGCCGCGCCAATGCGCCCGTCGAACAACACCACGCCGCGCCCCGAGGACCCGCCCAGCCCCGAGGTACTCGCCTGGCTCGCCGACCATGGACGATCCTTCGTCGAGCGGTCGGGGCCACCGCCCGAGGATGTGGCGCTGGAGAACCTCTCCTTTGGCCAGCCGGTGCGGGCCCTCACCTGGTCGACGCAGGCGTTGTCACCAGCGTCCGGCGAGGGAGATGACGCCGCCGCCGAGACAGCCCTACCCGCCCTGCCGACGGGTCCGATGGTTCCTGGTGAGCCGCGCGGACTCAGTGTCCCCCACCACGACGAACAGACCGACCCCCTGCCCCTCGACCCAGACTCGGACCCGATCGTGTTGGGTCTAATTGAGGCCCTTGATGCCTGGTGGGTGCCGCTCGTGCAGGGGGAGGAGGCCGTTGGCCTTATCGAGGTGACACGCCCCGCAAGCCCGAGTGGCGCCGAGCTGTTCTGGTCGCGGAGCGCCGGCGCGGCCGTGCAGGCCGAACCGCGTCGCGTCGTGCACGATGCCTTCGGGCTCGTGCGGCTCGATTCGGGCGATGTCCGTTCCCTCGATGCCCGGGCCCGGGCGCACATTGCGGGACCGATCCCGACCACCACCTATCTGCAGGGCCTGCGGGAGTCGCTGCGCGCCGAGGCTCAGCCCCCCGCACCCACTGAGGTTGATTCGCGGCCGGTCACCATTACGCTGCTCGTGCTTGCGGCCATCGGCATCATCACCCTCATGACGCATTCGTGGAGTGTCGAGCACGCCCGGCGTGCCTCGTAGACTGGGGCCATGAGCTCACACCCCGGCACGATCCTCTGCCTGGACACCTCCGCCGGTACCGCCGTCGCCCTCGTCACTCCCGCGGGTATCGCGCGTCGCTCGCACGCGAATCCTCGCGGCCACGCCGAATCGCTCGCCCCCCTGATTGCCGACCTCACCGATCTCACCGGGGTTGAGGCAATCGCCGTGGGCACCGGGCCTGCACCGTTTACCGGCCTGCGCGTCGGGATTGCGACGGCGCGCACGCTGGGGGCCGCTCGAGACCTACCGGTCTACGGTGTGAGCGTGCTCGACGCGATCGCCCGGCAGGCCTTCGACACCGACCCTTCTTGCCCCCGCGTCACGGTTGTGACGGACGCGCGCCGCCGCGAGGTCTATTCGGCGACCTTCGCCCCGCGTGGGGAGCACGACGTCGAATGCCTCACCGGCCCGGACGTGCTCGCCCCCGCGGCGCTCGTCGAGCGGCTCACCCCCGAGGACGTCGTCGTGGGGGCCGTCCACCTCATGGACCCCGCCGTGCAGGCCCGGCCCCTGGACCTCGACGTCGCGACGCTCGCGCGCCTCGTGCGCGCCCGCCTGGCCGCCGGGGTACAGCTGCCGACGAACCCGCTCTACCTGCGTGAGCCCGACATCCACCGATGAACGAGACTCCCCACCTGCGGTCCCTTACCCCATCCGATGCCCCCCGCCTCGCTGAGCTCGACCGCGCACTCTTCGGTCTGGACGCCTGGTCGTGCGCGAGCTATGCGGCCGAGCTGGCGCGCGCGGACCGAATCTGGCTGGGGCATGAGGCGGGAGGAGTCCTCCTGTCCTACGCCGGCGTGAGTCTTGCGCCCCAGGGGGACCTGCTCACCATTGGGGTCGCGAGTGACGCGCAGGGCCGTGGGCTCGGGCGAGAACTTTTGGAAGAGATCACCTCGGCCGCCTTTGCTCAACGCGTGCGCGATATTTTTTTAGAAGTGCGTGTCGATAATGTCCGAGCCCGTCATCTTTATCGTGATTCTGGCTTTTCACAAATCACGATTCGTAAACGTTATTACCGCGGTGGCATCGATGCCGTTGTCATGCGTCGCACAGCCCCGTGGGCGGCGATAGGACCGGTCGGATCCGAAGTAATTTCGTAACGACATTTGCGCGTAAATAGGCGGGATGCGGGCGTCTGAGCCCCTGTGCGCTGGAGGGTCAGAAAAACGACCACATTCTTGACTCTTGAGGTGTTCAATAGCCCACCGTGCGTACATTCGCTCGGTATGATCGAAGACGTGGCCTCTACAACTATGACAACGAAACCTAAGGCTCGCGGAACCACTGTCGCGCTCAAGATCGGCATGGCCGTTTCGGGTCTTATTTTCGTTCTCTTCATTCTCATGCACATGTACGGCAACCTGAAGATGTTCGCCGGGGAGACCGCGTATGACGAATACGCGGAACACCTGCGGACCTTCGGGGAGCCGATTCTCCCCTATGAGGGCCTGCTTTGGATCTTGAGAATCGTGTTGCTGGCTGCCTTGCTGCTGCACGCGCACGCGGCATTCTCGCTGTGGGCGCGGGCGCGGAAGGCGCGAGCCAGCTCCTACGAGGTGAAGCGGACCCTGGCGCAGACCTACGCCTCCCGAACCATGCGGTGGGGTGGCGTGATCCTGCTTCTGTTCATCGTCTTCCACATCCTGCAGTTCACGACGCTCACCCTGCAGCTGGGCGGCGACTACCACGCGGCGGGCGTTGGCCCCTACGCGCGGATGGTCCTCGCCTTCAACCAGTGGTACGTCTACCTGATCTACCTGATCGCTATCGCCGCGCTTGCGATGCACGTACGCCATGGGTGTTGGTCGCTGTTTGCCACCCTCGGTGGCAATAAGAAGCGACGCCAGGACACCATCAACGTCGTCGCGATCTTCATCGCCGCCATCGTGTTCGTCGGCTTCATGTTGCCGCCCACCGCGATCCTGTTCGGCTTCATTAGCTAGGTAAGGAGAGGGAAGAACATGAGTGAACTGATTAACGGCCTGTACACCGTCGGCGAACCGATTGCCGACACCAAGGCCCCCAAGGTTGCGATCGACAAGATCTGGAGCCAGCGCAAGTTCGAAGCAAAGCTCGTGAACCCGGCGAACCGCCGTAAGCTGCGCGTCATCATCGTCGGCACCGGCCTTGCGGGTGGCGCCGCCGCGGCTTCGCTCGGCGAAATGGGCTACAACGTCGACGCCTTCTGCTACCAAGACTCCCCGCGCCGCGCCCACTCGATTGCCGCCCAGGGTGGCATCAACGCGGCGAAGAACTACCGCAATGACAACGACTCCACCTACCGCCTGTTTTACGACACGGTGAAGGGCGGGGACTACCGTTCCCGTGAGTCCAATGTCTACCGCCTGGCGGAAGTCAGCGCGAATATCATCGACCAGTGCGTCGCGCAGGGTGTTCCCTTCGCGCGTGAATACGGCGGTCTGCTCGACAACCGCTCCTTCGGTGGCGTGCAGGTCTCCCGTACCTTCTACGCCCGCGGCCAGACGGGCCAGCAGCTCCTGATCGGTGCCTACCAGGCGCTCGAACGGCAGGTTGGCGCCGGCACCGTCACGATGCACTCGCGCCACGAGATGCTGGAGCTCATCGTCGTCGACGGCCGGGCCCGCGGCATCGTAGCCCGCGACCTCACGACCGGTGAGGTGGAGACGCACATGGCCGACGCCGTCGTGCTCGCGACGGGGGGCTACGGCAACGTCTTCTTCCTGTCGACCAACGCGATGGGCTGCAACGTTACCGCCTCCTGGCGGGCCCACCGCCACGGTGCCTACTTCGCGAACCCGTGCTTCACGCAGATCCACCCGACCTGCATCCCCGTGTCCGGCGATTACCAGTCCAAGCTCACCCTCATGAGTGAGTCCCTGCGTAACGACGGGCGCATCTGGGTGCCGAAGAAGGCGGAAGACTGCCCGAAGGACCCGCGCGAAATCCCCGAAGAAGACCGCGACTACTACCTGGAGCGTAAGTACCCTGCGTTCGGCAACCTCGTTCCGCGCGATATCGCGTCGCGTGCCGCGAAGCAGGTGTGCGACGAAGGCCGCGGCGTCGGGCCGACAGGCCTCGGCGTCTACCTGGACTTCGCCGACGCCATCGAGCGCATGGGCAAGGATCAGGTTTCCGCGAAGTACGGCAACCTTTTCGACATGTACGAGCGCATCACCGGTGACAACCCGTATGAGTACCCGATGCGGATCTTCCCCGCCGTGCACTACACGATGGGTGGCCTGTGGGTGGACTACGACCTCGAGTCGAACATTCCCGGCCTGTTCGTGACCGGCGAGGCGAACTTCTCCGACCACGGTGCCAACCGCCTGGGGGCCTCTGCCCTCATGCAGGGCCTGTCGGATGGCTATTTCGTCCTGCCGAACACGATCAACGACTACCTGGCCAACGGGCCGTTCGAGAAGATCGCTGAGGACAACGCCGAAGTCGTCGCCGCGCGCGGGCGCGTCCAGGACCGCCTGGACCAGCTCCTCGCCGTCGACGGCACCCGTTCGGTGGATTCCTTCCATAAGGCACTCGGCCACATCATGTGGGAAAAGTGCGGCATGGAGCGGACCGAGGAGGGGCTCAAGGAAGCGATCGAAGAGATCCGAGCCCTGCGGGCCGAGTTCTGGCGCGACGTGAAGATCATCTCCAAGTCGACCGACCTGAACTTCGAGTTGGAGAAGGCCGGCCGCGTGGCGGACTTCCTGGAGCTCGGCGAACTCATGTGCATCGACGCCCTGCACCGCCGGGAGTCCTGTGGCGGCCACTTCCGCGCAGAATCCCAGACGGAGGAGGGCGAGGCTATGCGTCTTGACGACGAGTACGCCTACGTTGCCGCCTGGGAGTACACCGGCGAGGGGCAGCCTCCCATCCTGCACAAGGAAGACCTCGTGTACGAGTACGTCGAGATGAAGCAGCGGAGCTACAAGTGAAAATCACACTCAACATTTGGCGTCAGCCCGGCCCGGAGGCCGAAGGCAAGATGGTGGCGTACGAGCTCGCCGGCGTCTCGGAGCACATGTCGTTCCTGGAAATGCTGGACGTGCTCAACGAGGAGTTGTTCGCGCGCGGCGAGGAGCCGGTTGCGTTCGACTCCGACTGCCGCGAAGGCATCTGCGGTATGTGCGGCCTGGTGATCAACGGTATTGCGCACGGTCCCGAGCGCACCACGACCTGCCAGCTACACATGCGCACCTTCAAGGACGGCGACACGATCACGATCGAGCCGTGGCGGTCCAAGGGCTTCCCGATCATCAAGGACCTGGTCGTTGACCGGCGAGCCTTCGACCGCATCATCGCGGCCGGTGGCTACATCTCGGTGAACACGGGTGCGGCCCCCGAGGCCCACTCGGTCCCCGTGCCGAAACCGGACGCGGACCGCGCCTTCGAGGCCGCGGCCTGTATTGGCTGCGGCGCGTGCGTCGCGGCCTGCCCGAATGCCTCGGCCATGTTCTTCACCGCCGCGAAGGTTACCCACCTCGGCATGCTGCCTCAGGGGCAGCCCGAGCGGGCGGCCCGCGTCGTGAACATGCTGAACCAGCACGATGCCGAAGGCTTCGGTGGATGCACCAACATCGGTGAGTGCGCCGCCGTCTGCCCGAAGGAGATCCCGCTGGATGTCATCAGCCAGTTGAACGCGGACCTGCGTCGCTCCTGGGCGAGCGGCCACTAGGGAACGCACCGCACGTGACGCGGCCCGGGGAGGACACTCCCCGGGCCGTCTCGCGTTTTTGGCCCGGCGGCGCACATCGTGGTCCCGACATCGCACATCGCCGCCACGACATCACACGTCGCGATCCGGCTCCGGGCGGGCGTAGGCTGGGGGCGTGTCCGATCAAGCCCCGCTGATCCTTGGAATCGAGTCGACCTGCGATGAGACGGGCGTCGCGCTCGTGCGCGGCACCACGCTCCTCACCGACGTGACGGCCACCTCCATGGACGAATACGCCCGCTACGGCGGCATCATTCCCGAGATCGCCTCGCGCGCCCATCTCGAATCCTTCCTCCCCACCCTGCGTGCCGCGCTCGAGCGTGCCGAGGTCGCACTGGAGGATATCGACGCGATCGCCTGCGCGGCCGGCCCCGGGCTCATCGGATCCTTGACGGTCGGCGCCGCCGCCGCGAAGGCCCTCGCGCTCGCGCTCGACGTGCCGCTGTACGGGGTGAATCACATACTCGGGCACATCGCCGTTGACGAACTTGTGCACGGCGAGCTGCCGCGCCCGAGCGTCGGTCTCGTCGTCTCTGGAGGTCACTCCTCGCTTCTCCTCATCCGCGATCTCGCGCGCGACGTCGTCGAGCTCGGCTCCACGCTGGACGACGCTGCCGGGGAGGCCTTCGACAAGGTCGGGCGGCTCCTCGGTCTGCCCTACCCGGGCGGGCCTCACATCGACCGTCTCGCTCAGCGCGGAGACCCTTCCGCAATTGCCTTCCCTCGCGGTCTTTCCCGCCCGCAGGATCGTGAGCGTTACCCCTACGACTTCTCCTTCTCCGGCCTGAAGACGGCGGTGGCTCGCTACGTCGAACGCCACGGCGTGCCCGACGACGGCCAGGACGGCCCCTCCACGGCCGACATCGCCGCCTCGTTTTCCGAGGCCGTGAACGATTCGCTGACGCAGCGCGCTATCCGGGCATGCCTCGATCACGACTGCGACACGCTCGTGATCGGCGGCGGGTTCTCCGCCAACAGCCGGCTGCGAGAGCTCGCCGAGCAGCGGGCCGCCCAGCATGGGATCCAGGTGCGGATCCCGCCGATCCGGTACTGCACCGACAACGGCGCGATGATCGCGGCGCTCGGCTCAGTGCTCGCCCGAGCGCGGGTCCCCGCCTCGGACCTCTCCTTTGCGTGCGACTCGTCGATGCCGCTCACGCAGGCGGCACTGAGCGCCTAGCCCAGATCCTGCAGCGTCAGCGCTTCGTAGCAGTGGTAGGCGGGCTCCTCGTAGGGGTGTGCCTCCAGCATGGCCCGCACCGCGACGCCGGCCCGGTCGCGGGTGCACACGCATTCGATGCGGACTTCCGCGACCACCTCGGCGGTCCCCGCCTGCCCGATGGCCGGGTGGGCTCCGGCGGAGGGCGTGAAACGCCCCTCACCGGGGGACGTGAAGCTGCACGCGGTGTACTCGCCGATTGCGCCCGCCCCCGCCCGGGCCAGGGCGGCGCGCACGGTATCGGCTGCTTCCTCCGGTGCGAAACACACGATGACGATCACCGGCGCTCCTCGCGCGCGTAGGTGAAATCATCGGGGGCGATCGGTCGGTCCGCCTTCATCTCGTCGACCAGGTATTGCGTGACCGCCTCCAGGGAGCCACCGTGGTTCTCGGCGACGCGACGCTGGCGCTGATAGCCCGCGCCGTCCCTCACGATGTCGCGTACCCAGCCAAGCTGTTCGAGGCAGCCGAGCCGCTTCGCCGTCGGCTCGAGCTCTTCGACCATGCGCAGTGTCGTGTCCGCGACGTGCTCCTGGGTGCCGGCCTCATCCAAGATAAGGACCGCGTCCATGCCGTAACGGGCTGAGCGCCACTTATTTTCGTCCACGAACCACTCGGGCACGGTCGGCAGGCTCTCGCCGGCGTCCAGACGGGTGGAGAAGTCCTCCACGAGCGACTGGATGAGCGCCGCCAGGGCGAGCGTCTCGCGCAGGTTAGAGGCCGCGTCACACACGCGCACCTCGATCGTGCCGAGCCTCGGCGCGGGGCGGATATCCCACCGGATTTCGTCAATCGAGTCGATGACGCCGGTGTTGAGCATGTCGGTCAGGTAGCTCTCGTATTGCCACCAGTGGTCGAACTGACGGGGCACGCCCGCCGTTGGCAGCTGCTGGAAAACCATGGCGCGGTTCGAGGCGTAGCCGGTGTCTTCGCCCGCCCAGTAGGGCGAGGAAGCGGACAGCGATTGGATGTGGGCGAAGCGCGTGAGCAGGGCACGTATGAGGGGGAGTACCTTGGCGCGATCCTCCACACCGACGTGCACGTGGATGCCATACAGGAGCATTTGGCGGCCCCAGTATTGGGTGCGCTTGACGAGTTCGGCGTAGCGCTCGGACTCGGTGACTCGCTGGAAGAGAGGGCGTGCGAACGGGTGGGAGCCGGCAGTCGCGAGCTCGATCCGCAGCGCGTCCGTGATGGGACGCAGTTGAGTGGCATATCCGGCGAGGTCGGCCCCGCATTCCATGATGGTTTCGTGGGGGTGGGAGGTGATCTCCACCGTGTTGAGGAGCATCTCCTGCACGATGTGTTCGGTCTTGCCGTGTTTGTCATAGATTTGCGTGAGGACGGCATCCGCGCTCTGGCGCAGGTCGAGGGAGTCCTTGTCGACGAGTTGGAGTTCCCACTCGATTCCGACGGTGGAGCGGTCTGATGGGGCGAAGGTCACGGCCATGCCCCCATTGTTCATGGAATTGCGCTAGCGCGCCTCACGATCACGCGGGGCTACCGACTCCTCCCGCTGTACGAGGAGCGCCACGTGGCGGCCCGCCACGCGGGTGAGGATGATCGTCGCGTTCCGATCGCCACGGAGTTTGAGTTTGTGCCGGAAGGCCGCGACGTCGGTGTCCAGCCCGCGCTTGAGGATCTCGACACTCCCGACGCCGCGTTCGCGCAGGGCCGCGCCGAGGGGCTTGGCGCCAGCGGGCAGGACCTCCAGCACTCGGAAGGACGTGACGCCTGGCAGATCGCTCGCCCTGTCACCGGTGAGGTAGGCGATGCCCTCGGACAGGAGCCCGGCCTCGAGTTCCGCGGCGAGGGTCGCGAGCGCCCCGGCTCGGATGATCGCGCCGTCCAGGGTGTGCACATAGGTGCCGAGCGGCACGCACTCGACGGTCGTGGCGGCGGCGTCGGCGGTCGCGGCGGGCGCGGGGTAGCAGCGCGCTGTGCCCCCAGAGTCGAGAATCAGGGCGGAGCGGCCCGGCCCCTCGGGGGCGAGGTCCCCCAGCCAGATGGCGGCCTCCCGCACGGATCCGTCGATGGAGGCCCATTGCACGTGCGCCTCGGGTGGCAGTGCCGCGTAGTCGATCCCCGGGGCGACCTTCACCCCGAGGCGCGGCACGCTCTGGCGCAGGCTAAGGATGGAGCTCAGCGGGGGAGACCATGCCTCCGGATCGAAGCGACGGCCCTGGGGACCGCGCCGCGCCGGATCCGCGAACGCGCCGTCGACCCCCTCCGCCGCGAGGTCGAGGTCTTCGATGCGGGTGTGGCGGACCTCCGCACCGGGGAGCGCGGTGAGGTTCATGAGGGCGAGTGCCGCGTGCGCTTCATCGGCGTCGACGGCGAGCACCTGCAGACCGAGGCCCGCAAGCGCGATCGACTCGGTGCCGATCCCGCAGCCGAGGTCCGCCACACGCGAACACCCGGCGGCGCGGAAGCGTTCAGCGTGCCGGGCAGCCAGGGGCAGGGCGGTGGCCTGTTCGAGCCCGTCGGTGGTGGTCCACAGGTTGGCGGCAAGCGGCCCAAACTTTGTTTCTGCCTTGGCCCGCAGCCGCTGCAAGGTCAGGGCCGCCGCCACGAGGGGGGCGTCGTAGCCGGCCGAGCGCAGGCGTGTGGTGAGCGCGAGGACGTCGGCCGTCGTGTGTACGGCGGGCAGCTCGGCGAGCAGGGTCGCGCCCTCGGGTGTCATGAGGCGGCGCAAGCCGTCCAGTTCGGCATTGGTACTCACCCGTCCAGCCTAGCGAGGCCCCCTGCACAGCCCTGGCACTCACCTTGACCGAGTGCTAAGCGCGGCCTACATTATGAAGTAGACGCAACCGCTGGTTGCGGCTCGTACCGAAGCTCCGACCCCCGCGACGGCGGCGCACGAGGTACGTGTCCCGAACTTCAACTGTTACAGGAAGGGGAGATTCGCAGTGTCGATCTCCATCAAGCCGCTCGAGGACCGTATCGTCGTCCAGACCCTCGAGGCCGAAACCACCACCGCCTCTGGCCTCGTCATCCCGGACACGGCCAAGGAGAAGCCCCAGGAGGGCAAGGTTCTTGCCGTGGGCCCCGGCCGCGTTGACGACAACGGCAACCGTGTCCCGGTGGACGTCTCCGAGGGCGACGTCGTCATCTACTCCAAGTACGGCGGCACCGAGGTGAAGTACGGCGGCGAGGAGTACCTGATCCTCTCGGCGCGCGACATCCTGGCGATCGTCGAGAAGTAACTCCACTCGATCACACGAAGGCCCGAGCCATATGGCTCGGGCCTTCGTGTATCGCGCGTGGTGCGGACGCTGAGCAGAGCTAGGGGAGTGTGGCTGGTCGCGCTAGACGAGCGCCAGGGATCCCCGGAGTGCGCTGAAGCGAGGCGTCCGCGGCAGCTGGACGCTGGCTAAGCGCTAGGAGATCTTCGAGCGCCTGCGCTTGGAGAATATTTCGCGGCGTTCGTCTTCGGACAGGCCACCCCACACGCCGTAGGGCTCACGGACCGCGAGTGCGTGCTCGCGGCACTGTTCGAGGACGGGGCACGTGGCACAGATGGCCTTGGCGGCTTCATCGCGACGGGTGCGGGCTCGGCCACGTTCACCCTCGGGATGGAAGAACAGGTTGGGGTCGGCTTCGCGGCAGGCGCCTTCGTATTGCCACTCCCACAGATCCATGAGTGGACCGGGCAGACGTGAGATGACCGTCATGGTGTGCCTTCGCTTTCTTGACCGTGTCCGGTGAAACGCTAGCCTCACCGCTTTGAACTGTTTTCCACCTTAGCAACCGACGCACAAGTTGTTCAAGGGTCGCGCATAAAGAGTGATCGGGACCATGAAGCCCCGATCAGTGGGCTAAAGGTGGGTCGTGAGTCGATTCAAGTGGCGAGATCGCTTCAGTCAGTGAAGAATCGTTTCAGAGCACTGTTGAGGTAGGTGAAACCATGAACGCCCGAGAATCGGTTCCCTCTCCGTCGGAGGTCCCCGATGCGCCGTTGACCGTGGCCGCCGTCGCCGCCCGGCTCGGGGTGGCCGCCTCCACTTTGCGCACGTGGGATCGCCGCTACGGGCTCGGGCCGACCGCGCACGAGGCCGGCTCGCACCGGCGCTATTCTCCGAGCGATGTGGCTCGCCTCGACCACATGCGCTCACTCACGTTGCAGGGAGTGGCCCCCGCGGATGCTGCCCGTCGAGCACTTGCCGAAGAACCCGAGGGGCACCCCGCCCCCAGTGCCTCAATGACTCACCTGCACGTTGTGGGCGAAGACGACATCCTCGCTGATCCGTTAACGCTCGTCGCCGCCGCCCTCAAGCCCGACCAGGAGCGCACCGAGCGACTCCTCGTCCGCGCGATCGCGCGCCTCGGGATTGTGCGCACGTGGGTGGAAATCGTACGCCCGGGCCTGCGCATTTTGCGCGATAAGTCACGCATGGATCGTCACGGTATCGAACCGGATGCCATCGTCGCCGTCGCCCTGTGCGCGGCACTGCGCGCCGCCGTGCCTCAGACGCCCACATCTCGTGGGAAGAACGTCGCGATTGTCAGTGGCACCAACGGGACCGTCCCCGGGCAGGTCATCGGTGCCGAGCTCACCCGTCGCGGTGCGGACGTCCACCTCGTGCGCCCGGCTTCGGGGGACGGGCCAACGCAGGTGCTTGCCGCCCTGCGTGACCTCGGCGCTCGCGTCGTTCTCGCCGTCGGGGCGCTCGACCTCATGGACGGCATCATGCGAGAGGTCTCCGCGAGTGGCGACCTCGTGGGCTACCTCGTGGGACGCGCCGCCCCCGACCTGTGGCTACCCAACGTGCATCGCGTGCGTACCGTACCGGCCGCCGTCGAAGAGGTTGCGGCCTGCCTCGACCTGTAGCCTCAGCGTTGAGCCTTGACTTGCCCCGGCCCCCTCATAAACCGGTAGGTGAGGCGGTAGGGAAGGGCGCCGCTGCCCGATAGACTGACGCCGTGAGTGACGATCCCTTTGGCCTGATCGGCCTGACCTACGACGACGTTCTGCTTCTTCCCGGCGCAACCGACGTGGTGCCGAGCGAGGTGGACACCTCCACCCAACTCACCCGCAACCTGCGCCTGCACATCCCCCTGGTCTCCGCTGCGATGGATACCGTCACAGAGGCGCGTATGGCGATTGCGATGGCCCGCCAGGGCGGCCTCGGTATCCTGCACCGCAACCTCTCAATCGAGGAGCAGGCACAGCAGGTTCAGACGGTGAAGCGCTCCGAATCCGGCATGATCACGGATCCCGTGACCGTCGGCCCGGACGCCACCGTGGGCCAGCTTGACCAGCTGTGCGGGCGCTACCGCGTCTCGGGCCTTCCCGTGGTCGAGGACGACGGGACGCTGCTTGGGATCATCACGAACCGCGACTTGCGCTTTATCGATCCCGCCGATTTCAACCGCATCACCGTGCGCGATGCGATGACGCCCATGCCGCTCGTGACGGGTCACGTGGGGATCGACCGGGACGAGGCGCGCCACCTGCTCGCGAAGAACAAGATCGAGAAGCTGCCGCTTGTCGACGACGCCGGCAAACTGCGCGGTCTCATTACCGTGAAGGACTTCGTGAAGTCCGAAATGTACCCGCACGCCACGAAGGACGCCGAGGGTCGCCTCGTCGTCGGCGCCGCCATCGGTTACTGGGGGGACGCCAAGAAACGCGCCGGGGCCCTCATGGAGGCGGGCGTGAATGTGCTCGTGGCCGACACCGCCAACGGCGAGGCCCGCCTGCTGCTCGAGATGGTGCGCGATCTGAAGGCCGACCCGGCCTTTAGGGACGTCGAGATCATCGGCGGCAACGTTGCCACGACCGAGGGAGCGCAGGCGCTCGTCGATGCTGGTGCCGACGCCGTGAAGGTGGGCGTCGGGCCGGGTTCCATCTGTACCACGCGCGTTGTCGCAGGCATTGGGGTGCCGCAGGTGACGGCGATCTACCTGGCTGCGAAGGCCTGCAAGCCGGCGGGGGTCCCCGTGATCGGCGACGGCGGCCTGCAACACTCCGGTGACATCGCCAAGGCGCTCGTGGCCGGCGCATCCTCGGTCATGCTCGGCTCGCTCCTAGCCGGCTGTGAGGAATCCCCAGGCGAACTCGTGTTCGTGAATGGTAAACAGTACAAGCACTACCGCGGTATGGGGTCGTTGGGGGCGATGGCCTCCCGCGGTCGCGTCTCCTACTCCAAGGACCGCTACTTCCAGGCCGACGTCTCCTCCGATGACAAGATCGTGCCCGAGGGGATCGAGGGGCAGGTGCCCTACCGCGGGCCGCTGTCCGCCGTGGCCTACCAACTAATCGGCGGTCTCCATCAGTCGATGTTCTACGTGGGTGCCCACGACATCGCCGAACTGAAGGACCGCGGTCGCTTCGTACGAATCACCTCGGCGGGCCTGAAAGAATCACACCCGCACGACGTCCAGATGACCATCGAGGCCCCGAACTACACGGCCCGCCCCGTCAACTAGAGCGGAGCGCACCGGCGCGGCGCCCGACGCGGTGCCGGTCGCTTGGATTCCCCACCGTGCAGGCGGGTGCTGGCACCTGCGCGCACGAATGGACACACACCCGCGCGAGATGGGGCGCGGAAGCGGGAGTAGGCGCACTCGACCTACGGTAATGGCCGGCCCCGAGCGGCCGTGTAGAGCGCGTACCACTCCTCGCGGGTGAGACTCAGCTCGGCGGCGTCGGCGTATTCGGCCAGCCGCTCGGGTCGCGTGGTGCCCACGACGGGGCGGATACCCGCCGGATGGGCGAGCAGCCAGGCGAGCAGCACGGCGGATGGCGCCAGCCCGCGGTGGCGCGCGATACGCGCCGCGACGGGCGCTACGGGGTGGTCTCTGCGCTCGAGCGCACCGCGGGCAAGCGGTGAATAGGCCTGCACCTCGATGCCCTCGGCCATGCAGAACGGCAGCAGGGACGCGGAGAAGCCGGCCGGGGCGGGCGCATCGACGTCGCAGTCGATGAAGGCGGGGGCCGCGAGGCTGAGCTCCACCTGGTTCACGGCGACCGGTACGACACGGCGCCAAAGGGAGATCTGATCTGCCCCCATGTTGGACACGCCAATCCGACGGACCGTGCCCTCCTCCATGAGATGCATGAGGGCCCTGCCGGTGGAGAAGTAGTCGGCGAGAGGGTCCGGCCGGTGGATGAGCAGGACGTCGAGGTAGTCGCGGTGCAGGCGGGCGAGTGAGGCCTCGACGCAGGCGAGCACGTAGTCGCCGTCTTGTCGGTAGTGGCTCACCGCGCCGGGCCCGCCCGGCACGATCCCAAACTTCGTCTGCACCTGGAGACGTCCCGCCCACTCGGGGCGAGCCGCCAGCACCTGGCCGAGGGCCGCCTCCGAGCGACCGGCCCCGTAGATGTCGGCGGTATCCAGGCGTGCGATGCCGTGGGCGAGGGCGGCGGCAAGGATCGCCTCCGTACGTTCGAGCTCAGCGGTGGTCAGCGACGGCGTCGGCTCACCGGGAGGGATGGGGTCCGGCAGCCCCATCGTCCCGAGGATCAGGGGGCTGCGCCGAGGAACGCGAGCCAGGGGAGCGCCCGGATCGGGCGAGGATGCCGGAGGCGACGAGGACGCGGCTGGCGGCGCAGGCGCGGGCACGGCTCCGTCACCCGCGGCGTCGGTCTCGCTCATCTCACGCGCCCGCGGTCGGCTCAAAGTCGAGCGGCCACCTGAGGTTCGCGCCCGGCCCCGAGAGGCCCTTGCGTTCCCGCCAGGCGTTGAAGTCCTCCGCCCACTCGCGATGCCAACCGATCTGGTGGCGGTGCAGCGTGAGCGGGTCGGTGACGGCGAGCTGCTCGTAGCGTTGGCCCATCTCACGGATGAGACCGAGTGTGAGCGCGACGTCGACCTCCGCGGTGTGCAGCCCCTCGGGTTCGGCGAGCCCGTAGACGGCGGCCAGGTCCGCAAGGCGACGCTTGCCGCGCCGGTAGCGGTCGAGGACGCGGTCCAGCACGAGGGGATCGATGACGGGGCAGAGCTCACCGCGTGAGGAGAGAGTCGGCAGCTCGTAGCGACACAGCTCCCGTTCGAGTAGCGAGAGGTCAAATGCGGCGTTGAACGCGACGATGGGGATTCCCGCGGCGAGCGCATCGGCGAGCCGTTGGGCGATCTCTGCCAGGGCCGGGGCAGGAGGGACCCCGCTCGCCTGGGCCATCGCCGTCGTGATGCCGTGCACGGCGCTCGCCCGCGTGGGGATCTCCACACCCGGGTTGAGGAGCCAGGTGTGGGTGGTGAGAGTGCCCGCGCCATCATCGTGGATGATCGCCGCGGTCACGATGCGGTCGCGCGCGGTGTCAATGCCGGTCGTTTCGGTGTCGAAGCCCACCAGGGGGCCGGTTGTCCAGCTCATCGCTCTCCTTCGTTGCTCCCACTGTGACATATCGACGGGGACGGTCGGAACCGACCTGTGGAGGAACCGGTAGGCTCGAGTCGTGAGCTACGAAATTGAGATCGGCCGAGGCAAACGCGCTCGGCGTGCCTACAGCTTCGATGATATCGCCGTCATCCCCTCGCGGCGGACCCGAGACCCGGAAGATGTCTCCGTTTCCTGGCAGATTGACGCCTACCACGTGCAGACCCCGGTGATGGCGGCGCCGATGGATTCGGTCATGAGCCCGGCGACGGCGATCCAGCTCGGTCAACTCGGCGGCATCGGGGTGCTTGACCTCGAGGGCCTGTGGACCCGCTACGAGGACCCAACGGCCCTGCTCACCGAGATCGCGGAGCTGCCGTGCGAGCACGCGACCGCACGCCTGCAAGAGGTCTACCGCGAGCCCATCAAACCTGAACTCATCACTGCTCGGCTCGCCGAGATCCGCGAAGGCGGGGTCACGGTCGCGGGTGCGCTCTCCCCGCAGCGCACCCAGGAGCTGTGGCGCACGGTCGTGGAGGCAGGCGTCGATCTGTTCGTGATTCGCGGTTCGACCGTCTCCGCCGAGCACGTCTCCTCCATTGCCGAACCGCTGAACTTGAAGCGCTTCATCTATGAGCTTGACGTGCCGGTCATCGTGGGCGGATGCGCGACGTACTCGGCAGCCCTGCACCTCATGCGCACGGGTGCGGCGGGCGTGCTCGTGGGATTCGGGGGCGGAGCCGCCCATACGACACGCCAGGCGCTTGGCATCCACGCTCCTATGGCGAGCGCGATTGCCGATGTCGCCGCGGCCCGGCGCGATTACATGGACGAATCTGGGGGCCGTTACGTGCACGTCATTGCCGACGGCTCGGTCGGCCGTTCCGGAGACCTCGTGAAGGCGATCGCATGCGGCGCCGATGCCGTCATGCTCGGGGCCGCGCTCGCGCGCGCCACCGAAGCGCCCGGCCAGGGCTGGCACTGGGGGTCCGAGGCGCGTCACCCGAGCCTACCTCGCGGTGAGCGCGCGCTCGTCGGTACCGTGGGCCCGCTCGAGCAGATCATGCATGGCCCGGCAACCCAGCCCGATGGCACGTTGAACCTCGTGGGCGCGCTGCGGCGCACCATGGCGACGACGGGCTACTCGGACCTGAAGGAGTTCCAGCGCGTCGAGGTCGTCGTCGCGCCCTACGACCCGATGTAGGCGCGGCTAGCCGCGCGGGTCCCGGATCGCGCCGGACATCACCACGATCCCCGTGTCGGAATGCTCGACCGTGAACAGGTAGGGCCGGTTCACGTGGAAGACCACCTCGACGGGTTCGGGCATGGCCGCCATCGCCCGCACCCCGATTTCGGTGAGCGCGGCCGCGATCGTGCCCTGCTCGTTTACCCGCAACACCGTCTGCTGGGTCGCCGCGCCCACCACGTCGCTGTCCTCGTCTGCGATGCCGCGTAGGTTGCCCTCGCGCGTGAGAGAGGAAAGACCGAGCGTGTCGAGCGCAGCGAAGACGTCGACCGTCGAGGTGACATCGAGAGCCGGTATCTGCAAATCGACTTGGGCACCACCCTCGGCGAGCCCCACGCGTAGCGCCCGCAGGGTTGCCGTATCGATGTCGGTGGGATCCGTACCCTCCGGCGGCAGGATGACGAGCGTCTCGAAATCCTCGGTGTAGGGCAAGGCGACGGCTCCCCAGCCGCCCTCTGAGGCGAACGGAATGTGCCGTTCATCGGCGAGGGTGGGCACGCTGACCTCGGTTCCGGAGCCGAGCGTGAAGGGCCGCTCCTCGGTCTGCCCCTCCTCGAACGGCTCCAGCCACCTGGCGCCGAAGAGGACGGCGTTTTGCAGCACGAGGCGCGTGCGTGGGTCGGGTTCTATCGCCGATTCCTCGATGAGACCCGCCGTGTGTTCCGTGACCCACGCACTCAGCACATCGACGGAGGCGGGGTTCGAGAAGTCCGTGACGGCGACTCCCGCGTCGTGAAAGTGGGCGAGTGCCTCCAAAAACTCCTCATTCGGTGTGATGTCGTCGTCGAGCACGACCCGGTTCGCCAGGTGGAGGACGGGGTGGTCAGGTGGAGAGTCCGGGTCGAATGCGGCCGGATCCGAGTCGAGGTCGGCCAGCACCGTGAGGAGGGCCGCGCTCGCGCGGGAACGATCCGAGCCCGAGGCGCCCAGGGCCGCATCCAGCTGCGCGGCGCCCTCGCCCGAAGCCCCCTCCGCGAGCATTGCGAGCGCGAGCGTAAGAGAGGCTGGAGAGACTACGACATTCTCGTCCACCTCGCTCGCCGCGAGCAGGCGTAGACCGAGGTCCGTTGCAAACGCGCTGAGACTGCGGGCGGCAGCGTCGTCGTTGACCCGCTCAAACGACGCGACACCGCGGTCCTCGGTGACCTCTGGAGGAGAAGAGCACGCGGCCAGGAGCAGTGCGCAGGGGGCGAGGATAGCCAGGAGGCGGCGCATCGGGATCTCGTCTCTGTGGTGGGGCAGTGGGTCGTGCCAGATAGGTACATTCTACGGGGAGGCGTTCCGGGGCTGGACGACGGGTGGGGCGGGCGGGGTCGGTGCGCGATCTCACGCGATACTCTTCAGCGGTCCGGGGCGCCCCGCTAGGCTGGAATCATCAGCCAGAGCTAGGTCTCAATGACAGGAGATGTCAGATGGAATACCGCATCGAGCACGACACGATGGGCGAAGTGAAAGTCCCCAAGGACGCGCTGTATGCCGCCCAGACGCAGCGGGCGGTGAACAACTTCCCGATCTCGGGACGCGGTCTGGAGTCCTACCACATCGCGGCCCTCGGCCGGATCAAGAAGGCGGCCGCGGGTGCCAACCAGGAGCTCGGTGTCCTGGATGAGACGAAGGCCGCGGCGATTCGCGAGGCCGCTCAGCAGGTGATCGATGGCAAGCACGACGGTGAGTTCCCGATCGACGTCTTCCAAACCGGGTCCGGCACCAGCTCGAACATGAACACGAACGAGGTGCTCGCCCACCTCGCCAGCGAGATCGCGGGGGAGGAGGTCCACCCGAACGACCACGTGAACGCCTCCCAATCCTCCAATGACGTCTTCCCCTCCTCCATCCATATTGCCGCCGTGGGCGCCATCCACGATGTGCTCTTCCCCGGGCTCGACACGCTGGCCGACTCCCTGGAGGCGAAGGCGAAGGAGTGGAAGGACGTCGTGAAGTCGGGGCGCACCCACCTCATGGATGCCACCCCGATCACCCTCGGCCAGGAGTTCTCTGGCTACGCCACCCAGATCCGCTACGGCAAGAAGCGCGTCGAGGCAACCCTCGAGCGTCTGTGCGAGCTGCCGCTCGGCGGCACCGCCGTCGGCACCGGCATCAACACGCCGAAGGGCTTCTCCCAGCGCGTCATCGAGCTGGTCGCCGAGGACACGGGCCACCCGTTTACCGAGGCGTCCAACCACTTCGAGGCGCAGGCCGCCCAGGACTCGCTCGTGGAAACCTCCGGGGCGCTGCGCGTCATCGCCGTCTCGCTCACCAAGATCGCGAACGACCTGCGCTGGATGGGTTCGGGCCCGCGCACCGGTATCGGCGAGTTGCACCTGCCCGACCTGCAGCCCGGCTCCTCGATCATGCCCGGCAAGGTCAACCCCGTCGTGCCCGAGGCGACCGTCATGGTGGCCGCCCAGGTGATCGGTAACGACGCCGCCATCGCGTTCGCGGGCGCGCAGGGCAACTTCGATCTGCTCGTCATGCTGCCCGTCATGGCTCGCAACCTGCTGGAGTCCATCACGCTGATCGGCAACATGTCCCGCGTGCTCGCGGAGAAGACCGTTGACGGACTCGTCGCCGACGAGGAGCGCTGCCTCCGGCTCGCTGAATCCAGCCCGTCCATCGTGACCCCGCTGAACCGCCTCATCGGCTACGAGGCGGCCGCAAAGATCGCGAAGCACTCGGTCGCGAAGGACCTCACGGTGAAGGAGGCCGCCCTCGACCTCGGCTACGTTGAGCGCGGCGAGATCACTGAGGAACAGCTCGATAAGGCCCTCGACGTCACCACCATGGTGG
>JAUNVA010000001.1 GCA_030537895.1 Bowdeniella nasicola
CTGTGGCCCCGGACCTGCACCACGCAGCAACCCGGGGCCACAGCCACACCCACACACGACGCCCGTATTTTCAGCTCCCACTGTGACACAGTGGGAGCTTTTGTCGCGTCAGCCTCAGGCCCTCGCACCGCACTCACTTACAGATCATTGGCCGCGATAGTGTGTGCGGGCTGTTCGAGCACGCCGTGACGGCGCTGGATTGAGTTCCGACCATCGCCCTAGCGTGTCGAGGTGTCGTCGCGCTGGGGAGGAACGTGGCGGATAGCGCGCGATCGGGAGCGGTGCATGCATAGAGGTTCACCCCCCCGGGTGACGATGGCTCGCACGGAGCGTATCGATGGCCACGTGGGCCCGGTGGCCTCGGGTGGGTGAGGATCAGGTTGAGCGAATCCAACGGCCCCACATCCATCGCGTTCGGACAGTGACATCGCTCCATACCGCACGCGTCTCGGCGCCCGAGCGAGGGCACCCTCGAGGGCCGCGGGGATCTCAGGCTCGAGGCAGGTGGTCCCTCCGGCCAGGCGCGAGGTTAGCGCCGTACCCTCCACCGTCTGATCGGCGTGCCCGCTCAGCCTCGGCAGATCACACCAGTGGCCTCCGCGCCCGTCAGGGTCGACGAAGAGATCTGCGTGAGAGCGCATGAGGCCGTGGACGCCGACCTGCACGCCGGTCGGCAGTCCAGCACTCAGGTGCTCATCGAAGACCACGAAGCCGCGCCTGGCGAGTACCCGGGGGTGGCGCTCCAGTTCGGGGCCATTCCTTCTACACCACGGCGCGTCTTCGTCTGCTCGCTTACAGACCGCCGATGACTTGGGCAATAAGGATTTTGACGATCATCGCGGCTGGGTAGACCATGGCGTAACCGAGGGCGACGCGTGGGTCGGCATTCGTACGGTTGTTAGCAAACGCGAGTACGGCGGGCTGGGTCTGAGTTCCGCCGAGCACGCCCGCTGTGCGGGTGCCGCCGAGTTTGAACATCCACCGCATGACGGCGTAGATCCCCACCGCGACAAAGGTCGTGACGACAAAGCCGAGGACGAAGATCCGCCACCAGTCGCCGCCAGTGAAGGCGTTGAGGATCTGTCCGCCTGCCGCGGTGCCCGCATAGGCGAGAAAGACGAGGAGCCCGAATTCAGACAGGACCTGGCATACCGTGTGGGGAATCGCCGTGACGACCTTACCGATGCGTCCAACCTTGCCCATGATGAGCCCAACGATCAGCGTGCCGGCCGCCGAACCGATGGAGAAGGTTTCACCCGAGGGCGTCACGATCGGCGTCTCACCGATGAGGATGCCGAGTGTCATGCCGATTCCGAGAGCGATCGGGTTGATATCGGTCAGTCCCCGAGCGGAATCCCCGAAGAACTCCGAGATCCCCTTCATCCGGGAGGTGGGCGCGACCACACGGACGCGGTCGCCGAGCTGCAGGACGAGGTCGGGGGTGCCGACCATATCGATGTCGCCGCGGCGCACTCGTGAGACCGTGGCCGAGAACTTCTCCTCCAGATCGAGCTCGTGGACCGGATGGCCCGCAAGCTTCGGATCGGAGACCGTGATACGACGGAAATCCAAGTAGCGGCGGTCGGCGAGCAGCGAGTGCGATGAGCCGTGCCCGAGCTCCTGGATGGCCGCGTCCAGCGCCTCCTGAGGTCCGACCACGGTGATGAGGTCATCGCGGTAGAGCACGTCGGAGGGGACGGGCGTCGTGATCGGCCCGATCTCACCGCGCCGTAGGCGGGAGAATTGGAGCTTCGTCCCGAGGATGCGCTGCAGGTCGGCAATCGCTGGCCGGTCATCTCGCTCAACGCGGATGGTGCGGTTGCGAATCGGTGAGGGCGTGTCCTGGTCCGAGCGGCCGTAATTGAGGGCTAGCTGCGCAACGATCAACATGCCGATGACGCCATACAGGTAGGAAATTGAGTACCCGACCGTGGCGAGATCCGGCTGTCCGGAGGCAGCACCAGCTGAGGCCAGCGCCGGGGTGTTCGTGATCGCGCCCGCGAAGGTTCCAGCGATGAGGGGGATTTCCATCCCGAGGGCGTGCCCCACACCAACGGCGAGTGCGCCCGCCGCGATCAGCACCACCACCATCCCAAGAATCGGCCCTGCAGCGGTCCGCATCATATGGAAGAAGTTGGGTCCCGAGTTCACACCGATCGCGAAGGCAAACAGGGCGAGACCGAGGATGCCGAGGTCGTGATCGACCTCGAGGGTAAAACCATACGTGAGGCCCCAGGCCGACAGGGCGATGGCGAAGAAGAGCACCGCCGCGGCCCCCAGTCCAATACCACGCGCCTTGATGGCGCCAAATGCCATCCCGACCCCGACGAGGATCATGAGCAACAGAACTTGGTTTTCAGCCAAAAGGGAGAAAACAGAGTGCACGAGGGTTCCTTCCACAGCTAACGGCGCGACGTGCCGCAGGCATCCTTCTCGTCTCTAGTCTCTCAGGCTTTGGTTCCAGACTATGGGACGGGCGTCCCTGTCCAAATGAGCCGTGTCTAACATGCAGACATGGCAAGAACTGCGGTCCTCCTTCTGGACATCCTCGTCGTGACAGCGGCGCGCGATGTTTAGTCAGTGACCCAGTACAGCGCGCGCCCTTCACCCAGCATCGGTGAAGGGTTTTTTCTCACCCACCCACGACCGGAGAAGAACATGAGTGAAGACACGGCCAAGGTGAATCGGGGCGGGGACGCTCCGCCCGAGCCGGAGCGCATCACCGGCGCTCAGGCGATTATCCGTTCCCTCGAGGAGCTCGGGGTCGAGACAGTCTTCGGTCTTCCCGGTGGAGCGATTCTGCCGACGTACGATCCCCTATTCGCTTCGGAGCGGATCCGCCACATTCTCGTACGCCACGAACAGGGCGCCGGCCACGCGGCTGAGGGCTTCGCGGCTGCGGGTGGCGAGGTGGGCGTGTGTATCGCGACCTCGGGCCCCGGGGCGACGAACCTCATCACCGCGCTCGCCAACGCCAACATGGACTCCACCCCACTGCTCGCCATCACGGGACAGGTGGGTGCCACCATGATCGGAACGGATGCATTCCAGGAAGCGGACATCGTCGGCGCCACGATGCCGCTGACCAAACACTCCTTCCTCGTGACCGATGCGAAGGATATTCCGGCCCGCATTTCCGAGGCCTACTACATCGCCCGCACAGGCCGCCCGGGCCCGGTGCTCGTCGACGTGACGAAGACCGCCCAGGTGGGAGAGCTCGAATTCAATTGGCCCCCGGAACATCACCTGCCGGGCTACAAGCCGCGTGTGCGTCCGCACCACCGTCAGGTGAGGACCGCCGCGCGGGAGCTTCAGGAGGCCAAGCGTCCCGTCCTCATGGTGGGCGGCGGCACCATCCGCTCGGGTGCGGGCGAAGTCGTCACGCGTCTAGCCGATCTCACGGGAGCCGCCGTCGTTACGACCCTCATGGGGCGCGGCGCCGTGCCCGATTCCCACCCACAACACCTCGGCATGCCCGGCATGCACGGCTCGGTGCCAGCCGTCGCCGCCCTGCAGCGTGCGGACCTCATCGTGGCGCTCGGCGCACGCTTTGATGACCGCGTGACGGGCGACCTCCAGACGTTCGCGCCCGGCGCCAGAATCGTGCACGCGGACATCGACCCCGCGGAGATCTCGAAGAATCGCACCGCAGACGTACCGATCGTCGGCGACATTTCCGACGTCGTCGAGGCGCTGCTGCCCGCTGTGCGTGCTCTGCACGAACGCGAGGGCACCCCCGACCTCACCTCGTGGTGGCGTCAGCTGAATGCGCTGCGCGAAAACTACCCGCTCGGCTGGACGCCGACCGACGACGGGCTCATGGCCCCGCAGGAGGTCATCCAGCGGCTTGGGCAGATCGCCGGCCCAGACGCGATTTACGTTTCCGGGGTCGGCCAGCACCAGATGTGGTCTGCGCAGTTCATTTCCTACGAGAAGCCCCAGACGTGGCTCAACTCAGGCGGCCTCGGCACCATGGGCTATGCGATCCCC
Organism: Bowdeniella nasicola; assembly: GCA_030537895.1. Lineage (GTDB taxonomy): Bacteria > Actinomycetota > Actinomycetes > Actinomycetales > Actinomycetaceae > Bowdeniella > Bowdeniella nasicola_C. Next base: position 3,991 of record JAUNVA010000001.1, read on the forward strand.
GCGGCGATGGGCGCGAAGTGCGCGAAGCCGGACACCGAGGTGTGGGCGATTGACGGCGACGGCTGCTTCCAGATGACGAACCAGGAACTGGCCACCTGTGCGCTGAACGACATCCCCATCAAGGTTGCGCTCATCAACAACTCCTCCCTCGGGATGGTGCGCCAGTGGCAGACCCTCTTCTACGATGGACGCTACTCGCACACTGAGCTCGAGACGGGTCACGAGTCACGCCTCATCCCCGATTTTGTGAAACTCGCCGAGGCCTACGGCTGTGTGGGCCTGCGGTGCACTCGACCGGAGGACATCGACGACGTGATCGCTCAGGCCCGAGAGATCAACGACCGGCCGGTCATCATTGATTTCGTGGTCTCCCGCGACGCGATGGTCTGGCCGATGGTTCCCGCGGGAGTGTCGAACGATGAGATTCAATATGCGCGCGGGATCACCCCGCAGTGGGAGGACGAGTGAGATGGCAATCCAACACCGCCACACCCTGAGCGTGCTCGTGGAGAATAAGCCCGGCGTGCTCACGCGCGTCGCGGCCCTGTTCGCCCGCCGCGCCTTCAATATCCACTCGCTGGCCGTGGGGCCCACGGAAAACGAGGCGATCTCTCGGATTACCGTCGTGGTCGACGCCGAGCGCCTGCCACTCGAGCAGATCACCAAGCAGCTCAACAAGCTCGTGAACGTTATCAAGATCATTGAGCTGGAGGCTTCGAGCTCGGTGCAGCGCGAGCTTCTGCTCGTGAAGGTGAAGGCCGACGACCGCTCACGCACCGCCGTCTTGCAGGTTGTTGAGCTGTTCCGCGCCCACGTCGTGGACGTCTCTCCCGATTCAGTGATCGTTGAGGCGACGGGCGCGCAACAGAAGCTGGACGCGCTGCTCACTGCGCTGGAGCCTTACGGTATTAAGGAGATCGTGCAGTCCGGCTCCGTCGGCATCGCCCGTGGCGCCACCTCCCTGTCCGACCGAACCTACGAACGCAAGCGGCGCGGCGTCTGACGCCCGCACCATCTGGGGACCATCCCCGACGAAAGGAATCTCATGGCAACGATGTTCTATGACGACGATGCAGATCTGTCGATCATCCAGTCTAGGAAGGTCGCGATCGTTGGCTATGGCTCGCAGGGCCACGCCCACGCACTGAACCTGCGCGATAGCGGCGTCGACGTCGTCGTCGGCCTGCGGGAAGGTTCGGCCTCCCGCGCCAAGGCGGAAGAGCAGGGCCTCGCCGTCGCCGACATCCCGGACGCGGTTGCGAGTGCCGACGTCGTCATGATCCTCACCCCGGATCAGGCACAGCGCAGCGTGTACGCGGAACAGATTGCGCCGAACCTGCGCGAGGACGCCGCCCTGTTCTTCGCCCACGGCTTCAATATCCGTTACGGCTATATCACCCCGGGTGAGGGCCACGACGTATGCATGGTCGCGCCGAAGGGTCCCGGCCACACGGTGCGTCGTCAGTTCGAGGACGGACGCGGCGTTCCAGCCATTATCGCCGTGGAACAGGACGCCTCCGGTGGCGCCTGGGACCTTGCTCTGTCCTACGCAAAGGCGATGGGCGCACTGCGCGCCGGTGGCATCAAGACCACGTTCACCGAAGAGACGGAGACCGACCTGTTTGGCGAGCAGACCGTCCTGTGTGGCGGTGTCTCCCAGCTGATCCACTACGGTTTCGAGACCCTCACCGAGGCGGGCTATCAGCCCGAGATCGCCTACTTCGAGGTGCTCCATGAGCTGAAACTCATCGTCGACCTCATCAACGAGGGCGGCATCACGAAGCAGCGCTGGTCCTGCTCGGACACCGCTGAATACGGCGACTATGTGTCCGGCCCGCGCGTCATCACTCCGGACGTGAAGGAGAACATGAAGACGATCCTGGCCGAGATCCAGGATGGTTCCTTCGCGAAGCGCTTTATCGAGGACCAGGACGCGGGCGCTCCCGAGTTCACACGTCTGCGTGAGGAAGGCCAGCAGCATCCGGTCGAGGAGACGGGCCGCAAGCTACGCAAGCTCTTCTCCTGGAAGAACACCGACACCGACTACGTGGACGGCTCAGCCGCCCGTTAGGACACCTTCCGTTCCCCGGGGCGCAGCCGCGCCCCGGGGAACGCTGTATTTCCTCGCGAGATCTGCGGCCGCGGGGCTCCGCACATCGTAAGCTAAGCCCGGAACGGTTTAGTCAACGGGACAGGACGACTGTGAGCGTGTCACCCTCACCCGCCTCCGAAGAGGCTTCCACTCGACGAGCGCGCGGCGCCACGACGCGTCGTTCTGGGGGACGTAAGGCCCTCATCGGGCTGCTTATCCTGCTGCTTGTTCTCGCCGCGGCGGTCGTGGCCACCGTGTGGTTTGTGCGCGCGAACCTCGACTCTAAAATTGAGCGTTTCGACGCCTTCTCCCAGGTGAGTGAGCGCCCGAGCACGGAGAGCACCGAGGACGGGACCCCGGTCAATTTCCTGCTCATCGGTTCGGATTCACGCATCTCTGCGGGCGATCTCCAGACGATCGAATACGGCCAGCAGCGTTCGGATGCGCTGATGGTGGTGCAGGTGAGCGCGGACCGCAAGGCTGTGACTGTCATGTCGATCCCGCGCGACTCGTGGGTCCCGATTCCGGGCCACGGCACCGCCAAGATCAATGCGGGTTTGTCCTATGGGGGCGTGCCCCTCGCGGTCCAGACGGTTGAGGAGCTCACCGGGATCCGCCTCGACCACGTCATGATGGTGGACTTTGAGTCCTTCACGCGCCTGACTGATGAGCTCGGCGGCGTGACGATCGACACGATCGATGGGCCTCAACAGATGAATGGTGAGCAGGCACTCGCCTTCGCCCAAACACGCAAGACTCTCCCGCGCGGCGACTTTGATCGGATCCGGCGCCAACAGGCTTGGATGCGATCGATGGCACAGGCCGCGTTCTCCAAGGACGTCTTGTCCTCACCGACGACGATCTACTCGCTTGTCGACCTGCTGGCCGAGACCACTTTGATGGATGAGACCCTCACGGTGGATCGCCTCCAGAACCTCATCATCGAGGCACGCGGCATCCGGCCGCGAGCGGTGCGTTTCGTCACGGCTCCCGATGCGGGAACCGGACGCAGTCCCGATGGCAAACAGTCAATTGTGAACTTGGACATGGAGCGGTGCGCGCCCCTCTTCGAGGCTTTTGCCACCGGTCAGGCGGCACACTATCTCTTTGAGCATCCTGACGCGGCGCCGAGCCTCGACGACCGCCCAGTCGAATAGGAGCACCCCATGCCCGCCACCTGGATCCTAGCCGCCATCCTCATCGCGAGTGGCGTCGCCAAAGTCCTCACACCCGGGTCCAGCCGAGACGCCTTCATGCGGTTTTCTCTGCCCGCGTTCCTCACCCGGTCGTGGATCATGGCAGCGTTCCCGTGGCTGGAGATCACGCTCGGCGTCGCCCTCCTGATCCCGCCGACTCGCGCGATCGCGGCGCCCGCGGCCCTCGTTTTGATGGTCCTCTACCTCCTACTCGTCGCGACGGCCGATCGCACGGGGGAGGGATGTCAGTGTTTCGGTGCGGCCTCCTCCGCTCCGATCACCGGATGGACCGTGGTGCGCAACGTCCTCTTTCTCCTACTCTCCCTCGGTGCTGTGTTCGAGGTGTTCTGGGGGCTTAACGCCCCCAGCTGGCGTTGGGCCATCACGCTGGTGGCACTCGCCGCTGCCGTCCTGGTGGGACGCGAATTCGCCCCGGCACCCCGGCCCGTCTCGGATGGAGAGCTTTCGGACGTAGGTGCCTCGGAGCGAGAGGTAGCGGGAGACGAGGAAAGTCCCGAGGACTACGTTCGGCTGCCGGTCCCGCGCGTTCCCGTCGCAACCCCCGACGGCTACCGGGCCCTCCCGGACCTCCTCACCGGCCAGGCCCTGCTCGTCTTCCGGATCAGTTCCGGATGCTCAGCGTGCCTCGAGGTTGCGGACCGAATCCGCGCGTGGGGCCCCGCTATTGGTCCGGTAGGGGTGCGGGTCATGGTGCCCACCTATCGGGTAGGTGACGAGCCCATCCCGCCGGCAGGGCTCGACCACGAATTGACGCTCATTGATCCGGGCGGTGTCGCGATACAGGCGCTCGGCCTGCACGCGAATCCCTCCGTGGTCCTGCTTGGCACCGACGCGCTTACTGCTGGGGGGCCCGTCTTCGGGATCGACGCCGTGCTCGACCTCGTCGAGCAGATGCGTCAGGAACTCGGGTCGGCCTCGTAGATAAACCTGCGAGCGACCCAGTCATCAAACACCGCGCGGATCTCGTGCACTACCTGCGGATCGGCAGTGGCGTCCGGCTCTGCGAAGTGCCGCGCTGCCTCGTCGGCGGATAGACCTCGCGCTCCCGCCTGCGTGAGCATCCGCCACAAGACCAGTCCCGAGCCGCTGAGCACGCACGGCGGACCGTCAGGCATCGCCAGCAGGGCGACCGCCTCCTGTCCGGCAACGGTCAACGGCTCACTGGCGCCTCCGAGCCGGACGCTTTGATCCGTCCACGCGCAGGCGGGGTGGGGAACGTACCGCGGCTCGCTCATCGGCCGGCCTTTCGGTTGCGATGGTGCCGCCGGTAGGTAAGGACAGCGCGAGTCCGAGCAACATGTTCGTTCCAGATATCGCGCCAGCGTGGCCGATAGCCAAGAGACATCGCCAGGTGGTCCCGGTTGACTCGGATGACGGAGGCGAGCACCCGGATACGTTCGGTGAGGTCGCCAGCGTCACGGTAGCGGGCGAGGAACAGGTCGACCCGATTGGCGTCGCTCGCCAGAGCCCGCCACAGGTGGTAACTCGGTTCATTGTGATGATGCTGAAGAGTGCCCAGGGCTGCAGATTGAGCCACGTCGGCACCGAGTTCGTGGGCGCGCGCGTGCACGGCGGTGAATTCGGCCGCGTCGAGCGTGGCGCGCAGATGCTCGATATCGGCACGCCCGCGGGCGCCGTCACGACCGGCGTGCAGGGTGATGAGTGTGGCGTGATCAATCCGGTTGAGTGTTCGGCACTCCACGTGGCAGATAGAACGTGACTGGGCGCGGTCCCACAGGGTCGCAAATGCCGCTTCGGCAGAGATGGTGATGCCCGGGAAAGACCGGTGAACGTCGAGGTGGCCAAAGCGGTCATCCCACAGGGCGGCGGCATGTCGAAAGAGTGAGCCCGTGTCGAATGTCGTCTCCAGGCGCCACCCATGTGTCAGCAGTGCTGAAACGAGCGCATCTTCGGAGCCGGGCCGCACGAGTACGTCGACGTCGCTACTCGCCCGCTGTGGACGATAGAGACCGGGGGAGACGGAGTATCCCTTGATGTGCAGGAGATCGATACCGGCCTCCTGTGCTATGTACTGCACTGTTGCGTGGGCGAGCCTTAGCCGCACGTTCATGTCTACAGGAGGGCGCGCGTTCATAGCCTGGCTCCGGAAGGGCCCCGAATGAGTCCCAGCTCGCGCAGGTGGTTCAGGGCCCGTGTCAGGATCGAGTTGGCTTCCGGATGAGGACCGAAGCTCCGGGTCAGGGCGGCGAGTAACCTCTCGACGCTGATCCCGCTCTCGCATTCTCGCCAGATGGCCGCTCCCACTCCGTCCAGGTGGACGTAGCGCTCCGATGTGAGAATCCCGAGGCTCCCATCGGGGAACTGGATCGCCTCGACAACTCGTGTCCGTTCGATCGAACCGGCGGGCTGCTTCTCGGCGCACGGATGGGACGGTTCCCCAGGGGCGTCGCTCTCCAGCGTCGTGAACGTGGCGAGCGTCGTCTGCGGTTCGCCATTCAGCAGCGGGGCGAGGAGATCACGCAAACCGGAGGCATCTCGATACGTGGCGCGGTATCCGCCGACGGTGTCGAGATGGGTTGCCAACAAGCTGAGAGGGCGAGGCAGGAGAGAAAGTGAGGATGTTTGAGGGACGAGACTCGGCAGTGCGTCAGAGACGGCGAGCCGTTCGAGTGACTCCCGTTCATCATGATCCTGGGGGATGCGCTGCAGCAGGACGATCGGGCCGAGACGTAGGGCCGCCGGCGGTTCGAGGAGGCCGAGATCATCCGGGGCCTCGACTCGTTTGGGATGGCCCGGCTTGGTCACGAATTGGAGTGGTTTGGGGTAGGGAAAGACGACGCCGGTACGAGGATCGACGGCGATTGTCTCATCACTGACGTAGCCGTAGTGGCGCCCAAGTTCACGAACGGCCGTCGTCTTTCCCATCCCGGATGCGGCGCACAGTGCGAGGACCGTGCCGTCGTCGAGCGCGATACCCGAGGAATGCAAGAGGAACAGCACTCCGAGATTCGCCTGTAGGAGGCGTGTCGTCACGGCGCCCGTCACATAGTTTTCGAAATCTGCGGCGAGCGGCGTCGAGTGAAAGCGCTCGGGGAGGGCAAGACGTATGCTGTCCGACCCGAGGTCGCTAGCGCACCGGGCCCATTGCCGCTCAAAGGCGGCGCGACGCCGCTCCGAAAGACCGGGTGGGGAAGGGATCGCAAGTTCGACGCCGAGGGCACGAACTCCGATGGCATCCGTAGGAGAGGGGGCGTTGTCAGCGCTCTCACATCCCATTAGGACCGGGCCCCCTCGGTATGCTGACAGCGGCGCACGGCGATCACCTGCACGCCTTTAGACTGTGCACAGTATATCGATCCTAGCGTTTACCGCCGGAATGCTGACCCGTGAGGAGGGCTCGGATGCGGAAGGATGAGTCGCGTTGCGCGCGCTGGCGCTGCCGGCTCGCATTAGCACTGCTCGGGGTCTACGCAATCGCGGCAGCCTTCCTCTTCTTTTGGCCCTCCGGATCAAAAATCCATCGCCTCAACCTCGATGTGTGGCTGTGGCTACGGGCTCGGGGGCTGCCTCTATGGGTTGCCCCTGAACATGTCGAGCAGGTCGCCAATACTCTTGTCTTTGCTCTTCCCGTCGCTGCGCTCGTGTTCGCGTTTCCACGAGGCCGTCCCCTGTGGTGGATCATCGGCGGTATGGCCGTGAGCGCCACGATCGAGACTACACAGGCCCTGGTACTGCCGGGCCGTCAGATGGACTGGTGGGATTTCGTCTTCAATTCACTGGGCACTATCGTGGGCGTCATCACGGGACGCTATCTGGCGCGCAGGCCGCGCTGGGCAGGTGGTGCGGCCCCGGAACGAAGCGCTGACCGCCCTGATACCCCGGAGAAAAAGAGGCCCCAGTGATCGAGATCCTCACCGTGTGTACCGGCAACATTTGCCGCTCTCCCGTCGCCGAGCGGCTTCTGCAGCGGGCGGTCGATGCGCACGCTCCGGGCCTCGTGCGCGTGCGGAGCGCGGGCACGGCCGCACTTGTAGGCGAGCCCGTCGCCCCTGAGATGGCGGCGCTGCTCGATGCCCGCGGAGTGGACGCCACCGGTCTCATCGCCCGGCAACTCACCCCAAACGATGTTGCCGCAGCGACGGTGGTGCTGACCGCGACAGTCGACCATAGCGCCGATGTGGTGCGGCTCAGCCCACGCGCCCTCAAGAAGGTCTTTACCCTCGGGCGCTTTGCAGACATCCTCGCCTATGAGTCCCGCCACGATCTCCTCGGGCTGCCGCATGGAGACACCCCCGACACGATTGAAGCCCGTTGGCGCCTGATCGGACGTGATCTTACGGCACTGCGGGCTGTTGTCCCCTCCGGGACGTGGGATATTGCCGACCCCTATGGGCGCGGACCTGCCGCTCATCGTGCCGCATTCGACGCCATTTCACGTGCGGTCGGTGCAATTGCGCGTGCCGAGGAACACTACGCCAGCGCGTAGGCCCGCTCGAGTAGAGATCTAGGCGCCGCGGCGAGTGGTGGATCGCTTCGCGCGTCGCGGCTTTTTCTCGCCGGTGGTCGTGTAGTAGTACGACTTGGTGTAGTAGCCGTACTGGCTCGCGGACGAGGCCTTCAGCGGCACCTGATTGAGCACCACACCAAGCGTGTTCGAGTTCATTTTTCTCAACCGCCCCGTCGCATCGACCAGGGCATCGATATTCGTGCGGTTTGCCTCCACGACGACGAGCACACCGTCGGCGCTCGAGGACAGCACGGCGGCGTCGGTGACCGGCAAGATCGGAGGTGAGTCAACGATGACGAAATAGGACCGTGATAGCTCCGCAAGCAGCGTGCGCATGCGCCGCGAGCCGAGCAGCTCGGACGGGTTTGGGGGCGTGCGCCCCGCGTTCAGCAGATAGAGATTTGAGCCGGGCTTCCACAATTGGAGGACGTCTTGCAGATCAACAGCGCCACTCAACAGGTCCGTGAGGCCCGCGCTACCGGGCAGCGAGAAGATTGAGGACTGCATGGGGCGGCGCAGGTCGCCGTCAATGAGGATCGTCGGCTGCCCCGTCGCGCCAATCGCGGCCGCGAGGTTCGCGGCGACGAGTGACTTGCCCTCGCCGGGGAGCGAAGAGGTCATGACGATGCTGCGTGCCGGGTCATCGACGTTCGCGAAGGTGAGGTTTGTTCGTAACTCGCGAACCGCCTCCGCTGTCGCCCACCCGCCGCGATCGCGCGAGGAGGGAGTGAGGGAAACGACCTGACGTTGTTTCGATAGGCGCTTGTCCGAGGGAATGGTGCCGAGCACGGGCAGTGCGGTGGCGGCTTGCACGGATTCGCTGGAGCGAACCTTGCGGTCCAGCAGAGTTCGCACAAGGACGAATGTTCCTGCCAGCGCTATCCCCAGGAGTAGGGCGTAGGCCAGATTCTTCTTGAGCGAGGGTGAGATCGGAGCGCTGGGCTCAGTCGCCGAGCTGACGGGAATGAGTTGGACGAGCTTTGAGCCCGCATTCGTCGCCGTGGGATCGCCTGTCGCCATAATGGACTCGATCGTCATGGCGTGGCTGATCAGGGCCTTCGCGTAGGCGTCAGCCACCCGAACGGCGCCGGCAGGCGTTGACGACTGTCCGTTCACGCGGATCTGTGTGGTGCCAGGACTGGTCGCGAATGAGACATTCACGACGGGCGTATCCCCGAGCTCGTCGCGGGCGAGTGCGCTCACCTCGGGGGCGGAACCGAGGGAAACGTAGGAACCGGTCTTGGCGACCGCGAGGTTCTCGGCGGACAGGTAGTTGCCCAAGGTATCCCCGCCGCCCGCGACCACCATGACGGTGTTGGTCGCTTGGTAGACCCGCGGAAGGAACGCCGTCACTGCTGCGGCACCCGCGAGGCAGGCGGCGATGATCGCCACGATGACCTTGGCATGCCGACGCAGAACCCTGACGAGAGTGCGAAACTGCTGACCGGCAGTGGGCGGGGCGGGGAGGAAATGATCACTCACGATTGTCCGTTCTGGTGTGGCGGCCCTGCGCTCGTGGGTTTCGAGCATCACGTCGAATGCTACCGCGTCCTCAATGTGACCTACGTGAGAATTCTACATTCGTCACCAATCCGCATTAACCGTGTCAGAGTCGCTATGCTCGTAGGGACTTCGAGCGGAAGAGACACTTGCGGTGGACCAGCCCATGCCCAGCACGCAGGCGGTGACGGTAATCATCCCGCACTACGGCGACCCCGTCCCAACGGGGGAGCTCGCCCGCGCCTTGCTGAACGATCGGGGTCACCACTGTGCGCGCGTCCTCATCGTCGACGACGCGTCGCCGCACCCCGCGTTGGATCCGGAGCCGGGAAACCCGGACGTGAGCGTGCTGCGACGCGAAACGAATGGCGGGTTCGGCGCAGCCGTCAATACCGGACTCCGGGCCACCACCACGGACCTCGCCCTCGTCCTGAACTCGGACGCCTACCTGAGCGGAACCCAGATCGATGACCTCGTTGAGGTGGCGACACCTTTCCAGCCCGCGGTGGCGGGGCCGGCCGTCGTCGGACCGGATGGGACCAGCCAATGGAGCGCCCGCACATTCCCGACCATCGCGGCCCAGGTGATCGAGTGGTTGACCCCGCTCGCCAGATTTCGACAGAGGCGGTGGTGGCATCGAGCCGTGAACCACGATGTGCACGCCGCAGCCGCCACGGAGGCTGTCGCCGTCGACTGGGTGACCGGCGTCGCCATGCTCCTGCCGGTCGCCGAAGTCATGGCCGTTGGTGGTTTCGACGAATCGTTCTTCATGAACAGCGAGGAAACAGACCTGCAATACCGGCTGCGCGAGCGTGGCGTGGCACGTCTGTATGTGCCGAGCGTGCGGGTCGTACACGAAGGTGGAGCCTCCTCCGATCCCGGGCTTCGCCGTTCCTGGTTGGTGGCATCGCGCTATCGCTACGCAGAAAAACACGGCCACCCCCGCGCGCTCTCATTCGCACTGACAGCGGCCAGCCTGGTGAACGCGGGCGTCAACGTGGCGCGGCAGCTCGCGGGCCGGGATGTGAACGCCCGCGAGGTCCTCGCCTATGAGCTCTCACTCCTCCGCGCGCGCCCGCCCCGGGTGGATCATGACTAGCGCCGCCGATCGCCTGCGCCACCCAAGAGACCTCGCGGCCTGGTCGAGATGGCAGGCTCGGCAGGGGCCCGGCGTGAGGCGTGCCGTGCGCGCCGTGCGGGGGTGGCGCACCAAGGGGGAGGAGGCGCGCGCCACCCTCCTCACGGCGAGCTCGACGCCCCGCATCCTTGTGGCCCTGGAGGCGGAATCTCCTACCCAGGTCGCCGCGCTGCTCGCGCCGCTGCACCACCTACCAGACCCGCGCATGGTCGCGATTCTGGCGCCCCGCAGACTGGAGGATGCGCTTCTGCCCTTTCCCGCGCGCGAGACACACCAGCGCACCGTGCACCTGCAGGCCCTTGACGATACGGAGCAACTCGCGTGTCTCGATGTCGTCGTCGGGGTTGGCGCCTACCTTGCACTCGGGGCACGCGCCCATCGGCTCGCACAGCGGCGGGCCCTGCGCCACGTCACCGTGCAGCACGGCTTGCTCACACCCTACGCTCCGCCCCTGCCCACCGACACCCACCTGCTCGCGTGGAATGCGGCCGACGCCGAATACTGGCGGGCCGGACGCGCCGATGTGACGAGCGCGGTTGCGGGATCGGTCCTGTTAGCTGAGGCCCGAGATGATGGCACCGAGGAATGCGTCGGAGCACCGGTGTTCCTCGGACAGTTGCACGGCGCCGAACTCGCCCGATCTCGCTTCGCGCATTCCGCGCTCACCTTCTGCCGCGCAACGCATGCCACCTACCGTCCCCACCCTGCAGAGCGGGATCTGCTCTCGCGTACCTACCATGCGTGGTTCCGTCGGCGTGGAATCGACGTGGAGTCAGACGGGCCGGCGCTGCGTCATCTCGCTGCCCCTGTGGCCTCGGTGTTTTCAACCGGCGTGCTGGAGGCGGCGGCGTCGGGACGCCCCGCCTGGGTCACGTGCGAGCGGCCCCCACGCTGGCTCGAGGGCATGTGGGAGCGCTACAACATGAGCCGCTGGCAGCCCGCGCGGGACTGCCCGCCAACCCCCGCACCCACGACCGGCGTAAGTCCGGCGCGGGCGATCGCGACCGCCCTCATGGAAGGAATGAGGCCATGACCGGACCAATCCTGTGTGTGATCCCGGTGCGTTCCGGCTCCAAGGGCGTTCCGGGAAAGAATATCAAGCCGCTCGGCGGCAAACCGCTCGTTGCCTGGACGATCGAACAAGCCCTCTCCGCCGAGGCAGGACTCGATGTCCTCGTCTCCACAGACTCCCCACAGATCGCGGAAGTCGCCCGCTCCTATGGCGCGCACGTACCCTTCCTACGGCCCGAGCACCTCGCGCACGACACGACCCCGACCGAACCCGTCATCGAGCACGCACTCGCGTACCGGCGTGCCGAAGGGATCGAACCGGAGGCCGTGATGCTCCTGCAGGCCACGTCGCCCTTCCGCCTGCCCGGCACACTCGACGCGGCGATCACCCAATTTCGCGAGTCCGGCGCTGACTCACTCGTGGGCGTCGTCCCCATGCCGCCCTTTATCTGGCGTACCACGGCCCACGGGAAGCCGGCCGCGAGCTACGACGTGGCGAACCGGCTCCGCCGCCAGGACATGGGGCCCGCCGACATGCGCTACCGGGAGAATGGGTCCCTCTACATTACGCGCCCGCACGTCTACGACCGGGAACACAATCGACTCGGCGGCACCATCTCGATGTTTGTCCTGAACGAGATCGAAGGTGTCGACATCGATACCGATATTGACTTCCGCCTCGCGGTGCTCCAGGTGGATGACTACCTCAATCGACTCTCTACCGAAGGTGCTCTCTCGTGATCATCGACCGCCACATCGGTCCCTATGTCGTCTTCGCCGAGGACCCGATCCTCACGGCCTTACGTAAGATGACGGAAAACCGGGACCGGATCGTCTTTAGTGTCGACTCCCACGGACGGCTACGTGGGGCTCTGACCGACGGCGACTTTAGGCGCTGGCTCATCACCCATCCGGAGGCCGACCTTTCGAGCGCCGTCGACCAGGTGTGCAATCGCAATGTGGTGAGCGCCCCGGAGGGCACCCCCGAGGTGGAACTGAAACGTCTCTTGCCGACGGGCGCGGAACACCTCCCACTCGTGGACGAGCGCCAGCACGTGGTCGGCATCGCGATTGATCGCACCGGTGAGCTGCGCATCGGGGAGCGGCGCATCGGCGAGGGCCATGCCGCCTACCTCATCGCGGAGATCGGCAACAACCACAACGGCTCGGTTGACCTTGCACGTACGCTCGTGGACCACGCGCTCGAGGCGGGAGCCGACGCCGTGAAGTTCCAGCTGCGCGATATGGACGCCCTCTACCGACAGGCGGGTGCTGCTTCGGCGGGTGAGGACCTCGGCGCTCAGTACACGCTCGATTTGCTGCGGCGGTTCTCGCTTCCCGCAGACCAGTTGGCCGTCGTCTTCGAGCACTGCCGCCAGGTCGGTATCGATGTGCTGTGTACGCCGTGGGACCCGCCATCGGTCGAGGTTCTCGTCCGCGAGCAGATCCCTGCGCTCAAGATCGCGTCGGCGGACCTCACGAACCACGACCTGCTGGAGGACGCCGCCTCGCGCGGCCTGCCGCTCATTGTCTCCACCGGGATGAGCCGGGAAACCGAGATCATCGAGGCCGTCGATCTCCTCACAAAGCGGGGCGCGGCATTCGCGCTCCTACACTGCCAGTCCACCTATCCGGCCCCCTTCAAGGACCTGAACCTCAACTACCTGTCGCGCCTCGCGGAAATTGGGCACTGCCCGGTGGGCTATTCGGGGCATGAGCGTGGGATCCACGTGCCGGTAGCTGCCGTCGCGCGCGGTGCCAGCATTATCGAAAAGCACCTCACGGTGGATCGGGAGATGGAGGGAAACGACCACCGCGTCTCACTTCTGCCCGGCGAGTTTGCCAACCTCGTGACCCAGGTGCGGGAGGTCGAAGAAGCGCTCGGATCCGTGGGTCCCCGCGAGGTGTCGACGGGCGAGAAGATGAACCGCATCACCCTCGCCAAATCACTCGTCGCTGCGCGGGACCTCACGGTAGGCGAACTGATTGAGGACAGCGATATCGCGGTGAAGAGCCCCGGGCGTGGACTGCAACCGAACCGGCGCGCAGACCTGATCGGGCGGAGAGCCGCACGTGACATGACAGTGGGAGACTTCTTCTTCGAGGGGGATCTCGCCGAGTCCGTGCCGACGGGGCGAAACTTCACGTTCCGCCGCCCGTGGGGTTTGCCCGTGCGTTTTCATGACGCGCTCGCGCTCCTGCCGCACGCCAACCCTGACTTCCTCGAGTTTCACTTCTCCTATAAGGACCTCGAGATCGACCCCGCCTCCGTGTTCAGTGAGCCCCTCGAGATTGGCTTCACGACCCACCTGCCCGATCTGTTCGCAGGAGACTTCCTGGTCGATCTCGCCGCGACGGATCGGGATCATTGGGAACGATCGATCGCCGAGGTCCAGCGCACGATCGACGTGACCCGTGAGATGCGTCGGTTCTTCCCGAAGGAGGAGGAACCCATCATGGTGGTGACGATGGGTGGCTTCACGACGGACGGGCATATATCCGCTGCCGCACGGGGGCCCAAGTATGACCGGATCGCCGAATCTCTCACGCGCCTGGACACCTCCGGGGTGCGCCTTGTCGCCCAGACCCTGCCGCCCTATCCGTGGTTGCTCGGCGGCCAGCAATACCACAACCTGTTCCTCGACCCGGATGACACGGTCGAGTTCTGCCGTACGACGGGGACCCGTCTGTGCCTCGACATTTCACACTCGAAGCTCGCGGCCACCTTCCTCCAGCTCCCATTTTCCGAGATGGTAGAAACTCTCGCCCCCTATACCGAGCACCTGCACCTCGTGGACGCCTCCGGTGTCGACGGTGAAGGCGACCAGATCGGTGAGGGGGAAGTCGACTGGCCGGTACTGGCCGAACAGCTCGACCGGCTGGCACCCGGCGTCACGTTTATTCCCGAGATCTGGCAGGGCCACATCAACAACGGGGAGGGCTTTTGGACCGCGCTCGACCGGCTAGAAGCATGGTTCTAGGCCGCTGCCGCGCGCGGGTCTGCGAACAGTGCGCAACGGGCGGACCCACCGCACCACTGGCGCTGTGGGTCGTGCCGGTCGCTCCCCTTGGCGGGGTGGCGCGGCACGTGCTTGACGTCGCGACGGCGGGCATTCCCGGGTTCCGTCTCGTCGTGGTGTGCCCACCGGGAGCACTCGCCGAGGAACTGCGCGACCGCGGTGCGGCCGTGGTGACCGCGCCGATCGGGCCTGAGGCCGGTGTCCTCACCTCGATTCGCTCCGTGCGTCGAATCGTTACTCGCCTCAACCCCGCCGTTGTGCACTCCCACCTGGCCTATGCCGACGTCGTTGCCGCCGCGGCCCTCGTGACTCGGCCGCAGGTCATGCTGGTCTCGACCGAACACGGGATCGCCGCGGATCAGCGAACCTACCACCGCAGCGCGCTTGGGGCCGGCGCGAAACGAGCCCTGCACCGCATTCGCCTCGCCCGCACTGACCGCCTCATCGCGGTCAGCGAGTCGACGCGGCGCGTCATGCGTGAGACCTGGGGACCACGCCGCGCCATCCACGTGATCCCGAACCGTGTGAACGGGCAGAGCCTGCGCCGCGACGTGGATGCTCGGCGCCGGCAACGTGGGGAGAGACGACGGAGTCTTGGTGAGGGGCTGCGAATACTCACGCTCTCGCGACTCGCCCCCGAGAAGAGACTCGAGGCGCTCCTGCGCGCCCTGCCCGGCATCCTCGCACTCGACCCCACCGCCCAGCTGACCATCGCAGGCGAAGGCCCCGAGCGGCACGCGCTGCAGGCGCTCGCGCGCGAACTCGGCATCGAACGCCACGTGCACTGGCCGGGCTACGTGCCGGCGCCGGAGGCCCTCGCTTCCCACGACGTGCTCGTGCAGCTCTCGGTGTGGGAAAACCTGTCCTATGCGCTCCTGGATGCCGTCGCCGCGGGCGTCCCGGTTCTCGCGACGGACGTCGGAGGTAACGCCGAGATCCTGGGCGAGGCTTGCCTCATTTCCGACGTTGAGCCCGCCACGATCCAGGCGGGAGTCGAGCGGGTGACACGCATGCCCGTGCCGGAGCCCGGCGAGGACGGCGTGACGGATATGTGCGCGGCGATCGCGGCCCTCTACCGGGGCCAGCCCCTCGATGGCAAGCGCCGCCTGTGGCCCGCGATCGACCTTGCCGTGAACCAGGGTGAATTCGGCGGAGGAGAAATCATGGCGCTCGCCATCGCCGATGCGTTGCACGCTGCAGGCTATCCCGTGCGCATCGTGGCCCCGGCCGAACCCTCCGCCGTCGCCCAGCAAGCGCGGCGGAGCGGCCACCGGGTCGCGGTGCTGGCCGCCCGGAACCGGACCAGCTACCTGGCGGCCCTGCGCCGGCATGTCCGGCGTTCAGCGGCGGACCTCACCTGGTGCAACGGGCTACTGCCCGCGGTGGCGACGGCGGGATACGCGAACCGGATCGTGCACTACCATCAGCTGCCGAAGGCGGCCCACCGAGGCCTGTACGGGCTATCCCGCGGTCGCGCCCGCGCGGCGCTCGTTCCCTCGGAATGGATGGCGCACAAACTGTCGGGCACCCGTGTGCTTGAGAACTGGTGTCATCCCATTGAAACCGCGGAGCTCGGGCGGCGCCGTGCCATCTCGGGGCAGGTGACGCTCGGGTTCATTGGGCGTCTGTCCTACGACAAGGGCCTCGACGTCCTCTTGCGGGCGCTCGAGCGCCTGAACGCCGAGGGGAATCGCTCCTACCGGCTGCTAATCGCCGGCGAGCCTCGCTTTGTTGGGCCCGACGAACGCGCCGCAGTCGAAGCAAGGGTCCGGAGCGCGGGCGATGTCGTCGAACTCCTCGGCTGGGTGGATGCGGAGCATGTGCTCGCCGACGTCGACATTGTGGTGAGCCCCTCGATCGCTCCCGAGTCTTTCGGGCTCGTGGCACTCGAGGCGATGAGTGCCCGCGTTCCCGTGATCGTGAGCGATGCCGGTGCGCTGCCCGAGGTCGTGGGACCGGACGCACCTGCCGTCGTCGAGGCGGGCAGTGTGGACTCTCTCGTCGAGGCGATTCGTGATCTCGCGCTCGGACGGGTGCCGACCCGCACCGCGGCACTGCACGAGAGATGGCGCCGCCACTACTCACCCGAAGCGGGTGAAGGCCGCGTTGCCACTCTCATCGCTGAGCTGACGGAGGGACGGGATTACCCATGAGTGAGATCGCCATCGTGCACGACTACCTCACGCAGCGCGGTGGGGCCGAACGGGTAGTACTCACGCTGCACCGCATGTTCCCGGACGCCCCCATCTATACGCTGCTCTACGACCGCGAGGGGACCTTTCCCGAGTTCTCAGACGCGACGATCCACGTCTCGGCGCTCAACCGATGGAGACTGTTGCGCCGCGACCACCGCCGGGCCTTGCCGCTGCTCGCTCCCACGGCCTCCCATACGCGGGTGAGAGAACCCCTCGCGATCGTGTCCTCCTCTGGGTGGGCACACGGCTTTGATTTTGCGGGGGAGGCAGTGATTTACTGCCACACGCCCGCCCGCTGGCTCTACCTGTCCGAACAGTATCTCGGCGATGCGGGACGCCTGTCCGCCAAGCGTCTCGCCCTCGAGGCGCTGAAGCGTCCCCTCATTGCCTGGGACCAGCGCGCGGCCGCTCGCCATGCCACCTATATTGCGAACTCGAGCGTCGTTCGTGAGCGCATTGCGCAGGTCTATGGGCGTGAGAACGTGGAGCTGATCTTCCCGCCCCACTCGGTTGACGTGTCAGGCCCGCTCGAGCCCCTCGATGAGCTCGCCGCCCACCTACGGCCCGGCTATCTCCTCGTGGTCTCCAGACTCATGCCCTACAAGAACGTGGACCGCGTCATCTTGGCCGCCGAGCGAATCGGGCGGCAACTGCTCGTGGTTGGCTCGGGACCGCAGGCCGAGCGCCTCAAAGCGCTCGGCGGTCCACAGACGTTCTTCGTTGAGGGGCTGAGCGAGGCACAGTTGCGGTGGGCCTATGCGAATGCCGGAGCCCTCGTCGCCGTCTCGTACGAGGATTTTGGCCTCACACCACTGGAAGCCTCCGCGTGGGGGAAACCCACTATCGCGCTGCGTGCGGGCGGCTACCTGGACTCCATCGAACCCGGTGTGAATGGCTGGTACGTCGAGGAACTCGATCCAGCGAGCCTCGGGGCGGGAATTGAGGAGGCGCTCGCCCACAGCTGGGACGCGTCCGCCATCGTGCGCCACGCGCAACGCTTTTCCGAAGAGCGCTTCGCCGCGCAACTACGCGAACTGATCGCGCACACGAACGCCCGGGTATCTGGGTGGGAAGGGGAGAGGTCATGACGATCTTGATCACCGGCGGCGCCGGTTTCATCGGCCAGTACGTGGCCCGCGCTCTCGTGGCACGCGGCCACGAGGTCATCGCGATGGACACCCTGAACGCACAGGTCCACGCCGACGGTGAGGCCGCCGCGAAACGCTTCCCTGGAGCGGTGTGGCGCCGAGATGTGGCGTTGGCAGAAAGCTGGGATATTCCAGCCGACGTGACCGGCGTCGTGCATCTGGCAGCGGAAACCGGTACGGCCCAGTCCATGTATCAGCGCGAGCATTACCGACGCACCAATGTGGGAGGGAGCAAATACGCCGCCGAATTCTGCGAGTACCGAGCGATTCCGCTCGTCTTATTGAGTTCCCGAGCCGTCTATGGAGAAGGCCTGGTCGCCTCCGAACCGCAGGTCTCCAGCGAGGGACGCGACTGTGGTGCCTCCGGCCTCCTGCTGCCCTCCCGCGAGGAGGATGCGCACCGCCCACTGTCCTACTACGGCGAGACGAAGTCGCAGGCGGAGATGGTCGCGCGCGTGGCGCTCGAGGGTGGCGGACGGCTGGCGATCTTGCGACCCCAAAACGTGATTGGGCTCGGACAGGCACTGCACAATCCCTATACGGGGGTGCTCGCCGCGTTTCTTGCCCGCCTCAAGGCTCACCTGCCGCTCTCCGTCTACGGGGATGGCACCCAGACGCGCGATTTCATCCACGTCTCCGACGTGGCTGCCGCGATCTGCTGGGCGCTCGATGCCTGTGAAGCGGGCACGCCCCTCGTGGCGAATGTGGGTAGCGGTGTACGCATGACACTGCGCGAACTCGCGCAGTACGCCATCGACGCCGCCCCCATCGAGGCGGTGGGAGTCGAGCTGGTTGACGTGCATCGACCCGGCGACATCGATCACGCCTGCGCCGACATGGTGGCGGCATGGGATGCAGGAATGCCTCGTCCCCGACTCGACGGACGGGCCGCTGTTGCCGATTTCATCCAGAACAGTTGGCTCGCTCAGGGCGCGGATCCCGAACTGTGGGAGGCCGCCCTGCGCGAGCTCGACCAGGTGAAGGATCAGTAGGCGCCGGCGCCCGTGACAACGATCTTGATGGTCTTGAGCAAGATCATGGCATCGCGCAGCACCGACCAATTGTCCACGTAGTACAGGTCGAGGCGGATGGTTTCATCCCACGCCAGGTCGGAGCGCCCTGAGACCTGCCACAGGCCCGTGATACCTGGGCGGACTCGCAGGCGCATCCGTTCGGCCGCTGTATAACGCGCGGCCTCCTCGGGCAGGCACGGTCGCGGCCCGATCAAGGACATCTCGCCGCGTATGACGTTCACGAGCTGAGGGAGTTCGTCGAGTGAGTGTTTCCGAATGAAGGCGCCCACGCGGGTGATTCTGGGGTCGCTTTTGATCTTAAAGAGCACGTGGTTTGGATCGCTTTGATCAGCAATCTGTGCCTTCAACGTGTCGGCATTGGGGACCATCGAGCGGAACTTTCGCACGAGGAAGGGTTGACCGTCCCGTCCAATCCGGGTCTGCCGATAGCAGACCGGACCCCCGTCCTCCAATTTGATTGACAACGCGATCAGGAGGAGGAGGGGGGAGACGAGGAGCCAGCCGAGGCTCGCCCCCACGAAGTCGAAGAGACGTTTGCCCCAGGAGAGCGCCTCAGCCGAGCGCGGCCGCTCGACCCAGACAAAGGGCATGCCGGCAACCGGCCGCGTATGGATCCGATCGGCGGCGACATTCGAGAGGGAGGGCAGAACGATCAGGCTTACGCGATAGGGCTCAAGCGCCCAGGCAATCTTGCCCATCTCGCTCTGGTCCGCAAGGTAACCATCGGTAATGAGGACGACCTCGGCCTCTGCGGACTGCACAATGGTCCCGAATGTCCCATAGTCGCCCTCGTGTGTGGTGCCCTGGCCATTGAGGGCCTCCGGACGGATAGAGCCGACGGGGAGCAGACCGAGCCAGGGGCGCGACTGGAGTTCTAGAGCCACCGCGTGAGCGTTCGCGCAGGAGCCGGCGATGAGCGTGCGGCGCATGAACCGCCCCTTCGCCCGATAGCGGTGGATGACCCGGCGGTAGGTGAACCGACCGAGCAACAGGAGGATCGCGCCCACCACGAATGAGAGGACGAAATACGTGCGCGAAAGCGGCACGTTGAAAAGGTAGGCGACGACGCCGAAAAGACTCGCGGTCGAGGCCGTCGCATGCAGGACTACGCGGTATTCACGCGAGCCAACGCTGACGTCGCGCAGGTCGTAGGCACCAAGCAGTTTGAGGAAGAGGAACCAGACGAAGAACTGGATAAGTGTGAACCATCCAATGACGCTTTGGATGTAGGGCACCGGAGGAAGGAAGGGCAGATTTCCCGGGACGATCCAGGCGATGAGGCCCGCTAAGCCGATCGCGGTGGCGTCGACAAGCGTCACGCTCGCGAGCACAGTCCGGTGACTGAGTGCGGGAGCGGCAAAAATGCTACTTGGCGTGGGACTCATAGAGATCAACCCAAGCTTAATGAGTATTGCGGAAAAGAGTCCTGTTTCGGTTAATTAATTTCTCCAAACCTCCCTCTCCTCCCGACGGTTCCCGGCTGTGAGACAGCGGTCCGGGCAGTGCTTGTGACTCGTTAACCTGGCCCCTATGACGACGATCGACCTGGCAGTCATTGGTGGAGACGGGATCGGGCCGGAGGTCACCGCGCAGGCACTGCGCGTGGCCCACGCGGCCGTTGCTGGCTCCGGCATCACGTTGACAGAGACGCCCTATGACCTCGGCGCCCAGCGCTATCTCAGTGATGGCCACACGCTAGATGTCCACGACATTGACAACCTGCGCCGCCACGACGCGATCGTGCTCGGAGCCATTGGCGATCCCTCGGTCACGCCCGGCATCCTGGAACGCGAGATCCTTTTGCGGCTGCGTTTTGCCCTTGACCATTACGTGAACCTGAGGCCCGCCATTCTCTACCCGGGAGTCCCGAGCCCGCTTGCGGAGCCCGGGAAGATTGACTTCGTCGTCGTGCGCGAGGGCACCGAGGGCCTGTATTGCGGCAACGGCGGAGTGTTGCGCGCGGGCACAGACGCGGAGGTCGCAACCGAGACTTCGGTGAACACGGCCTATGGCGTGCGTCGGCTCGTGACCTACGCGTTTGAACTCGCCGCACGTCGGGAACGGCGCCACCTTACCCTCGTGCATAAGGCAAACGTCCTCGTCAACGCCGGTGGCCTGTGGCGCCGCCTCGTCGAGGAAATCGGCCGTGACTTCCCCGAGGTCACCACCGACTATCTTCACGTGGATGCGGCCACCATTTTCCTTGTGACCGAGCCTTCTCGCTTTGATGTGATCGTCACCGATAACCTGTTCGGCGATATTCTTACCGACGAAGCCGGTGCGGTTACCGGGGGAGTGGGACTCGCCGCCTCCGCGAATCTCAATCCGAGCGGAGCATCGCCCTCAATGTTCGAGCCCGTGCACGGTAGTGCCCCCGACATCGCGGGTCACAATATCGCTGACCCGCTCGCCGCGATCGGATCGATGGCACTCATGTTCGACCACCTCAACCTCACCGATGCCGCTCAGGCGATACGTGCAGCGGTACGCCGTCACATGGCCGATCGGGCGGAGGCGGCCGCCGCGGGCAGGCCCTACGAGGTACGGACCGACAGGGTGGGCGAGGAAGTCTCCGCCCTGCTCAATCAGCGCTGAGGTCCCACGATCCGGAGCGGGAGACGCTCGAGACGTCGGGAGCCTACCCTGGGAATAGACATCGGATGGAGGGTTCAATGGCACGACAGCTGAGGTCGGCGACGTCGACGTCGGGACGCAACATGGCGGGTGCACGCGCCCTGTGGCGCGCCACCGGGATGGGAGACGACGATTTTGGTAAGCCAATCATCGCCGTCGTCAACTCCTTCACCCAGTTTGTCCCAGGCCACGTGCACCTGCGTGATGTCGGGCGCCTGGTCGCGGGGGCCATCGAAGAGGCGGGCGGTGTCGCGAAGGAGTTCAATACGATCGCCGTTGACGACGGCATCGCGATGGGACACGAGGGGATGCTCTACTCCCTTCCCAGCCGTGAGATCATTGCGGACTCGGTCGAGTACATGGTCAATGCCCATTGCGCGGACGCCATGGTGTGCATCTCGAACTGTGACAAGATCACGCCCGGTATGTTGAACGCTGCGCTGCGCTTGAATATCCCAGCGGCCTTCGTCTCGGGCGGGCCGATGGAGGCCGGCAAGAACATCCCCGCCGAGGATATTGTCGGTGAGTCGGCGACTGGGCACGGCAACCTCATCACGGTCATGAACGCCACGGCGAACGACGACGTCGATGACTCCGCGCTTGCGAACCTCGAACGCCTCGCCTGCCCCACCTGTGGATCCTGCTCGGGCATGTTTACCGCAAACTCGATGAACTGCCTGACCGAGGCCCTGGGGCTCTCCCTCCCGGGAAATGGCTCCACACTCGCCACACACGAGGCGCGCCGCGACCTGTTCCTGCGGGCCGGGAGACTCATCGTCGAGCTGTGTCAGCGCTATTACGGCGACGAGGACGACTCCGTCGCCCCGCGTGCGATCGCGACCCGGGAGGCATTCTCGAACGCCATGACGCTAGACATGGCGATGGGCGGATCGTCCAACACGGTCCTGCATCTGCTCGCGGCTGCCGTCGAGGCGGAGGTCGACTTCACGATGGCGGACATCGACGCCCTCGGGAAGTCTGTCCCGTGCCTGGCTAAGGTCGCACCGAACCACAACGACTACCACATGGAGGATGTCCACCGGGCGGGTGGGATCCCCGCGATCCTCGGCGAGCTTGACCGCGGTGGATTGCTGTCCCATACCGTGCATTCTGTGCACAGCCCCGACCTGCGCAGCTGGCTCGATGAATGGGACGTGCGCGGGGGCAAAGCGAGCGATGCCGCCCGGGACCTCTTCCACGCCGCCCCCGGAAACGTGCGCACCACCGAAGCCTTCTCCACCGCGAACCGGTGGACGAGCCTCGATACCGACGCCGCGAGTGGGTGTATCCGCGATATTGAGCACGCCTACACTGCCAGCGGCGGCCTCACCGTGCTGCGCGGCAATCTCGCACCGGACGGCGCCATTATCAAGGCTGCGGGGATCGACCCGGAACTCTTCCACTTCGAAGGTACGGCCCGCGTCATGGAATCTCAGGACGAGGCGATCGAAAAGATCCTTAATAAGAGTGTCCAGGCGGGCGACGTCGTCGTCATCCGCTACGAGGGGCCGGCTGGTGGTCCCGGCATGCAGGAGATGCTCTACCCGACCTCCTTCATCAAGGGCAGGGGCCTCGGCAAGGCCTGCGCGCTCATTACCGATGGTCGCTTCTCAGGCGGCACCTCGGGGATCAGCGTCGGCCACATCTCCCCGGAGGCCGCAGCCGGTGGGCTGATCGCGCTGATTCGAGACGGCGACCGCATCGTGATCGACGTGAACGAGGGGCTCCTCCAGCTCGACGTTGACGACGCCGAACTCGAGGATCGCCGCCGGGCCGAAGAGGCCCGCGAGCGGCCCTACACACCGCGCGCACGCGAACGGACGGTCTCTCCGGCGCTCGCCCTGTATGCCGCGACGGCGACATCGGCCTCCACGGGGGCGGCCCGCGACGTCAGCCGTGTAACCCGCTAGTCGCACTCGGTCAGGGTCCTCGTGCGGGGGCAGGACACCACAGGGTGTTGAGGAGGCCTTGAACGAGACGCGAGGCCGAATCGGAGGACATGCTGCCGGGGGTTAGCCCCGGGCGGGGATCCGGGCCATCCCTTTCAGGTGGTGGAAGGGTATTCGGCGCGTGGCAAGTCTCTGGCACCATAGTGCCACCAGTTGTGGACGTGAGGGAGATACGGTCATGGAGGCGCTAGCCGAGTCGATCCTGTCGGTTGCCGATGGCATCACGCTTTACGGCACCATCTGGGTGCTGTTGGGCACCGGACTCTATCTAACGTGGCGCACTCGAGCCGTACAGGCTCGACTTTTCCGCCATATGGTCGCCGTTGTCACCTCCTCGCGCGGCGGCGCGCGCGGCGGTATCTCATCTTTCCAAGCGTTCACCATTTCCTTGGCCGCTCGGGTTGGGGTCGGGAACGTCTTCGGCGTGGCTGCGGCCCTCCTCATGGGCGGTCCGGGTGCGATCTTCTGGATGTGGATCGTGGCCCTCGTCGGCATGTCGACTGCGTTCTTCGAAGCAACACTGGCTCAGGTCTACAAGGTACGGGCACCGGACGGGACCTACCGTGGCGGCCCGGCCTACTACATGATGCTCGGGATGCGTTCGCGGGCGCTTGGCGCCGTATTCGCCATCATCACCGTCGTCACCTGCGCCTTTGTTATCACGTCCGTACAGTCGAATGCGATCGCGGAAACGATGGCGGGTTCGGCGGGCACCTCGCCCTCCATCACGGCCGCACTGCTCTTCGCTTTTGCCGCCCCCGTGATCATGGGCGGAATCCGCTCGGTCGCGCGCGTCACAGAAATCATGGCCCCGATCATGGCGATGATCTACGTCATTATGGCGTTCGTCATCGTCGTGATGAACCTCGGTGAGTTTCCCCGCATCATCGGGTGGATCATCCAGGATGCCTTCGCCCCGCAGCCCCTCGTCGGCGGACTTGGCGGGGGAATCCTGGCCGCCGTCATTAACGGCACCAAGCGGGGACTGTTCTCGAACGAGGCCGGTCAGGGCACGGCGCCGAACGCCGCCGCGACCGCGACGGTTCGCCACCCCGTACGTCAGGGGCTTATCCAGTCGCTCGGCGTCTTTGTCGATACGATCATCGTGTGCACCGCGACCGCCTTCGTGATTCTTGTGGCAGGCGAAGGCGTCTGGGCGGCCGAGGGTGCGAATCCGGCGACCCTCACCACGATGGCAGTGGCGCATGCGCTCGGGGAATGGGCGACCGTCCCGATGGCGATCATGATCTTCGTCCTCGCCTTCTCCTCGATCATTGCGGCTTACGTCTACTCCGAGGTCAACATGTTCTTCGTCACCGCGAGCCCCGTGGGCATGTGGGCGGTCCGAGTTATCTCGGTCGCCTCAGTTGTTCTGGGGGCGCTCGTTTCTCTCGACGTCGTGTGGGCGAGCGTTGACATCGCGATGGCGATCATGACGATCACGAACCTGGTGGCTCTCATTGCGCTGTCCTCGGTTGGCGTGGCCGCACTGCGCGACTACGAAGCCCGTCGCCGGGCTGGGGAACGCGACCCTCAGTTCATCGCCGAGGACTGCGAAGGCTTGTCGAGGCCACTCCCCACCGATGTGTGGGGGCGGCAAGGGGCGCAAAGCGCCGACGTACAGTAGGCCGTGAGGCCCGCCAAACCGACGAAAGACCTGGAGGAATCTGTCGACATGAGTGCTCTGGAGAGCGCAGCTGCCCGTGAGCTGCCCGCGAGCGATGACCTGGCTGGGACGTTTACCGATGTGTCCAGCGCCGCGGGACGAAGCCAGGAGGAGATCGGTGCGATTCTCGCCGACCTGCACTTTGGCACCATCTTCACCGATCACATGGCGCGCCTCACCTACCGGGAGGGGGAGGGGTGGCACAACCCCCGACTCGAGGACTACGGGCCACTCAGCCTCGATCCGTCGGCCGCTGTACTGCACTACGGCCAGGAAGTCTTCGAGGGGTTGAAGGCCTACCGGCATGCTGACGGTTCCCTGTGGACATTCCGCCCCGGCTATAACGCTGCCCGTTTCAATGCTTCTGCGCGACGGATGGCGATGCCGGAGATCGATCCGCGTGACTTCCTTGGCTCTATCATCGACCTCGTACGGGCCGACGGCGCCTACGTCCCGCAGCTGCCCGGCGCCCTTTATCTGCGGCCCTACATGTTCTCCTCCGAACCATTCCTCGGAGTGCGCGCAGCTCGGGACTACGAGTTCCTCACCATCGCGTCCCCGGTGGGGGCATACTTCACCCACGGCTTCCAGCCGGTCGACATCTGGGTCGACGACGTCTACCACCGGGCAGGACCTGGCGGGACGGGTGAGGCCAAGACATCAGGTAACTACGCTGCCTCTCTGCTGCCCCAGCAGGAAGCCGCCGAACGGGGTTTCGAGCAGGTGTGTTTCCTCGACTCCACCACGGGGACCCTCATTGAGGAGCTGGGCGGCATGAACGTCTTCGTCAGCTACCGCGATGGGAGCGTCGCCACGCCCGCACTGTCTGGGACGATCCTCGAGGGTGGGACCCGCTCCGCTATCCTCCGTCTCCTGGCAGACCGGGGCGTCGTAGCGCGCGAAGTACCGCTACCGCTCGCGCAACTCCTGAAGGATCTGAAGGCCGACCGCATCGCGGAGATTTTCGCCTGTGGAACCGCCGCCGTCGTCACGCCGATCGGCCGCCTGGCGGGCCGGGAATTCGACGTCCAGGTACCGACCGGCGAGCTGACCGTGGAGTTGTTTGATGAGCTGACCGGGATCCAGGCCGGCACCCGCGAGGACACCTACGGCTGGATGTACCGCCTCAGCTGAGATCCGTCATGCGCGGACGGTGACGACGCGCCGAGGGGTGGGTGACAGTGTGGGATACTGGCACTGTGACGCACTCAACATCGCCTCTTGCGCCACCGGTCTCACTTCGCGGCCTCACGAAAACCTTCCAGACGGGTGGCGACAGCCAGGTCATCGCTGTGGACGGAATCGACTTGGACATCTCGACCGGTGAGATTGTGGCGCTGCTTGGCCCGAACGGCGCGGGGAAGACCACGACCCTCGACATGGTTCTGGGATTCATCCCGCCTACGGGCGGTGCTGCTCGCGTCTTTGGGCTCGCTCCGCGGGCCGCCGTGCGCGCGGGTCGAGTTGGCGCCGTCCTACAAACGGGGGGTCTGCTGCGCGACCTGACCGTCCGTGAAACCGTCGAAATGATCGCTTCGACCTTCCCCGATCCCCAAAGCACGGCGGTCGTTCTTGGGGCCGCCGGATTAAGCGAACGGTCGGATCGACCGGTCGGGAAGTGTTCGGGTGGGGAGCGACAACGCCTGAAATTTGCGCTGGCCCTGCTAGCCGCTCCGGAACTCATGATTCTGGATGAGCCGACCGCAGGGATGGATGTGAGAGCCCGGCATGCGTTTTGGGAGGTGATGCGCGCGGAAGCGAGGGTGGGGCGCACCGTCGTCTTCGCCACCCACTATCTCGAGGAGGCGGAGGCATTCGCAGAACGGATCATCGTTCTGAATCACGGTCGCATCGTCGCCGATGGACCAACGGATCAGATCTGCGCTCGCACCTCTGAGCGTGAGGTAAGTGCCCGCGTATCCGATCCCGAGCGGGCCTGCCGTGTTCTTCGTGAGGCAGGAATGACGGCCGTCGCTCGGGCGGGGCGGGTGTATATCCGCACTCTCGACAGTGATACGGCCGCCCGACTGCTGTTGAACGATCTGGACGGCCACGACCTCACGGTCGCGCGCCCCTCCCTCGAGGCGGCGTTTCGCGCCATCACTGACGAGTCGGCAGGAGCCTGAGATGCCTGAATTCCTGTCCGCCCACGATCGGGATGCCGCGACAGCGTCGACACCACCGCGCCGGCGTGCACAGCGCATTTTTCCCCTACGGTTTTTTGTCCTTGAACTCCGGCGAATTGGACGCGACTACACGTCCATGTTCTTTATCGCGATCCTGCCCGCATTCCTTTACGTCATTTTCGGTGCCGCCCAAGACTACAGTGACCTTCCCATGGGCCGAGGTAACGTGGCGATGTACGTGATGATTGGTATGGCCGCCTACGGCGCGGTGACCGCCACGACGGGCATTGGTGGTCAGGCGGCGGTGGAGCGTCAGCAGGGGTGGGGCCGTCAACTCGCCCTCACCCCGCTCTCCGACATCGCCTACGTATGCGTCAAGACCCTGGTCTCTGCTGTGATTGCGATCATTCCGGTGGCCCTTATTTTCCTCATCGGTGCGTGGACATCGGCGTCTGCTCCCGGATGGGTGTGGGCCGCCTCCGGTGCTGTCATCGTGGCGGGGGCGCTGATGTTTGCGCTCTACGGACTCGCCTTCGGACTGGCGTTCAGAACCGAGTCAGCGGTGAGTGCAGCCTCCGGATCTCTGGTGATCCTCGGGTTTCTCGGGAACACGTTTGTAGTGCTGAGCGGCACCATGTTGACCGTGGCAAAATTCACGCCACTGTTTGGGATCACGGCGCTCGCTCGGTGGCCGCTGACCGACGGCGCATATGCGGTGATGGATCGTGGCCCGTTGCCCAGTGACCCCCTGTGGGTTCCGCTGCTTAACGTGACGGTGTGGTTGATCATCTTCGGTGTGACATGCCTGATCTTGGTGCGGCGCAGCCGCGGGCGGGAATGAGAACCGTCCCCGGGAGCGCGGCGACGACGTGCACGTGGCACACCCCGGCAGTGGCTTCCGTATAGTCTCGCCCCGCGGCTCGGCCTCGGGGCTGAGCCCGCAGTGAGGCGTCACACGGAGGCGCGTGGCCCGCGGTTAGACTGAGCTTATGCGTGGTGAATACAAGGTCCGTGGGGGCAAGCTTGTCGCGGTCGAACTGGATGTTGACTCCCACAGGCTCACCAATTGCACGATCTCAGGTGACTTTTTCCTCGAGCCTGACTCGGCACTGGACGATCTCAACCGGGCGCTGAATGGGCTGCCGGAAACCTCGAGCGTCGCGGACATCACAGATGCCCTGGACCGTGCTCTTGAGGAGGAGACTAGCCTCATTGGGTTCACCACTGAAGCGATCGCCATCGCGGTGCGGCGTGCTCTCGGGAAAGCGACCGCCTGGTCGGACCACACGTTCGAGGTCATCCACGGACCGGCAATGCATCCCGCGATGCACGTCGCACTCGATCAAGTCCTTCCTGCCGAGGTCGCGGCGGGTCGGCGGGGCCCCATCATGCGGATCTGGGAGTGGGACGCGCCGCTCGTTGTCATTGGTTCCTTCCAATCGGTGCGCAACGAGATTGATCCGGACGGGCTTGCCCGCCACGACATGATGGTCGTGCGCCGCGTCTCCGGCGGCGGCGCCATGTTCATGGAGGCCGGCAACTGCATTACCTACTCCCTGGTGGTGCCCGCCTCCCTCGTGGAGGGATTGAGCTTTGAGCGCTCGTATGCCTACCTGGATGACTGGGTCATGGGAGCGCTCGCCGACGTCGGCATCAAGGCGCGCTACGTGCCGCTGAACGACATCGCCTCCGAGGACGGCAAGATCGGGGGAGCGGCCCAAAAGCGGTTCGCCAACGGCGTCGTGCTCCACCACGTCACGATGGCCTACGACATCGACGCCACCAAGATGACCGAGGTGCTGCGGATCGGGCGCGAGAAGCTCTCCGATAAGGGTACGCGTAGCGCCAACAAGCGGGTGGACCCGATGCGGGCCCAGACGGGTATGTTGCGTGCCGACATCATCGACGCCTTCATTTCCCACTTCTGCTCGCGCTACCCCACGGTGCGTTCTGAGTACCGGCCGGAAGAACTTGAGGCGGCGCGCGAGCTCATGCGCACCAAGTTCCTGACCGAAGAATGGACCTACCGCGTCCCCTAACGGGTTGGGCTGTGCAACAACAGTGTCCAATGTGACAGATGAGGAAGGCGAGTGGCGATGCGAAGCACAAATCACTCGTGACATGTGGTTCAGGGAGACAAATCGGCCAGATTCCGCGTAAAGTGCCGTGAAGCGGTATCCAACCGGGTGCCGGAACCATACACGAGAGGGATGTTATGTCCGTCAACCGTACTGAGCTCGTTGCTGAGATCGCCGAGCGCGCTGGCCTGTCCAAGGCGCAGGCGAATGCCGCCCTGGGAGCTTTCCAGGATGTTCTGATCGACTCCGTCTCCAAGGGCGAAGCCGTGAAGATCACGGGTCTGCTGAGTGTCGAGCGTGTCGATCGCCCGGCCCGTTCTGGCCGCAACCCCCAGACCAAGGAGCCCATCGAGATTCCGGCTGGCTACCGCGTGAAGCTTACCGCCGGCTCGGCCCTGAAGAAGGCTGTCGCGAAGTAACGCCCCGCATGTTCGGGAAGGAGGCCAGAGAAGTCTGGCCTCCTTTTCGTTTGTCTGAACTCCGCCGCGAAGGTATGTATCTTGCGAGTACGCGAGGTGAGCCGCGCGGACTAGCATGACCATAGCGCTACGCGAGCAAAGGAGATTCATGCGCGTCATCATTGAGCGACGGAAGGACGTCCTGGCCGAACTCGGGGCGGAGTCGGTGATCCGTACGCTGCAAGAAAAACCACACGCCGTGATTGGATTCGCGACGGGGTCCTCCCCCGTCGGCGTCTACGAGAGGTTGGCCGCCGCGTATCGCCAAGGGCGAGTCTCCTTTCGGGAGGCCTGGGGCTTTCAGCTAGACGAATACATCGGCCTGCCCGAAGACCACCCGCAGCGCTACCGTAACGTCATACGCGACGCCATTGAATCCCGGGTGGACTTTTCTCCCGGGCGCGTGCACGCCCCAGACGGCCTCGCGAGCGACCTGGAGGCCGCGGGCCCGCGCTACGACCGCATGATCGAGCAGGCGGGTGGCGTCGACGTCCAGATCCTCGGGATCGGCTCCAATGGCCACGTCGCGTTCAACGAGCCGGGCACCTCCTTTAGCGCCGGTACGCATGTGGAAACCCTCACGACTCAGACCCGAATCGACAACTCGCGGTTCTTTGACGGTGACGTCTCTCAGGTGCCAACGCACAGTCTCACGCAGGGGATGGGCACGATCATGAAGGCCCGCCGATTACTCCTCTTCGCCCACGGTGAGGGTAAGGCGAAGGCCATTGCACAGCTCGTTGAGGGCGCCGTATCGGCACGATGGCCCGGCACGATCATGCAGCACCACCCCGACATGACCGTCCTCATTGATGAAGCTGCGGCGTCACAACTAGAGCTCGGCGACTACTACCGGTTCGCCTGGCAGAACCGGCTGCCCTGGCAGACCGTGTGAGGAGCCGTCCTATAGTGGAGACCATGACACTCTTCTCACCCCGCCTCGCTCAGGACCCGCTCGGCGCGCCCACGCAGCCCGGTGGACCCGGAGCTCCCTCGAGCGCGTCCGATACCGCGGTCCTGGAGCGGGAGGAGATCCGCACCGACGACGGCGACGCTGACCGGTTTGCCCACTACGTCCGGAAGGATAAGGCCGCCGAGGCAGCCGTCACGGGACGCCCTGTCGTGGCGCTGTGCGGCAAGGTGTGGGTCCCGGGTCGAGATCCGTCGAAATACCCGGTGTGTCCCAAGTGCAAGGAGATCCACGCCGAACTCACCTCCCGGCGCTCGCGCTGGCCGTTCGGCGGGGGAAACCGCCCAGGATCGGATTCGTGAGCCGGGGCGAATCCCGCCCCGACCCCCACGCAGCCTCCCTTTTCGCAGCCGAGAACCTCCCGCCCGCCTACCCGGCGCGCGCGGCGTGGGGCACGGCTGCGCGGCTGCGCGCCTGGCAGGCCGAGGCGCTCTCCCAGTTCCTTGACGCACTCCCGCGTGACTTCCTCGCGGTGGCGACCCCGGGTGCGGGTAAGACCACGTTTGCCCTGCGAGTGGCAACGGAACTTCTCACCATGGGACGGGTGCGGCGCGTCGTCGTCGTGTGCCCGACTGAGCATCTGAAGACCCAGTGGGCGGATGCGGCCGCGCGGGTCGGCATCAGCCTGGATCCGGCGTTCGTCAACGCGCAGGGCGTCCTCGGTGAGCACTTCGATGGTCTGGCCGTGACCTATGCACAGGTGGCGAACCGCCCGGCGCTGCACCGCGCTATCGCGGGTAGCCGACCGACCCTCGTGATTCTCGATGAGATCCATCACGGGGGCGACGCCCGATCCTGGGGGGAGGGCATCCGCGAGGCCTACACGGGCGTGCCCCATCGCTTGGCCCTCACCGGCACCCCGTTTCGCTCGGACACGAGCCCGATCCCGTTTGTCACTTACGTACCTGATCGCGACGGCGTGCGGCGCTCGCGGGCGGACTATTCCTACGGGTATGGCGAGGCCCTGAAGGACGGGGTCGTGCGGCCCGTGATCTTTTTGTCGTACCGGGGAACCATGCGATGGCGGACGCGCTCGGGCGTGGAGTTGAGCGCCGAGCTCGCGGAAGAATCCAGCCGGGATATCTCCGCTCAGGCGCTACGCACCGCGCTCGACCCGCGCGGACGATGGATCCCCGCTGTGCTCGCCGCCGCCGACCAACGCCTGTCCGAGGTGCGACGCACCGTCCCCGACGCTGGTGGCCTCGTGATCGCGAGCGACCGTGCCCACGCGCGCTCCTACGCGGCGATCCTGCAGCAGATCACAGGCCGCTACCCCGTGGTCGTCCTGTCTGATGATGCGGGAGCCTCCCAGGCGATCGAGACCTTCACTGAGTCGAACGACCGGTGGATGGTGGCCGTGCGCATGGTCTCCGAGGGGGTCGATGTCCCGCGCCTCGCGGTCGGTGTCTACGCGACGACGACGTCCACGCCTCTCTTCTTCGCGCAGGCCGTCGGCCGATTCGTGCGGGCCCGGCGCCGCGGGGAGACAGCCTCGATTTTCCTGCCCTCGGTCCCACACGTGCTCTCGATGGCTGGTTCGCTCGAGGCAGAACGAGATCACGCGCTCGACCGGGACCCGGCCACGATGCCGGACGTGGACTTTCTCGAGGAGCGCGCGCTCCTGGACGCCGCGAACCGTAAGGAGTCCGCGAGTGATGACCTCTTCGGGCAGTTCGAGGCGCTCGATGCGGACGCCTCCTTCGACCGGGTTCTCTTCGATGGGGGCGAGTTTGGTGCGAACGCCGCGGTCGGCTCGGTGGAGGAGCAGGAATACCTTGGACTCCCGGGCCTACTGGACCCCGAGCAGGTGGCCACGCTGCTGCGCGAACGCCAGAGCGAACAGCTGAAATCCGAGCGGGCGCGCCGCCGCGCCGAGAAGGTCCGCGAACAGAATGCGGGGCTCGATGAACACCGCCGCCGCGCGAAGGCCCGCAAGGAATTGTCCAGTCTCGTCTCACAGTGGGCGCGTCGCTCCGGCACGCCGCACGCTCTCGTGCACGCGGAGTTACGCACCCGATGTGGGGGACCCGAGGTGGCCCGGGCGACCGCTGACCAGATCGAGGCGCGGATCGCCCAGGTGCGTCGCTGGTTCGTGGGCCGGAGTTAGAGCCGCACGTGCTCGGTCGGGATACCGGGGTCTCCCGCTGACAGTCGCCAGGCCGGGTAGGGCAGCTCCGCGCGAGACGCCTCGTGGCGATCGCGCGCCGCGGCGAGTGCCTCGGCCCCGCGGTGCTCATCGCTGATCGTGCCATCCCGCACGAGGTCGACCTGTAGGGGGCGGGCACGGCGCTTGCGCAGGTGCTCGCGCGCCACGTCTTCGTCGTGCGTCGCGAGAACGAGTTCGCTCACCGCATGTCCCGCCTCGAGGACGCGGCCCGCGAACTTCCGCCCCCCGAGCGAGGTCTTGGACTCGGATTTCTTTTGGACGTTCACCCACGAGCCGTCGGCGTCGCGGTGGGCGACGAGCTTGTAGACGAGTTGTGCGGTTGGGCGACCCGACCCGGTCACGACCTTGGTGCCGACGCCGTAGGCATCCACCGGGGCTGCGCCGAGGGCCGCGATGGCGTACTCATCCAGGTCGGAGGTGACGGTGATCTTGGTTGTGCTCGCACCCAGATCATCCAGCTGCTTGCGCACCCGGAAGGCTTGGGCAATGAGGTCTCCTGAGTCGAGGCGGACAGCACCGAGTTCCCCGCCCGCGCGGCGGGCGGCGGCGACGGCCCGTTCGACCCCACGCTCGACGTCGTAGGTATCGACCAGCAGGGTCGTGCCCGGCCCGAGGCTCGCGACCTGGGCATCGAAGGCATCCTCCTCGCTGTCATAGAGCAGCGTAAAGGAGTGCGCGGCTGTACCGATGGTGTCGATTCCGTATGATCGGCCCGCTTCCATGATGGAGGTTCCGACGAAGCCCCCGACGACCGTGGCACGTGCCGCCGCGACGGCGGCCGCCTCATGGGTGCGGCGCGCCCCCATCTCCAGGCACGGGCGTCCGTGCGCCGCCGTCGTCATCCGAGAGGCCGCGGTGGCGATCGCGCAGTCGTGGTTCATGATCGACAGCAGAAGGGTTTCGAGTAGGACGCATTCGGCGAATGTGCCCGAGACGGTGAGCAGGGGAGAGCCCGCAAAGTAGCATTCGCCTTCCGCATAGCCGCTGATCGATCCGGAGAAGCGGTAGTCACCGAGGTAGTCAAGGGCTGCCTCCGACAGGGTCCCCTTCTCCCGCAGGTACGCCAGTTCCGCATCCCCGAAGCGGAACGACTCAAGGGCGTCGAGGATTCGGGCGGTCCCCGCCACGACGCCGTAGCGCCGGATCTCGGGGAGGCGCCGGCCAAAGAGCTCAAAAACCGTTTCACGTTCGGCGTGCCCGGATTTGAGGGCGGCGTCGATCATCGTGAATTCGTACATGTCGGTCAACAGTGCGGTGCTTTCAGCGCTCATGGCCTCAGGCTACCCGCGCCACAGCCTGCGAAGCGCCCTGTTTCCCGGACAGGGATCGACCGCGGTGGAACAATGACACACATGGTGGTGACGGTACGCTCTCCGCAGGCCGCTCCCGCACGTTCGAGCGAGGGGCGTCTCGAGGAGTGCCCGGACAAGCCCTGGCAGACCATCGTGTGGGATGACCCGGTTAACCTCACCTCCTATGTCACCTACGTCTTTCAGCGCCACTTTGGCTATCCGTTTGAGCAGGCCGAAAAGCTCATGTTGGAGGTCCACTTCGAAGGGCGCGCCGTCGTCGCGACGGGAGACAAGGCGGTCCAGACGTCCCACTGCACGGCGCTGCAGGTCTACGGCCTGTGGGCGACGATCGCCCAGGAGCCCTCGTGAGGGGGTTCACGAGGGGAGAGCGGGGCTACATCTCGAGCCCGGTGGCGGCGGTCCGAGAGCTGCTGGCGATGAGCGTCGAACAGGTCGCCGAAGCCCTCGAGCGTCCTGTGTGGGACGTGCCGGATCTCGATTCGGATGAGGCCATCTTGGAGGCCCTCGATTTCGACGTGGATC
Organism: Bowdeniella nasicola; assembly: GCA_030537895.1. Taxonomy (GTDB): domain Bacteria; phylum Actinomycetota; class Actinomycetes; order Actinomycetales; family Actinomycetaceae; genus Bowdeniella; species Bowdeniella nasicola_C. The sequence continues at coordinate 38,697 of JAUNVA010000001.1, forward strand.
CACGCGACCGGGAGCTCGCCGCGTTCGTGCCGCCCGAGCCTGGACCGATCACGGATCCGGCGCTCGCTCGACTGCTGCCAACCATGAGTCTGGAGGATCCGGATCTTGCGGCAGAGCTGCGCCGCTCGAGCGAACGGCGGATCCGCTCCAGCAAGGCACAACACCTGAAGGTCTTGCACGAGGCCTTGGTCGCTCCCCGACCGACTGTCGAGATCGCGTTCGGAGACGAGGGTGCCGCACTCGCGGCCATGACCGATGTGCGACTGCTGCTCTCGGAGCGGCTCGGATTACGGACCGCGACCGAGGTGGTGCGCTTGCACGACACGCTCGTAACGGACGAGGATGACGCCCCGTGTGAGACCCCCAAGGAACGCCAAATACGGATGCTCAGCCAGGTCTATCTCTACTTCACGTGGTGGCAGGACTCACTCTTGGAGGCTATGGGCGAGGCTGCCGACACCCCGTAGGCTGCAAGAATGAATGGGGCACCGATCGGCATTTTCGACTCCGGAGTCGGGGGGCTCACCGTCGCGCGTGCGGTCCTCGACCAGCTGCCCGCAGAATCTGTGGTCTACATCGGAGACACAGCCAACTGCCCCTACGGTACGAAACCACTGGCCGATGTGCGGCGCCTCGCGCTCGATGTCATGGACGACCTCGTGGATCGCGGCGTCAAACTCCTCGTGATCGCCTGTAATTCCGCCTCCTCTGCGGCAGCCCACGATGCGCGCGAACGCTACACCCGAGGCCGGTCCATCCCGGTCGTGCAGGTGATCCACCCGGCCGTGCGCCGCGCGGTCGCAGCCACCCGAAACGGGAAGGTCGGCGTGATCGGCACGAGCGCGACCATCACGTCGGGCGCCTACCAGGACGCCTTCTACGCCGCCCCCGGCGTGGAGCCGGTCATGCAGGCCTGCCCCCGATTCGTGGAGTTCGTCGAGGCGGGGATCACGAGCGGGGACGAGCTATTGGCCGTCGCCGAGTCCTACCTCGCGCCCGTGCGGGCGGCGGGTGTGGACACCCTCGTGCTCGGGTGCACCCACTACCCGCTACTGACCGGCGTCATCTCCTACGTCATGGGCCCGGACGTCACGCTCGTGTCCAGTGCCGAAGAGACCGCCAAGGTCGTTTACCACACCCTGCTGCAGGAAGACCTGCTCGCCACCGGGGGCCGCGGGACCAGTGAATTCCTCGTCACCGGGGACTCCGCGCAATTCGCGCAGCTCGCGCGCCGCTTCCTGGGACCCGAGGTGCGGTCCGTCTCCACCCTGACGCGGGGGAAGCGATGAGACTGACGATCGTGGGATGCACCGGTTCGATGTCGGGCCCGTGCGCTGCCTCCTCGTGCTACCTCCTGCAGGCCGAGGACCATGCCGGCCGCACCTGGTCCCTCGCTCTCGACCTGGGGTCGGGGGCTCTCGGTGCCCTGTGGCGCCATATGGCACCCGCCCGACTCGACGGCATCATCTTGTCGCACATGCATGCCGACCACGTCGTCGACATGATCGGGATGCATGTCTACCGTCGCTGGCACCCGGACGGCCCCCTGCCACCGATCCCGGTTCTCGCACCGAACGGCGCAGTCGACCGGATCCGCGGGGTCGGTGGAGACGGCCCCGCAGAGGACTACGCGGGCGAGTTCACGTTTATCGACCACAACCCCGAGCACCCCTACGAGATCGGCCCCTTTCACGTCACGTCCCACCCCGTTCGGCATCCGGTTCCGGCATACGCCGTGCGGATCACGGGGCCGAGCGAACTGTCGCAGGACAACGCGGTCCTCACCTATTCGGGGGATACGGACGCGTGCCCGGGCCTGGTCGACGCGGCGCGAGACGCGGACCTGTTCCTGTGTGAAGCCGCTTTTCGTGAGGACATGGATACCGTGCGAGGAATCCACCTCACGGGCCGGCGCGCCGGGCAGACCGCGGCTGAGGCGAACGTCGAGTATCTGGTCCTCACGCATATCCAGCCGTGGACCGACCCGCAGGTGATTCTTGCCGAATCTCTGGACGTCTTTCAGGGGCCGACAGCGATCGCCCAGGCAGGCGCCTGCTTCACCATGTAGGCGTGGCCGCGCGGTTTTCGTCGCGCCGCTACCCTGGGCACATGACCGACCCCACCCGCTCCGCGGCGCGCCTCGCGCTGCCCGAAACTCTCCGCTCCGATGTGCGCCGCCTCGGCGACGCGCTCGGTGTCGTCCTCACGCGCTACGGCGGTGAGGAACTGCTCACCGACGTCGAACGTCTCCGCAGTGCCGTCATCGCGGCGAGACGCGAACCGCAGGCCCGCCTCGATGACGCCGAGGCGATCGTAGCCTCCTACAGCTCCGAACGGGCCATCGAGGTGTCACGCGCCTTCACGTGCTACTTCCACCTCGTGAACCTGGCTGAGGAGGCCTACCGGGTACGCGTTCTTACCGAACGCGACGACCCGGCGGCCGAGGCCGAGCAGGGAGAGGCGGCATCGCTCGCCCGCGCCTACCTGCACGCTCGCCAGCGCGTCGGTGTCCGCGAGGCTGACGCACTGCTGGACACACTCACCTTCCACCCCGTGCTCACCGCGCACCCCACCGAGGCGCGACGACGCGCCGTGGCCGCCCCGATTCGAGAGCTCACTGCGCTCGTGAACGAACGCCATCGCGCACCGAGTGCGCGGCGGAGACGCGCGATCGACAGGGAAATCGAACGTGCCGTCGAAACACTGTGGCTTACCGCCCAGCTGCGCCCTGCGAAACCGAGCCCACTTGACGAGGTGGCGACCGCCCTCGACACCGTCACCCAGACGATCTACCCGGCCCTCGTCGAGTCTGTCGAGCGTTTTGCCGACTCCCTGGACGCATGGGGCGTGCGGGCGGACGTGCACCCCTTCGTCCGACTCGGTACCTGGATTGGTGGTGACCGCGACGGCAACCCACACGTCACCGCGCACGTCACCCGGGCGGCTGCCGCAGCTTTCCACCAACGCGCCCTTGAACTGCTGTCGCAGGAAGCCGAACAGTGTGGGCGCTCCCTCACCCAGGACGCCCGCCACACCCCACCGAGCGGGGACCTCACCGCACTGCTCGCCGAGGCTCGGCTACGTGACGAGGACACCTTCGCCGCGATCGAACGCGATGCCCCAGGTGAGCCCCATCGCCAGGCGGTCATGACGGTCGCTAACCGGCTCCGGGCCACAGCTCGCCGCGATGCGACGCACGCCTACCCTCGGGCAGACGATGCCCTCGCCGACCTGCGCCTCGTGGCGGACTCGCTACGCTCCACTGGCGCGCGGCGGGCAGCGGAGGGGCCGCTACGTCGACTCATCTGGCGGCTCGAAGCGACGGGCTTCCACCTGGCCGAACTGGAGGTCCGTCAGCATTCCGAAATCCACCGCCGAGCGCTCGCGGTGCTCGAAGGGCGTGAGGCGGGCGGAGAGGTCGACCTCGACGAGGTGCTCGCCACCTTCCGGGCGATCGCCGCCATCCAGCGTACCTACGGTGAACGCGCCGCGGGACGCTACATCGTGTCGTTCACGCGCAGCGCCGAAGATCTCGCGACCGTGTACGCCCTCGCGGACTACGCCGCCGACGGTGGGACGCCGGCGAGACTTGACGTCATCCCTCTGTTCGAGACGTTTGAGGACCTGGCCAACGCGCCGCGGATCCTTGCGCAAATGCTCGATCTCGAACCGGTGGCACGCCGCCTGGAGGACAATGGGCGCCGCCTTGAAGTGATGCTCGGCTATTCTGACTCCGCAAAAGACGTCGGTCCCGTCTCGGCCATCCTCGCCCTGGATGAGGCGCAGCGCGCGATCACCGCGTGGGCCGAAGAGGCCGGTGTACACCTCACCCTGTTCCACGGGAGGGGAGGCGCACTCGGCCGCGGTGGCGGGCCCGCTCAGCGGGCCATCATGAGCCAACCACCGGGTTCTGTTGCCACCCGGTTCAAGGTGACGGAACAGGGAGAGGTGATCGCGGCACGTTACGGGCACGAGGCCATCGCACTGCGCCACATCGACCAGGTGAGCGCGGCCGCACTCCTGTCAAGCCTGCCGGACCACGCGCGGGCGTTGCGCGACGCTGAGGAACGTTTCGCCGGCCTCGCGCGGATCCTGGATCGAGCCGCCCGCGAGGCCTTTGAAGCCCTCGTCCATGCCGAGGGCTTCCCCGAATGGTTTTCGACCGTGACTCCGCAACAGGAGGTGGGTTGGCTCGCGCTTGGCTCGCGACCGGCGAGCCGAGGGCTGGCCGTCACCTCCCTGGAGGATCTGCGAGCGATCCCATGGGTGTTCGCCTGGACCCAGGCGCGCGTGAACCTCACGGGATGGTTCGGGCTCGGCTCCGCCCTCGAGTCGGTAGGGGATCCCGTGGAGCTCGCCACCGCCTACCGGGAGTGGCCGCTGTTCACCACGCTCATCGACAACGTGGAGATGTCACTGGCGAAGACCGACTGGCGGATCGCCGAGAAGTACCTGGAGCTCGGGTCTCGGCCCGACCTCGCCGAGCTGGTGCGTGCGGAATACGAGCGCACCCGGCGCTGGGTGTTGCGCCTCGTCGAGCGAGACACGCTCCTTGGCGGGCATCGCATCCTCGGGCAGGCGGTCCAGCTGCGCAACCCCTACGTCGACGCGCTCTCCCTCCTGCAGCTGCGAGCCCTTCGCTCCGTACGCCGTGGCACGGACACTGATCTCGACCGCCGACTTCTGCTGATCACCGTGAAGGGGGTCGCGGCCGGGCTGCAGAATACGGGCTAGCGCTACCCTGGTGCCATGACAACACACCGTGCTGATGGCCGCGCCCCCAACGAACTTCGTCCCGTACGGATGACCCGCCACTGGTTGAACCATGCGGAGGGGTCCGTCCTCGTGGAGTTCGGCGAGACCCGCGTCCTATGCGTTGCCTCCTTCACTCCCGGCGTGCCTCGCTGGCGCACCGGGTCCGGCTCGGGATGGGTGACGGCTGAATACGCGATGCTGCCGCGCGCCACCCATTCACGTTCTGCGCGCGAATCGGTCCGCGGCAAGATCGGTGGGCGAACCCACGAAATCTCCCGCCTCATTGGCCGCAGCCTTCGTGCCGCCGTACAACTCGATGCGCTGGGAGAGAACACCATCACGCTGGATTGTGACGTCCTGCAGGCTGACGGCGGGACCCGCACCGCCGCCATCACGGGAGCCTACGTTGCGCTCGCCGACGCGATCTCTTGGGGGATCACGAACGGCCACGTGGCGGATAGTTCGGCAGTGGTAAAGAATTCGGTTGCGGCCGTTTCGGTCGGTATCGTCAATGGTATTCCGTGCCTCGACCTTCCCTACGAGGAAGACGTGCGGGCTGATACCGACATGAACGTCGTGATGACGGGGCAGGGCACCTTCGTCGAGGTACAGGGCACCGCGGAGGGCGTGACGTTCGATCGGGACGAGCTCACGAGCCTGCTCGACCTCGCCACCGTCGGATGTGCGCGCCTCACCGAGGCCCAGCACGAGGCTCTCGCGGAGGGGAACCCTCATGAGTGAGGCGTCGCGGCTGATTCTCGCCACTCACAACGCCCACAAAGTCGTCGAACTGCGGGAGATTCTGGCCGCTGCTGTGCCCGCACTCGCCAACCTCACAGTCGTCAGTGCCGCTGACGTCGCTGCGCCCGAACCCGTCGAAGATGGGGCCACCTTCGCGCAGAATGCGCTCATCAAAGCGCGCGCCATCGTGGAGCTGACCGGCGAATGCGCCGTCGCCGACGACTCGGGACTCTGTGTCGACGTGATGGGCGGCGCCCCGGGGATCTTCTCCGCCCGCTGGTGCGGGCGGCACGGCGATGACCGTGCCAACTTGGAGCTCTTGCTCGCGCAGCTGTCCGATACCCCGGCGCGTCACCGCCGAGCGCGGTTCGTGTGTGCCGCGGCTCTCGTCACGCCCGGGGGAGAGGAATACGTGCGGAGCGGCGAACTCGTGGGCACCCTGCTTGAGCGGCCCGTGGGTTCGGGAGGGTTTGGTTACGATCCGATCCTGCAGCCCGAGGGCGACACGCGCTCGCTTGCGCAGCTCGATGCTGCGGAGAAGAACGCGATCTCTCACCGGGGGCGGGCGCTGCGCGCACTCGCGCCGCAGATCGGAGCGGCGTTCGGCGTGGGCGCCTAGCGCCGCCGCTTCGCGGCGCGGATGGAGGCGATGGCACGCCACCCGATGATCGTCACTCCTAGGTAGGCGGCCGTAATCGCCATGAAGGCCCCCGCGTTGGTCTGCCCCATCATGAGGCGTCCCACCATGCCAAGGGCCCAGGTTCCTGCCCACACAGCCGGACCCGCCTTGGACAGAGACATCGGCGGCCAGTAGCGCACCGCAAGCAGGTGGGTGATGTAGGTGCCGGCGAGGAAGGGCGCGGCCGTCTCAAGGACGGAAAGAATCCCGAGGGACTCCGCGTGGGCGGCCCGGCCGATGACAGCGAGGGAGAGCACCGCGACGGTGTCGAGTGCGACAGCGAGCGTGACCCGTGGGTCGGACGACGCCCCAATTGGGCGTGGCTCGCCCTGGTCTGCGGTAGTCATGGCTCCTCCTCATTGGCTCCTTGACGTGAAGGTGACCATGCGAGATCGGTGCGCGAGGCGGGACTTGAACCCGCACGCCCATGGGGCACCAGAACCTAAATCTGGCGCGTCTGCCAATTCCGCCACTCGCGCGTGACCGGCACCTCTATCTTAGGGGTACCGGAGCCATTCAGCCGGCGTTGAGCGCCCGACGGACGCGATCGACGTGGCCGGTCGCCTTCACGTTGTACATCGCGTGCAGGACCGTCCCGTCCTTGCCGACGACGATGGTGGAGCGAATCACGCCCGTGGTCTTCTTCCCGTAGGTCGTCTTCTCACCGTAGGCACCGTACGCGCTCATCGTCGCATGTTCCGGATCTGAGGCCAGTGGGAAGGGCAGATCGTAGGTATCGGCGAAGGCACGCAGTGCCTCGGGCTGATCGGGTGAGATCCCTACCACTCGGTAGCCGTCGTTCTTTAGCTCGCCGAGGCTGTCGCGAAAGTCGCACGCTTCCTTCGTGCAACCGGGGGTGTCGGCCTTGGGATAGAAGTAGACGATCACGCCCGCGCTGGACTGTTCGAGGAGTCCATCGAGTGACACCGTCCCGTCAGCCGTGTCGAGAGTGAACTCTGGGGCGATATCGCCCACCTCAAGGCGTGCGGACATTGCCGCTCCTTTCCACCCGGCGTTATGGAGGGATACGCCGGAACGGGGTCACGAACGCTAGCCAGACTAACACCACTCGTGGGGTACGTACGCCCGCCTTGGAGGCTGCCCCACTCACCGTTAGGGTGAGGGCGTGGTTACGTCATGTTTTGCCGCACGCTATCGCCAGGTGAGTGAGCAGGTCGCCGACTTTGCGCGCTCGTACGGGCGGGCACCAGACGACGTCGCGATCCTCCTCGCCGTGAAAACCCAGAGTGCCGAGGCGATCAGGGAAGCCGTCCGCTCGGGTGCGCGCCTGCTTGGGCACAACCGCGTGCAGGAGCTGCAGGCCACCGGACGCGACCTGCAGGAAGCCGGCCTGACCGCCGAGCTCCACCTCATCGGCCCGCTGCAGTCGAATAAGGTGAACCACACACTGCGCTGGGCGAGCGCCATCCAGACCCTCGACCGAGAGTCGATTGTCACGCGCGTGGCGGCGAGCCTCGAACGGCTTGGGGCCGACAGCGCGGTTGCGCGGCTCGGACGCGAGAGTCTCGACGTCATGATCCAGGTGAACACTTCGCGGGAGGCATCGAAGCACGGGTGCGCTCCTGAGGAGGCGCTCGACCTCGCGCACCACGTTAGTCAGTACCCGAACCTTGCGTTGCGGGGCCTCATGACGATCGGGCCGCTCACGGATTCGGTTAAGGACATCCGGGCCGCCTACGCGACGCTCGCTCGGCTCCGCGAGGAAATCGCCACGTCGGGCCTGCCGGGTGCGGAGCGCTGCGTCGAGCTCTCGATGGGAATGAGCGCTGACCTCGAGCCTGCGATCGCCGAAGGCGCCACCATTGTGCGCGTGGGTCGCGCGGTCTTTGGGGAACGGCCCTCTCCCTAACGGCGCATCGACGCCGGCCCACCCGCCGGTGCACCGAGATCGGGCGTGGTCCCGTCACGGACATTTCAGCTTCTCGAGCCTCTAGCGCTCTCGTGCGTGCATGTGCCAGGATGGCGATACTCAAGCGACCGAGCAAGGAGGCAAGGTGGCAGCGAAGCAGAGCAGCGACGTCGTCATCGTGGGGGCAGGCCTCATCGGCCTTAGCGCCGCGTTTTACCTGAACGAGGCCGGCTATCAGGTGACGGTTATCGAACGTGATCAGATCGGATCGGGGGCTTCGCGCGGCAATGCCGGCGAGATCACGCCCCTGACCGCAGTCCCGCTAGCGGGTCCCGGGATGATGTCGGAGGTCTTCGCGGGGATGTTCTCCCGGTCCGGACCGCTGACGCTCACGCCGCTGCGCGCTCTGAGCCTCACGACATTCGGGCTCGGGTTCATGAAGGCTTCACTGAAGAGCCAGACCGCACGCGGCGTCGCCGCCATGACCCAGCTCGGGGCGGGGGCCCTCGCGGCATTCGACGAACTCGAGGACGCCGGCGTCACGCTGGACGGCGGCGGGTGGGGCTTTCTCTATACGGCGACGACGACGCAGAAGGTCCAGCTTTTCCACCAGCTCCTGTGCGAACGCGCCGATGCCGGCATCGGACCGAGCCCGGAACCGATCGTCTCGGGGGCGGCCCTGCGGGAACTCGAACCGACGCTTAGCGAAGAGTGCGCGGCAGGCTTTGTTGATCCGGGTGCCCGCTGGATCGATCCCTCCCGCATGATCGACTCGCTCGGTGCGATCCTGCGTGAGCGGGGTGTCACGTTCCTTGAGGGGGCCCGCGTCACGGGTATCCATCCGGGCGGGCGCCCCCGCCTCGATATGGTGCACGCCGGGACGCGTGAGGTCATCGATGGGGCGCGTATTGTTCTCGCGGCGGGGGCGTGGAGCGAGGAGTTGGTGCGGCCCTTCGGCGTGCACCTGGGAGTGGTGCCCGGCAAGGGCTACTCGTTCACCGTCGGCGTCGACCGGATGCCCGGCCGTCTCATCCACCTCGCCGATGCCCGGACCGTGTTGGTGCCGATGTCCGACCGGCTCCGTGTCGTGGGAGCGATGGAGATCGACGGGACCTACGAGACCTTCCATGCCGACCGCATCGAAATGATTGAGCGGGTGACGGCCCCGTTCGTGACGGGGATCCGTTGGTCCGAGCGCAGCGAAGAGTGGGTGGGGCCCCGCCCCATGACGGCTGATGGGCTCCCGATCATTGGGGAGCACCGCAAACTGCCCGGCGTCATCCTCGCCACCGGCCACAACATGCACGGCCTCAGCCTCGGGCCGGTCACCGGTAAGGCGGTCGCAGCTCTCGTGCAGGGACGCGGCCTCGAGCTGGGAGGGCGCCGCGTTGAGGTGGCCAAGTTTTCCCCGAACCGATTGCGTAGACTCCTCGCCTAGGCGCCGCGCTCTACAGGCTCCCCACCTGGGCACCGCGCTCAGTTGACAATACGCGCGGCACCCCACCGGCGGCAGGGCCGGGCGGGCTGTCTGTATCAGATAGTGACCGGCTCCACCCTGTGATGCCGTTCTCTGGTGATCTCAAGGTGTCAGATCACGAGAAAGGTATGAACATGGCGACGATTCGGACGTCACATGCGGGCTCCTTGCCGCGCACGGACGCGCTGATCGCGGCGAACGCGGCACGGCGGAATCACGACAACGAGGGCTTCGATGAGCTGCTGGCTCAGAGTGTGGCCGACGTCGTGATGATGCAGTCGGATGTGGGGCTCACCGACCCCAATGACGGCGAGTTCGGCCACGCCATGGCGGCTGATCTCGACTACGGCGCCTGGTGGCACTACTCCTTCGAACGTACGGGGGGCCTCAGCCTCACCGGGACCGGCCTATGGGAGCAGCCCGCGGTTCGTTCGAAGCCGGGCGAAATCCGCCTCACGAGCTTCCCGGACCGTCGAGATCGCGCACTCTTTCCGGGGGTGTACGCCGATCCGGATGCCGCGGGAGCGGGGACGGGCGCGGAGTTTAACTTCCCGGTGGTCACGGACAAGCTGACCTACATTGGGACCGAGCAGGTGACGCGTGACATCGAGAACCTGAAGGCCGGAATGAAGGATGCCGGCTTCGACCCGGCGCGCGGTTACTTGAACGCGCTGTCTCCGGGGTCGGCCTCGCGTATTGGGAACGAGTACTACGACACCGAAGAGGAACTCATCTGGGCGTTCGCCGACGTGTTACGGGAGGAATACCTCGCCATCACCGAGGCGGGCCTCATCGTTCAGATCGATGATCCGTCCATCGCGGAGAACTTCGACCAGATCAACCCGGAGCCCAGTTACGAGGACTACCGGGCCTTCACTCAGATTCGTGTGGATGCGTTGAACCATGCGCTGCGTGGGATCGATCCGCAGCAGGTGCGCTTCCACACCTGTTGGGGCTCCTGGCACGGCCCGCATGTGACCGACCTGCCATTCCGAGAGATTGTGGACCTCGTTCTGTCGATCAACGCCGCCGGCATCACGTTTGAGGCCGCGAATGTGCGCCACGAACACGAGTGGAAGATCTGGCAGGAGACCGAGCTGCCCGAGGACAAGTACCTGATCCCCGGGGTCGTCTCGCACGCGACCAACGTCGTGGAGCACCCCGAGCTCGTCGCCGACCGGATCGTGCGGTTCGCGCAGATCGTGGGGCCGGAGCGCGTGATGGCCTCAACCGACTGCGGTCTTGGCGGCCGGATTCACCCGGAGATCGCCTGGGCCAAGTTGGACTCGCTCGTGCGAGGGGCCAAGATCGCGGAAGAGCGTCTGTCCTAGGCACACCGAAGACACGACGGCGGGCCCGCAGCGCTGCGCTGCGGGCCCGCTTCGCGCAAACCCTCAGGGATATGAGCGATAGCGTTCTCCTTCGCGGAGGCCTTCGGCAGTGCTCACTTCAGAGGGTGCGTGGCGAAAAGAATGGCCAAAAGAGGACGATAGATCCGATCCTTGGCGCCGGCCGGAAAAAGCAAAAACCCGCATGATCATGCGGGTTTCACTCTGGTGCGCCAACAGGGACTCGAACCCCGAACCCGCTGATTAAGAGTCAGCTGCTCTGCCAGTTGAGCTATTGGCGCGGCGTCTTGCGACACATGAACATTACCGCGCTAGCGCCGACGTGCCAAATCCTAGTGGCCCGAAAATCGAGGCGTGTGCGGAAGCTCACGGCGCGCTCAGACCTATGTAAGGGGCCCGATTTCGCCTACCCGCCCCGCGAACAGGACCGGTTCGTTCCGCTCGTCGGAAGCGGCGAGATCCACCAGGACGCTCAGTGCCCAAGCGCGGTCATCTTCGGGGTCCTGCAGGATCTGCCGTACGGCCAGCGCACGGGTGTGCTCGGGGCGGTGCTCGACGTCGAAACCGAGGTCGGCCAGGTCCGCGTCCTCGGGGTCGAACACAAAGGTGAGATAGCTGGCCGAGCGGGCCTGCGGGCCGGTCCCGATCCAAGCGTATTCCACGAAATACGGGTCGATCGCGTCCGCCCAGTCGTCCGCACTGAGCTGGGTGAGTCCCTCGTCCGTCCATGCCGCTGGAACGTCGTCGAAGGCCGCGGCCAGATCGTCGTAGCGTTCGCGATCCAACAGTTCGATGAGCTGCATGAGGCGGCGGCGCAGGTCGGCGCGCAGCGCGTGCGGATTCTTCGTGTAGGCGACGACGCCGTCCTCCCCAGCACCGAAGGCCCGCTCATCGCCGCCCGAGCTCTCCTCAATCCGGTCGGCTTCGGGATCGGAGAGCGCCTCCCACTCGTCGAGCAGCGAGGAGTCCACGGCACGGATCAAATCACCGAGCCAGTCGATGATGTCCTCCACCTCCTCCGTTCGAACGTCCTCGGGAAGGACCTGGCGGAGCGAACGGTAGACGTCGGTGAGATAACGCAGCACAATCCCCTCGGAGCGGGCGACGTCGTAGCGGGAGATGAGCTCGGAGAACGTCATCGCGTGCTCAACCATGTCGCGCACGACGGATTTTTCCTGCAGCTCCCGCCCGAGTACCCACGGGTTCGTACGGGCGTAGATCTCGAAGGCGGGCTCCAGCAGATCGGCGAGCGGCTCAGGCCAGGTGATCTCCTCGAGTGCCTCCATGCGCTCGTCATATTCGACCCCGTCCGCCTTCATGATGGCGATCGCCTCGGAGCGTGCGGCGTTGCGCTGCGCGTACAGGAGCGGCATTGGCCCCTCGGTGACCGCCTCGATCACCGAGAGAACGTCGAGCGCGTAGGTGTCGGCCTGTGGATCGAGCAGCTCGAGTGCGGCGAGCGCAAAGGGGGAGAGCGGTTGGTTCAGCGCGAAGTCTTCGGGCAGGTCGACGGCAAGTCGCAGCCGCGGCCCATCGCCCGCCTCAGCGCTCGACAGATGCTCGACCACGCCGGCCTGGCGCAGCGAGCGGATGATGTGTACCGCCTGGCGCAACAGCAGGTTTCGCCCCTCGAAACGCTCGTGGGTGGAGGTGAGGATGCGGTAGAGATTCTCCACCGGGTCACCCTCGCGCATGAGAGTCGCGAGAACGAATGCGTGCGTGATCTCTAGGTGGGAAGTCAGGGGCTCCGGGTCAGCGGCGACGAGCCGATCAAAGGTGGATTCGGTCCAGTTCACGCGCCCATGCGGAGCCTTCTTCCGGGTGATCTTCTTCGTCTTCTTTGGGTTGCCTTCGGCTTTCTTGAGCGCCTGGGCGTTCTCGATGACATGTTCCGGGGCCTGCACGACGACGTCGCCGATCGTGTCGAAGCCCGCTCGCCCGGCACGTCCCGCAATCTGGTGGAACTCGCGGGCACTTAGATGCCGCTCGCGCGTCCCGTCAAACTTGGTGAGCTTTGTCAACACGACGGTGCGGATCGGCACGTTGATCCCCACCCCGAGCGTGTCGGTCCCGCAGATGACGGCGAGTAGCCCCTGTTGCGCGAGGCGCTCGACGAGCCGCCGGTAGCGGGGGAGCATCCCGGCGTGGTGCACACCGATCCCCTTGCGAACGAGCTTGGACAAGAGGGTCCCAAATCCGCGACCGAACCGGAAATCGCCGAGCGCCTCCGCGATCGCGCGGGCCCGCTCGGCATCGATGAGTGGTACCGACAAGAGTGCGCTCGCGCGCTCGACCGCCTCGCGTTGCGCGAAATGCACCACGTAGACCGGGGCGCGGTGCGTGTGCACGAGTTCGTCGAGCAGTTCGTGAATCGGCGCCGTGGAATAGGAGAATGTGAGGGGGACGGGACGCTCTGCGCTCGTGATTGTTTCGACGTCACGTCCGGTGCGCTCCTTCAGGTCTTGTTCGAAGAATGAGACGTCGCCGAGCGTGGCCGACATGAGGATGTGTTGGCTGTTTGTCAGTTCGAGTAGTGGTACCTGCCAGGCCCAGCCGCGCTGGGGATCGGCGTAGAAATGGAACTCGTCCATGACGACGGAGTGTGCGTCGAGCTGCGCGCCCTCACGCAGGGCTTGCTGGGCGAGGATTTCCGCCGTGCAACAGATGATGGGGGCCTGCGCGTTGACGGAGGCGTCCCCGGTGATCATGCCGACGTTGGCCGAACCGAACAGGGAGATGAGGTCGAAGAATTTCTCGGAAACCAGCGCTTTGAGGGGGGCGGTGTAGTAGGAACGCCCGCCGTGTGCCAGCGAGTTGAGGTGGGCGAACAGGGCGATGAGGGATTTGCCCGACCCAGTGGGGGTGGCGGCGATGGTATGTGCCCCGGACGCGATTGCGAGCGCCGCCTCCTCCTGGTGCGGGTACAGCGGACGTCCCGTGCGCTCCGCCCAGGCGGAGAATTCGTGCAGGAGAGCGTCGGGATCACCGAGGTGACCGGCGTCGTCAAGGTCGTCAAGCAGCACGTTCAGTTCGGGCACAGGTACGGACATACCTCCATCATGTCAGCGCCCACGTTTCGGACCGCCATGTTGCCTCCCGGCGTGGTTTGGCACCCTTGAGTACCACCGATGATGGGAGTGAGCATCGTGGAGAGTATCGGCAACGCCCTGGCACGCCTAGGGGAGACGCTGACGGGCGCGCTCATGACGAGCGTCGACTTCGTCTATTCGTGGCTTCTGGTCTACGTCCTCATCATCGTGGGCCTCGGCCTCACCTTCTACTTCGGTGCTCCACAGCTGCGAAACGCCGGCGAACTGTGGCGCTCCATTCGCGGTTCGCGCGGACGCTCCGGTGGGGGAATCACCTCGTTCCAGGCGTTCGCCGTCGGCGTCGGTACCCGGGTCGGGATCGGGAACATCGGCGGCGTCGCCCTGGCCCTCATCGTCGGCGGACCGGGGGCGATCTTTTGGATGTGGGTCGTCGCGATCCTCGGTATGGCGACGTCGATGGCAGAATCCGTACTCGCGCAGCTCTACAAGGTGCGGCATCCCGATGGCAGCTTCCGGGGTGGGCCCGCCTACTACATCTCCAAGGGGTTGCGCGCTCGCCCACTTGCGGTGATCTTCGCCCTCATCACAATGGTGGCCTCGGGCATGGCCGTGCCCATGGTCCAGATCAACACTGTGGCCGGCACACTCGCCGTCAACCACGGCGTCGACCGCTGGGTCACCACGGGCGTGTTTTTCCTCGCGCTCGCCCCCGTGATCCTCGGCGGCATGCGCTCGGTTGCGCGGGCCTCGGAGTTCCTCGCGCCCGTCATGGCCCTGATCTACGTAGCCCTCACCCTCGTCATTGTCGTGATGAACCCCGTCGCCGCGTGGAACGCGCTCGTTCTCATCGTCGCCTCCGCTTTCGGCTTCGGTCAGGTCGCAGGAGGGGTAGCTGGCGGCGTTTTCGTAGCCCTCATCAACGGCGCCCGGCGCGGCCTGTTCTCGAACGAGGCGGGGCTCGGGACAACACCGCATGCGGCCGGCACAGCGACCGTCTCTCATCCGGGCACGCAGGGCTTCGTCCAGGCCTTCGGCGTGGGCGTCGATACCCTCATCGTCTGCACCGCGACCGCCCTCATGATCCTCGTGTCCGGAGTCTACGAGCCCGACCTCGATCCCTCGCGGGCGGCATCTCTCACGGCCGAGGGGGTGACGGCGTCTCTCGGCAGTTGGATGGCCCTGCCGATGTCGATCATCATCGCCGTGTTCGCCTACACGTCGGCCTACGGTGCCTACTCCTACGGACAGGTTGCTCTGGATCTGTTTCGTCCCGCGCGCTGGGTCTCGCTCACCTACCGGACGGTCGTCTTGATCGTCGCCTCCCTAGGAGCCGTCACCTCCCTCGTCGTCGTGTGGGCCCTATCCGACCTACTGCTTGGCCTCGGTGCACTCGTGAACCTAGTGGCCGTCGCCATCCTCGCCCGGCAGGTGCGAGCGACGCTGCGTGACTACCTCGACCAGCGTCGCTCCGGACTCGAGCCGGTGTTCGACCCCGCCCGCGCGGCAAACGCCGGGCTGCGCTCCACCGTGTGGAACCGTGAGGACACGCTTCAGCGTTAGGCTGAAGCCATGAAGATCGCGCGCTACACGCACCAGGACCACATCGCCTACGGCGTCCTCGACGGAGACGAGCTCGTCCAACTGAAATCTGACCCCCTGTTCGCGGGCTACGAGACCGTGAACCGTCGCATCCCGCTCGCCGACGTGCGCCTCCTTTCACCGGTGATTCCCCGCTCCAAGGTGGTGGGGATCGGTAAGAACTATGCCGACCACGCGAGTGAGATGGGCGGTGAGGTGCCAGCGGAACCGCTCATGTTCTTTGTGCCGAATACGGCGGTGATCGGACCCGATGACCCCATCGTGTTACCGGAGTGGGAATCCGAGGTTCACCACGAGGCTGAGCTCGCCGTCGTCATCAGTCGGCCCTGTCGCCACGTTCCCGTGAACCGCGCGGCCGAGGTGATCTTCGGGTACACGTGCGCGAACGATGTCTCCGCGCGCGGGGCACAACGTTCCGATCGCACGTGGGCGCGTGCCAAGGGCTTCGACACCTCCTGCCCGCTCGGCCCGTTCCTCGTCGTAGCGGAGGAACCGGGCGAGTTCTCGCCCGAAGACGCGGCGATCAGCGCTCGCGTCGACGGTGAGACACGTCAAAGCGCGCGCACCTGCGAGATGGTGTATTCGGTTGCCGAATTGATCTCTTACGTCTCCTCCGTCTGCTCACTCCTGCCCGGGGACGTCATTATGACAGGCACCCCTGCCGGAGTCGGTCCCCTGGAGGCGGGCCAGCGTGTCGAGGTGGAGATCGAAGGAATCGGGACCCTCACGAACCCGGTCGTTCGCCGCTAGGCGGAGCGGACCGCCTCGACGATCCGGCGAGCGGCCTCGTGCACGTTGTCCGGACTCATCGCGAGGTTCACTCGCGCGAAGCCGGGGGCGCCACACGCAGCCCCGTCATTCACGATGACACGAGCCCGCGTCGCCAAGAATTCCCCCGGTGCTTCGATCCCGTAGGGGCGCAGATCCACCCAGGCGAGGTAGGTCCCCTGCGCGGGAGCGTGTACTGCCTCGGGCAGGCCCGTCGCAATGAGGTCGGCAAAGAGGTCCCGGTTATTGCGCAGCACTTCGCGCACGTCGTCGAGCCATGCGTCGCACTCCGTGTAGGCACTCACCGCGCAGGCAACACCGAGCGGGCTTGCCAGGTGTTCGTAGCGCTCCACCCAGGGCTCCAAGGCGGCCGCGTCGGCGTCGTTGGAGACGATCATCTGCGCGCATTTCAATCCCGGAATGTTCCATCCCTTCGAGTTCGAGATGGCGGTCAGGGTGTGTGCAGCACTCGCCTGGCTGAGGGAGGCGTACGGGACGTGCGTACAGGACTCCTCCAGAACGACGGGTGCGTGGATCTCATCGGCGAAAACGCGGGCGCCCCTCGCGCTCACGACCTGTTCCACTTCGCGCAGCTCGGCGCGAGTGAGGACGCGTCCTACGGGGTTCCACGGGTTACACAAGATCAGAAGGCCACCCTCGCTCAGGGCCGCATCGATTCTGGAGATATCGAGGCGGTAATGTCCAGCCTCATCGCGGAGTCCAGGGACCTCGATGATACGGCGGCCAAAGAGCGAGGGAAGGGTGAGAAACGGCATGTAGTTCGGCGTCGGGACAACGACGGGGGCGCCCTCCGCGAGGCCGTGCGTGATCGCCGCCTGCAGCGCCGTGAGGACATCGGGGAAGAGGCGCACGGCGCTCGACTCGATCGACCAGTCGTGAGCGCGGCGGTACCACGTGGCCGTGGCCTCTTTGGCGGCCTCGGCTAGGGGTGCGGGTAGGTAGCCGAAGGTTCCTGCGGCGACGTGGCTCGTAATGGTGCGGGCGATGGGCGGAGCAATCCCGAAGTCCATCTCCGCGATCCATGCACCGATCGCATCTGGGTCGAGGGACCACTTCCGGGTGCCGCGGGCGACCATGGCCTCGGCACTGTAATCGGAGAAATCACCGAATGGGGAGCTGGGAGTCACGGTGGTGCCCTTCGTGCTGACGAGTACGTGATGTGGACTACCGTACAAGTATGAGGTCCTACGGTGAGGTCGTTGCGTTAAGCGAATTACCGTGCGCGCGTCTCGCCCCCGAGCTATACGGGGTGCCGCGGGCGGTTATCGTCGCCCCACCGGGGGCTGGCAAGACCACGCTCGCCCCCGTGATCGCGGCCGATCAGTGGGCACGGGCGGGCCGAATCGTCGTCGCCGAACCTCGACGAATCGCCGTGCGTGCCGCCGCCCGACGGCTCGCCCACCTGCTGGGGGAGAGCGTGGGGGAACGGGTCGGCTATACGATCCGCGGCGAATCTCGCACCAGCGCAAAGACCCGGGTGGAATTTGTGACGACCGGGGTACTCGTGCGCCGTCTCCTTTCCGATCCCGAACTTTCGGGCGTCAGTGCCGTCATCCTCGACGAAGTACACGAGCGTTCCCTCGACGCAGATCTCGCGCTCGCGTTTTGCCTCGATGTAGCCGACCTGCGTGACGATCTCGCTCTATGGGCGATGTCAGCCACCCTTGAGGGGGCCGCCTTCACCTCCCTCATGGACGGCGAACAGGACGCGCGCGAAGTCCACGCCGATGTGCGGGCTCACCCCCTTGAGGTGCGCTACGCCCCACCGCCCGCACAGGTCCAGGCGTTCGATTCTCGCGGCGCCACTGCGTCCTTCCTCTCGCACGTGGCGCGTCAGGCGCTGGCCGCGTCTCAGGAGGTTAGCCCCGGCAGTGTGCTCGTCTTTGTGCCCTCGGTGCGCGATGTCGAAACCGTCGTCGGCGCCGCCCGCGCGCAGGCTCCCGCAGGACTCGAGGTGCTAGCCCTGCACGGTTCGCTTCCGAGCCGAGCCCAAGACCATGCGCTCGCGGGCAGTACTCAGCCCCGTATCGTTGTCGCCACGTCGGTGGCCGAAACAGGCTTGACTGTTCCTGGGGTGCGCGCCGTCGTCGACTCGACCCTCGCGCGCCAACCACGCTACGACGCGCAGCGCGACACCCCGAGCCTCGTCACTGTGCGCACCTCTCAGGCGAGCGCCGAACAGCGCGCGGGCCGGGCTGCGCGCCTCGGACCGGGCCTCGCCGTACGCCTCATCGCGCCCCAGGATTTCGCGACGTTGCGGCGCACCGACCCGCCCGAGGTGCACACCGCCGACCTCACGGGAGCCGCCCTCGCCCTCGCCGCCTGGGGGGATCCTCGTGCCGTGTCCTCGCGCCTGCTTGACAATCCCCCGGCCCCCGCCTTCGAGCGTGCCCGCGAGGTACTTGCGGGGCTCGGCGCCCAACGAAGCGACGGGAGCCTCACCCCGCTCGGCGAGCGGCTCGCCCGCGCTCCGGTCCCACCCCGGCAGGGGGCGGCCCTCTTCGCCGCGGCGCCCCTCATGGGCGCGGACCGTGCCGCGCGTCTCACCGCTCGTCTGGCCTCCGACCAACGTCCGTGCGGCGGCGATGCCCGCACTCTGCGACGCATGGGGGAGGAGGGGCGCACGGCAGCCCGACTGCGTCGCCTCACCCCGAAGGAGCGAGGCCGTGGTGCCTGGAATGATGACGACGCCCTCGCCGTCCTGATAGCGCTCGCTCATCCCGGCTTCATCGCCCGGTTGCGGTCCGGCTCCCAGACGCGCTATCTCACCGCGTCGGGAATCGGGATCGAACTTGCACGAGACTCCCCGCTCATCGGCTCGACCTGGCTCGCCGTCGCCGAGATCCAAAAGCTCACGACGACGACGCTGGTGCGGCTGGCCGCCCCGCTCGCGGAGGAGCACCTCACCCTGGTGGGGCGCCACCTCCTGCGCGAGCATACCCACCACGAGTTCGCTGGCGGGCGGGTGCGGGCGTGGCGAGTGAGCAGCCTGGGGGCGATCGTGCTGCACGAGGAGCCGACGGCGGTTGACCCGGGGGTGGGGGAGCGTCTGGCACGGGACGCCATCCGAGATCTCGGGTGGCACGTCGCCCCCAAGGCCACCCAGGCGAACGCGGATCTGTTCGCCCGCCTTGCGGCGCTCCGAGGCCACCTCGGCGCTCCGTGGCCCGACCTCAGCGACGACGCGGTGCGCGCCCAGACGAGCCTTGCCGCCACGTGCGTGGCCCGCCTCGCCGATGGGCGCAGTGTGCGCCCGAGCGACGTCAAGGCCGATATCCTCGCCGCACTGCCGTGGCCGGAGGCAGCCCGGCTCGACGAGCTTGCCCCGACGCGGGTGCGCATCCCCTCCGGGCGGGAGGTTCCCGTCGACTATGAGGGGGCGGGGCCGCGGATCGGTGCGAAACTCCAGGAGTTCTTCGGTGCACAGCGCGGCCCGCGCATCTTGGGTACGCCCGTCACGATCGAGCTGTATGCCCCCAATGGTGCCATTCTGGCGACAACGGCGGACCTCGCGAGCTTCTGGACGGGCGCGTATCCGCAGGTGCGTGCTGAGATGAGGGGCCGCTACCCGAAGCATCCGTGGCCCGCCGATCCGGCTACGGCGACGCCGACGGCGCTCACGTCTCGGGCGTTGCGGCAACGCGGTTAGACTGAAGCCATCATGACTAGTACTGACAGCGGCGCTCAGCCGGTTCGTGTTCGTTTCTGCCCCTCGCCCACCGGAACCCCACACGTCGGGATGGTGCGTACCGCTCTCTTCAACTGGGCGTATGCGCGTCACACTGGCGGAACATTTGTGTTCCGGATCGAAGATACCGATGCGAAGCGAGATTCCGAAGAGTCCTTCGACCAGATCCTTGACTCCCTGACTTGGCTCGGTCTGGACTGGGACGAAGGGGTCGGGGTGGGGGGCCCGCACGGCCCCTACCGCCAGTCCGAACGGATGGAGATCTATCACGACGTCGCGAAGCGGCTGCTCGAGTCTGGCCACGCTTACGAGTCCTTCTCCACCCCCGAGGAGGTGGAGGCTCGCCACCGCGCGGCGGGGCGCAGCCCGAAACTCGGTTACGACGGTTATGACCGCGACCTGACCGAGGAGCAGAAGGAGGCGTTCCGTGCCGAGGGACGCGAACCCGTCATCCGCATGCGGATGCCCGATGAGGACATCACGTTCACCGACGTCGTGCGCGGTGAGGTGACGTTCAAGGCCGGCTCAATCCCCGACTACGTGATCGTGCGGGCGAACGGCGACCCGCTCTACACGCTCGTGAATCCCGTCGACGACGCCCTCATGGAGATCACCCACGTGCTGCGCGGTGAGGACCTGCTGTCCTCGACACCGCGCCAGATCGTCCTGTACCGGGCCCTGATTGAGCTTGGCATCGCCCGAGAGATCCCCGTCTTTGGGCACCTGCCCTACGTGATGGGGGACGGCAACCGGAAGCTCTCGAAACGAGACCCGGAATCCAACCTCCTGCTGCACCGCGAGAACGGCATGATCCCCGAGGGGTTGCTGAACTACCTCGCACTGCTCGGCTGGTCGATCGCCCCGGACCGCGACCTCTTCACTAAGGACGAGATGGTGGCGGCCTTCGACATCGCCGATGTGAACCCCAACCCGGCGCGGTTCGACATCAAAAAGTGCACCGCGATCAATGCCGAGCACGTGCGCATGCTCGAGCCCGCCGACTTCCGAGAGCGCTGCGTGCCCTATCTGCACGCGGCCGGGCTCGTCGAGGCCTCGGCCTTCGAGGAGCTCCCCGAGCGGGAGGCCGAGATCCTCACCGAGGCGGCGCCGCTCGTGCAGACTCGTGTGCAACTGCTCGGCGAGGTCGTCGGGATGATGGGGTTCCTGTTCATCGACGGTGCGGACCTCAGCTACGACGAGAAGGCTCTCGGCAAGCTGAAGCCCGAGGCGCCCCAGGTGCTGCAGAGCGCGCTGCGGGTGCTCGACTCTGTGGAGTGTGCGGCCGAGCCGCTCCAAGAAGCGCTCCGTTCCGCCCTTGTCGAGGGGCTGGGAATCAAGCCGCGCTTCGCGTTCGCGCCGCTGCGCGTCGCCATCACCGGCCGGCAGGTCTCACCGCCCCTGTTCGAGTCCATGGAGATCCTCGGGCAGGAAGAATGCGCCGCCCGGCTTCGCGCCCTCGCGGAGCGGCTGGACGCCTAACGCGGGCGGGTGAGGTCTCTCACGAGCCGGAGATTTGTCGGAGCGAGAGGCCTCGGGTAACGTAGCAGTTCGGTTGGTGATCCGGTAATACTTCGCCGTGAACCGGTCACCAACCACCCTTGGGGTATGGTGTAATCGGCAGCACGACTGATTCTGGTTCAGTTAGTCTAGGTTCGAGTCCTGGTACCCCAGCGATCGGAAGCTTTCCGCCTCGATTTGGAGCTGGTCTCCAATCCGGGTAGTCTCTTCCAGTCAGCTAGCCCCCATCGTCTAGTGGCCTAGGACGCCGCCCTCTCACGGCGGTAACGCCGGTTCGAATCCGGCTGGGGGTACGAACAGTCCCGATCAGGGGATCAACGGCCCCCATCGTCTAGTGGCCTAGGACGCCGCCCTCTCACGGCGGTAACGCCGGTTCGAATCCGGCTGGGGGTACAGCAGCCTCCGTGCCCACCCCGGCACGGAGGTTTTTTGCTCCCGGGCGGCCGCACGCGGCCTGCTCGGTGCGGTCGCGCCTAGGACAGTTCCTCGCGGGAGGTCAGGTAGGTCAGGACCGCGCGCACGCGCCGGTTGTCCTCCCCGACCGGCAGCCCGAGCTTCACGAAGACCGCAGCGACGTACTTGGCGACCGCCCCGGCGGAGACCACGAGGCGCTCGGCGATCTGCGCGTTCGACAGTCCCTCCGCCATGAGCGAGAGCACCTCACGTTCGCGCGGCGTGAGCGTCGCGAGCGGCCCCGACCGAGCGCGGGCTAGGCGGCGGGCCACCTCCGGGTCGACGACGACGCCGCCCGCCGCGACCACCTCGAGTGAGCGCAGGAAATCCGCGACCCGTGCCACCCGGTCCTTCAGCAGGTAGCCGAACCCACCGGCGTCGCTCTCGAGCAGGCGCGAGGCGTAGGCGGGAGCCACGTATTGGGAGACGACGACGATCGCGAGGCCGGGGTGCTCGGCGCGCAATTCGAGGGCGGCGTCCAGGCCGTCCGTGCCCATCCCCGGCGGCGCCTGGATGTTCCGCGAGCGGGCCGCCAACCCGCCGGCGGAGTTCGTTCGCCTCGTCGCCGAGTCATCCTTCGCGACCGGAGAGGCGGTCGGGGAATTCGCACATTTTTACGTCAACCTCACGGTCATCGCGATCGCCCTGCTGGTGGTCCCTATCCTCGGACTCGGCGGCGCCGCCGCCCGACTCGGTGCGTCCGGCCGGGCCCGCCGCCTCGCATCCCTCCGGCTCATCGGAATGACGGGAGGGGAGGTCGTGCTCATGTCCATCATCGAGACGATCGTCCTCGCCGCCATCGGTGCCGTCCTGGGCGCGGGCCTCTACCTGGTAAGCCTGCCGGCCTGGCGGGCGGTGAGTTTCCACCACACCGCGATCTCTCCCGGCGAGATGGTCGTGCCCTGGCCGCTCGGGCTCGCCATTGTCGCCGCGATCGTGGTGCTCGCTGTCCTCTTGACGGTCCTCGAGCTCCGGCGGGTGCGGATCAGCCCGCTCGGCGTCGCTCACCGCCACACCGCGCCGGCGCTGCGCTCCTGGCGAGTCTTCCTGCTGCTGGCTGCCGCCGCCGGCTTCTACCTGCTCTCCTCCGGGGTGCGCATCTCGAGTGCTGACCTCACGGTCTTCCTCATCCTCGGCGCCGGAATCGCCGTCGTCGTCGGCGCGATTAACCTCGGGGCCCGTGGCTGATCCAGCTCGTCGCGCACCTGTTCGTGCGGACCGGTAACCCCGGGCGGCTGCTCGCGATGCGCCGACTCCTCGCGGAGCCCAAGGCCGCGTGGCGGAACGTCTCCGCCCTCGCGATCCTCGGCCTCGTCGCGGCCTTCGGGTTCGCGATGCCCGACAACCCGGTCGCCATCCCGACGAGTTCGACCGCATGCTGATCGGTGACGTGCGCACGGGGACCTTCGTGACCTTCGGGGTCGGCCTCGTGCTCGCCGCAACGGCCACCCTCATCAACCAGGCGTCCGCGACGGTCGACCGGGCCCGCGAGACGGTGGCACTCACCCGCATGGGGACGCCGCGCTCCGTCTTCGGGGCGGCGCGCCTACGGCAGGTCATGCTTCCGCTCGTCTCGACGCTCCTCGTGTCCTTCCCCCTCGGCTTCTTCCTGGCCATGCCGTTCCTCACCAGCGCCGCGGCGAATCCCTCGGCAGGCAAGATCGCGATGCTCGCGAGCCTGGGGTCGCGGCGCTGGTGCTCTGCGCGCTGGCCGCCCTCGCGTGCCGCCCAGGCGAGGGCGGGATCCCCGCGGCCCACACCCGCCAAACCCCCAGGGCGGGGGGGGGACGCGGGGGCGGGGGGGGGGGGGGCCGCCCCCCCCCCCCCCGCCTCGGTGGTCGACCGGAACCGGCAGATATCGCGCCGGGCGTGCGGGAGCGGCCGCGGCGCGCGAGCGACGCTGCTGCGGGAGCGTGCGAGACTGGGGGTATGCGCATCTGCCTCGTCTCCGACTGCTACGCCCCGCGCGTCGGCGGTATCGAGACCCAGGTGCGATCGCTTGCCCGTCACCTCGCCACCCTCGGGCACGAGGTCCTCGTGGTGACCGCCACCGGGGACGGCCGCGGGGTCGGGGTGCACCGCGATATCGAGCGCGGAGTGCGCGTGTGGCGCCTCGTCGCCCCCATCCCCTTTGGTGCCCCTGTCAACCCGTGGGCGGGCCGTCATCTGGCCGCGGCGATCCGCGGCGCCGATGTCGTCCACGTCCACCACGGGATGATCTCACCCTTCGCGAGCCACGGTGCGAGCCTCGCCACGCGCCTCGGCCGCCCGACCGTCATCACCTGGCACTGCCTGCTCGCGGGCGTGCGTCCGATCTATCACCGCCTCGTCCCGCTGCGCTCCTGGGCGCGCCGCGGCGCGGTGCTCAGCGCCGTGTCGGCCGTGGCCGCCCGGCAGGTGGACGACGCTCTCGGCGGGTGGGGGAGCACCCGGGTGATCCCCAATGGTGCGGATCTCGCCCCGTGGCGCGCCGTCGCGCAGGCACGCCCCCGCACGCGCTCCCATACGGGCCTGCGGGTCGTGAGTGCCATGCGGCTCGCGAGTCGCAAGCGTCCCGAGGTGCTCGCGCGGATCGCCGCTCAGGTGCGCGAGCGGGGCGGGCCGCCGGTCACGATGGACGTGTTTGGGGCTGGTCCCCTCGGGCCGCGCCTCGCGCGCAGCCCGGGCCTGCGGGTCCGGGGGGCCGTCAGCCAGGAGCGCTTGAGGGTGGCCTACGCCGACGCTGATGTCTACCTCTCGCCCGTCATCCACGAGGCGTTCGGCCTGGCCGCGCTCGAGGCCCGGGCGGCGGGACTCGTGGTGCTCGCCCGCGCGCAGTCGGGAATCTCCGAGTTCATCACCGACGGCGTCGACGGCATCCTGGCGGAGGATGACGACGCCCTGATCGAGACTCTCGACTGGCTGCGGCGCGCACCGGCAGAGCTGCGCCGCCTTCTCGACGGGGCGCGCGCGGCGCCCCCCTACGACTGGGCGGATGTGGGGGAGCGGGTCCTGGAGGCCTACCGGCTCGCCGGTGTGGGCGCGCGGGCCTAGCGTTCCGTGCGCTGCATGACCTGGGAGAGCCGGTTCGCGGCGGCGACGACGGCCTGCGCGTGCAGGCGGGCGGGCTGACGGCCCATCCGCTCGATCGGGCCCGAGACCGAGACGGCCGCGATCACGCGCCCCGAGGGGCCACGGACCGGCGCCGAAACGGAGGCCACGCCCGGCTCGCGTTCGCCAACGGACTGGGAGAAGCCGCGGCGACGCACCTGGGAAAGGACGGTTGCGGTGAACGATGCCCCGTGTAGACCACGGTGGAGACGGTCCGGCTCCTCCCACGCGAGCAGCACTTGGGCAGCCGAGCCCGCAAGCATCGAGAGGGTTGCGCCCACTGGGATGGAGTCGCGCAGGCCCATCGGACGTTCCGCTGCGGCGACGCAGATGCGCACGTCGCCCTGGCGCCGGTAGAGCTGGGCCGATTCTCCGGTATGATCGCGCAGGACCTTGAGGATCGGAGTGGCGGCCGCTAATAGGCGGTCCTCGCCGGCTGAGGAGGCGAGCTCTCCGAGCCGCGGCCCCAGCACGAATCGGCCCTGCATGTCGCGCGCGACGAGCCTGTGATACTCCAGAGCGACGGCGAGACGATGGGCGGTCGGCCGTGCGAGGCCCGTCGACGCCACCAGCTGGGCGAGCGTCGCCGGACCGGATTCCAGAGCCCCCAAGACCAGCGCTGCCTTGTCAAGAACTCCAACACCACTCGAGTTGTCCATTGCCTAATACTCTCATCTCAAAGCGTGAGACGCAAATGCGTCAGTCTGAACTGCCCGGAACAGTTACCTTCATGCTAAGTACTTTGGCAGAAAAGGTGTGGCGAGATCACGTCGTTCGACGCGGAGGCGAGGGTGCCCCTGATCTCCTGTACATCGACCTGCATCTCGTGCACGAAGTCACCAGTCCCCAGGCTTTTGACGGGCTACGTCAGGCGGGCCGCCCAGTGCGCCGTCCCGACCTCACGATCGCGACCGAGGACCACAACACGCCGACGGACGACATCCTGGCACCGATTGCTGACCCGATCTCGCGAACCCAAATCGAGACGCTGCGGGCGAATTGTGCGGAATTCGGGGTGCGCCTGCACCCGCTTGGAGATGCCGAGCAGGGCATCGTCCACGTCGTCGGACCGCAGCTCGGCCTCACCCAGCCGGGAATGACCGTCGTGTGCGGCGACTCGCACACCTCGACGCACGGCGCCTTTGGGGCCCTCGCCCTTGGGATCGGCACCTCTGAGGTCGAACACGTGCTCGCGACGCAGACCCTGCCGCTCGCGCCCTTCAAGACCATGGCGATCACGATCGATGGGACCCTGCCCAAGGGAACCAGCGCGAAAGACATCATCCTCGCGGTGATCGCGACCATCGGTACGGGAGGCGGCCAAGGATACGTGCTCGAGTATCGCGGCTCGGCCATCGAGAAACTCTCGATGGAAGAGCGCATGACGATCTGCAACATGTCCATCGAGGCTGGCGCCCGCGCCGGCATGATCGCCCCCGACGAGACGACTTTCGCCTACCTCAAGGGCCGTCCGCACGCGCCGACGGGCGAGGACTGGGATCGTGCGGTCGAATACTGGCGTACCCTGCGCACCGACCCGGGGGCCACCTTTGACCGCGAGGTCGTTTTGCAGGCCGAAGATCTCGAGCCCTTCGTCACCTGGGGGACGAACCCGGGCCAAGGGGCGCCCCTCACTGGACGAGTCCCCGATCCCGCCGAGATGAGTGATCCCGGCGAGCGGCAGGCCGCCGAACGTGCCATCGACTACATGGCGCTCAGGCCCGGCATGCCCCTGAAGGACATTGCGGTCGACACCGTCTTTATCGGCTCGTGCACAAACGGGAGAATCGAAGACCTGCGGGCCGCCGCCAAGATTATGCAGGGGCGGACAAAGCACCCCGATGTGCGTGTGCTCATCGTGCCGGGCTCGGCGCGCGTGCGCGCCAAGGCTGAGGCCGAGGGCCTGGACCGGATCTTTACTGACTTCGGCGCGGAGTTCCGCTTCGCCGGATGCTCGATGTGCCTGGGCATGAACCCCGACCAGCTCGGGGTGGGGGAGCGCGCCGCGTCGACGTCGAATCGTAACTTCGAGGGACGCCAAGGTAAGGGCAGCCGCACCCATCTTGTGTCGCCGCAGGTCGCGGCTGCCACCGCGGTGCGCGGTACCCTGTCGACCGTCTCGGATTTGGGGGAGAAGTGATGGAGGCGATCACCACGCACACCGGGATCGGGGTGCCGCTGCGTCGTTCAAACGTCGATACGGACCAGATCATCCCGGCCGTCTACCTGAAGCGCGTCACGAAGACGGGGTTCGAAGACGCCCTGTTTGCCGCATGGCGGCGCGATCCCGAGTTTGTGCTGAACCGTGAGCCCTATAGCCGCGGCTCCGTGCTTGTCGCCGGGCCGGACTTTGGGACGGGCTCCTCTCGCGAGCACGCCGTGTGGGCGCTGCGCGACTATGGCTTCGCGGCCGTGCTCAGCCCGAAGTTTGCGGATATCTTCCGCGGCAACGCCGGCAAACAGGGCCTCGTGGCCGGCCAGATCTCAGAGGAGGACTGCGCGGCAATCCAGGACGCCTTGGAGGCTGAGCCGGGTCTCGAAGTGACGGTCGACCTGGTGGAACGAACCGTGCGCTACGGGGAGCAGACCTGCCCCTTCCAGATTGACGACTACACGCGCTGGCGCCTCATGGAGGGCCTGGACGACATCGCGCTCACGCTGCGTCACGAGGACGACATCACCGCCTACGAGGCGGCCCGACCCTCATTTAAGCCCACAACCTTGCCAGTACGGAGCTGACGGCCCCCGCGCTCTCCAGCACCGTGCGGCTTGCACACGCAGACACTCCAATCAGGGCCTGGGCGGGGACCGCCGCGCCGCAGCCCTGGTCGACAGCGCGCCGAGCCCTCTCGGTGGGCATAATAGGGGGAGTGCGTCCCCGAGCGGGACCTTCAGGCAGCCTTCCTACGTGAGCCCCGGCTGCCGGGCGGTGAGGTTGCAGATGAACTCGGTCTTGCGAGTGAACGGCGGACGTCCCCTCGTGGGCGAAATCGCGGTTCGGGGAGCGAAGAACTTCGTCTCCAAAGCGATGGTCGCCTCCGTCCTGGGATCCAGCCCGTCACTGCTGCGCAATGTGCCGCAGGTTCGCGACGTCGAAGTGGTCTCTGGGCTTTTGTCCATCCACGGTGTCGCCGTCGACTATGACCGCGACGCGGGGACCCTGCGCATGGACCCGAGCGCCGTGGATACCGCCCGCCTTGCCGACATTGACGCGCATGCCGGCTCTTCGCGTATCCCGATCCTCTTTTGCGGGCCGCTCCTGCACCGGCTGGGCGAGGCCTTCATCCCCGACCTTGGCGGCTGCCAGATCGGGGACCGTCCCATCAACTATCACCTCGACATCTTGCGTGAGTTCGGCGCGAAGGTCGAGAAATTTACCGATACTGGCATCCACATCACCGCTCCCAACGGACTGCATGGCATGAAGTATCGCCTGAGCTACCCGTCAGTGGGCGCCACCGAACAGCTGCTGTTGACGGCCGTGCGTGCCGAGGGAAAGACGGAACTGTCGAACGCGGCAATCGAGCCGGAGATCATGGACCTCATCGCGGTCCTCCAAAAGATGGGTGCTCTGATTTCGGTCGATACCGACCGGGTGATCCGCATCGAAGGTGTGGATGAGCTCGTCGGGTTCACGCACACGTCCCTGTGTGACCGTATCGAGGTAGCGTCCTGGGGTGCGGCTGCGCTCGCGACCGGCGGTGACGTCACCGTGCGGGGCGCCTCTCAGCCGGAGATGATGACCTTCCTCAACACGTTCCGCAAAGTCGGCGGAGCATTCGATATCAGCGACGACGCGATCCGGTTTTATCACCCGGGAGGCGCCCTCAACTCGATCGTCCTGGAGACCGACGTCCACCCCGGCTTCATGACCGACTGGCAGCAGCCCCTCGTCGTCGCCCTCACTCAAGCCAACGGTCTGTCCATTGTGCACGAGACGGTCTACGAAAACCGGCTCGGCTTCACTGATGCGCTGCGCGCCATGGGCGCTCAGATTCAGGTCTACCGCGAGTGCCTCGGCGGCCTCCCATGTCGCTTTGGGCAGCGCAACTTCTTCCACTCTGCCGTGATCTCGGGGCCTACGGCCCTGCACGCGCGGGATATCACCGTCCCAGACCTGCGCGGCGGCTTCTCCCATCTCATCGCTGCGCTCGCAGCCGATGGAGTCTCGAACGTGCGGGGTATCTCGCTCATTAACCGTGGCTATGAGAATTTCGTCGGTAAGCTCCACGCACTTGGCGCGGACGTGGAAATGAGGACCACATGAGCGACACTCCCGGCCCGGACCAGCGGAGGCGATCGCGGACGTATTCCACGATCGTGAACATCTTGCACCCGCTGCTCGAGTTTTATACTGAGCCGCGCTGGTCGGGCAGCGAGAACCTACCCGAAGGGGGGTTTGTCGCGGTCTCGAATCACGTCACGAATATCGACGCCCTCACCTTCGGGCACTTCCTTGTCGATCACGGGGTACCCGTGAAATTTCTCGCGAAGTCCGAACTGTTCGAGACTCCGCTCGTGGGCCGTATGCTCGCGGCCGCCGATCAGATCCGGGTCGAGCGTGGTACCCATGACGCCGCGAAAGCGCTCGAAGAAGCGAAGGCCGCACTCCTGCGTGGCGAATGCGTCGGCATCTTCCCCGAGGGCACGCTCACCCGAGATCCGGACATGTGGCCGATGAAGGGCAAAACCGGAGCGGCACGCCTCGCCCTCGAGACGGGCGTGCCCGTCATCCCGATCCCACAGTGGGGTACCCAAGAGGCGATTGGGCGCTACTCAGTGCGCCCCAAGTTTCGCCGGAATGTGCCGGTGAAGGTGAAGGCTCTGCCGCCCGTTGACCTGAGCGATTTACGCGAGCAGCCCGCCACGGCCGAAACGGTTCGTGAGGCCACCCGCCGCATCATGGCGGACCTCACCGCTGGGGTGGCCCAGTTGCGCGGCCAGACGCCGCCGGAGCGGGTCTATGACGTGGCCGTCGATGGGGATCCGCGCCCACTCAAGCGTAAGCGGAAGCGTCACCGCGGGGCGGGACGGCGATGAGTCCCTCGATCTCGATCCTTGGCACGGGTGCCTGGGGCACGGCGTTCGCGAAGGTCCTCGCCGACGCGGGCCACTCACCCCTCATGTGGGGCCGCTCTGCCTCGACCGTGCGCGATATCACCGAGAACCACCACAACTCTGCTCGCCTACCGGGCTTCCCGCTGCCGGAGACCATTCGCGCCACCACGGACCTTAAGGAGGCGGTCCAGAGCGCCGACGTCCTCGTCGTCGCTGTGCCCGCTCAGTCGGCGCGGTCCGTACTCGAGCGCGCTCCCCACCTGCGTGCGGACGCGAGCGTCGTCTCCCTCATGAAGGGGGTGGAGCTCTCCACGGATCTGCGCATGAGTGAGGTCCTTACCGATGTGCTCGGTGTCTCACAGGAGCGCCTCGTCGTTGTTTCCGGCCCGAACCTCGCGCGTGAGATCGCGGCCGAACAGCCCACCGCGACCGTTCTGGCGGGGCGCGACGACGAACGGGTGAAATCGGTCGCCCGCCTCACGATTACGGACTATTTCCGGCCCTACACCAACAGCGACGTGATCGGCGTCGAGATTGGGGGCGCGGTGAAGAACGTCGTCGCGATCGCCGTCGGAATGGCCTCTGGCGCCGGCTTCGGCGACAACACGAAGGCGACGCTCATTACGCGGGGCCTGGCAGAGATCACGCGGCTCGCGACGGCACTGGGCGCAGAATCCGCGACGATGGCGGGACTCGCCGGCATGGGCGACCTCGTCGCGACGTGTGCCTCCCCACTGTCGCGAAATCACTCCTTCGGTGCGAGTCTCGGGCGCGGCCTCGGTGTCGACGACGCGATTGCGGCGGCTGGCGGAACGGTCGAGGGCGCGAAAACCTGTCGCTCCGTCCTGGAACTCGCGCGCGCCCACGACGTGGATATGCCGCTCACCGAAGCGGTCGTGGCGGTCCTGCGAGATGGCCTCAATTTGGAGGATATGACGCGTCTGCTGCTGTCGCGTCCGCACAAGGATGAGCGCGCCTAAAGACGCCACGCGGCGCACCCCTATAAGGGCGCGCCGCGCGATCACCGGCTGGGGGCCGGGTGGTTAATCGTTTGCGAGCCAGAGCACCTGGGAGGCCCCACAGCGTTCGGCGGTGTCGGCCGGAATCTTGTCGCCGGCATCCGTCACGGAGCCCGACAGATCAACGATCGCACCGAAGTGGTGTGTGGCGCCCCCGATCGTCACCTGGCCGTTGCGCTCAATCGTGGAACCGCTGGGCGCGACGATGGGGAGCGGTTTGCCTCCCTTGGGAATCTCGACGAAGCCGATGCATCCGCCCTGAGACACCACGATCTTGCCGTGTTTGGTGGAGGGGTCACTCGCGCCGCTCGTGCTTGTCAGCAGGAGCTTGCCCTGCTGGGAGACGACCTCGATGCCCGAGGAGCCGGCCTCGTTTGCCTCGCTCGTCTCGGATGCTTCGGGGCTCTCGGATTCCGAGGTGTCCTCGGTTTCCTCTTCGGTGGGCTCGGCGCTCGGCGTCGGGCTCTCGGAGGCGGACTCCGTGGCCGTGGGGGTCTCGGTGGCCTCCTCTTCGGGGGAGACGGAACCGGTGCACGCGGACAGGGCGAGAACGCCCGCGGCGAGAACTGCAGTAATGGATCGACGCATGTGAACCCTTTCCTCACTCGGCAATGCACTTTACCTTAAACCCGCGCCAAAGATGCCGCGAGAGGAAACCCCGGCATATGCTGACGGAGATGAACACGACTCGTACTCGCCCCCGCGTCGCGCTGCTCATTGGCGGCCGCTCCACCGAGCATTCGATCTCCTGCCTCACCGCTGCCGGAGTCCTCACCCACCTGGATCGGGACCGCTATGACGTGATCGTCCTCGGCATCACCCGTTCCGGTGCCTGGGTGCACCTTCCGGATGACGCTACCCCGCTCGAGGGTGGGCGCGCGGAGGTTGACCCGCAGGCGCCTGCGGCGGCCCTCGTGCAGACCGCCGACGGCTGCGTGCACGCGTGGTCCGGTGGGCGCGATCGTGGCCGCGTGGACGTCGTTTTCCCTCTCCTACACGGCCCCTTCGGGGAGGACGGCACGGTGCAGGGCATGCTTGAGATGCTTGGCGTGCATTACGTCGGTGCCGGCGTCTTCGCCTCCGCCGCTGGGATGGATAAGCAGTTCACGAAGGTGGTGCTCGCCGGAGCCGGCCTGCCGGTCGGTCCCTATGTCGCAGCGACGGCACAGCGTTTCGAACGCGAAAGCGACGCGGTGCTGGCGGAGTGCGCACGCCTGCGCCCGCCCCTGTTCGTGAAACCCGCCCGCGCCGGATCGTCGATGGGGATCACGCGCGTCACCGATCTCGCACAGTTAGAGGACGCGATCCGTGAAGCGCAGCGCCACGACCCGAAGGTCATCATCGAGCAGGGCATCGAGGGGCGAGAGATTGAGGTGGCCGTCCTTCAGGGGAGGGACGGCAAAGCCCGCGTCGCGCCGATCGGTGAACTCATCATGGACCTGCCGAGCGACGGGTTTTACGACTACGAGACCAAGTACTTTGCGCACGATGCGGTCACGATGGCCTGCCCTGCCGAGCTCACAGCCGAGCAGGAACATACGATCCGCGATCTTGCGATCCGCACTTTCGAGGCGCTCGAATGTGAGGGGCTTGCCCGGGTTGATTTCTTCCTTCCGAGCGACGGCAATCCCGTCATTAACGAGATCAACACAATGCCGGGCATGACCCCGTATTCGATGTTCCCCTACCTGTGGGCCGCCGGCGGTCTCCACTACACCGAGCTCGTTAGCGAACTCATTGAACTCGCGCTCCAGCGCGAACAGGGGCTGCGTTAGTCCTCGCCGATGAGGTCGGTAGCGCCCACGCAGGTGCGCTCAGCCTCGACGAGCGTGGCGGCCGGCTCCACCGCAAGCAGCGCCGCCGTCGGCTGAGCGATCCCGCTCTCCACGGGGATCACTACCTCGAGTGCGGGGGTGCGCCCATACGTGAGGAATACCCAGGCATCCGACGGCGCGTGTTCGGGCAGCAGCGGGGAGCCCGCCTCCGGATTGATCCAATCCACGCCCGCGTCCTCATCGGTCTTACTCACCGACAGGCAACGGTCCGTCGTCGGCGGGGGCGGGGTAAGCCCACAGCGGATCGTGACGGGGGCATCGGGGGTGCCAAAGGCCATGGTTGCTTGCGCGTCTGTCGAGATCCGCGGCAGACCGACGAGTTCGCGGGGAAGCCGCTGCAGCATGCGTGCACACACGGGATCGGGCGCGTTTTCAGCGGGTTCGAGATGGGCACTCGGTGTGCATGCGAGCAGCGGCGTCACCAGTGCGGCGAGCGCACACGCGGAGAGGAGTGGCAAACGGGACACGCCTTCACTGTACGGTGAAGGCGTGCATATCGGCGATCAAACCGTAGCCGAGCTCGGCGAAGACTCTCTCCTGGCTCGAATTGTTCCCACCATGCCCGCGGGGCAGACACTCGTCGGCAACGGCGACGACGCCGCCGTACTGCCCACGATCTCCGGTTCGGTGATCGCGTGTGCCGACATTCTCGTGCAAGACCGACACTTTCGCACCGAGTGGTCCACGGGCGCAGATGTGGGCTGGAGGGCGACGATGGCGAACCTCTCCGACATCTCCGCGATGGGCGGGCGCGCAACCCACGTGCTCGTGAGTCTCGTCCTGCCCACCACCACCCCCGTCGACTGGGTTGATGACCTGGCCCTCGGTGTTGCCGAGGCATGCGCGGCGGGTCGTGAGGCGTGGGGGCACCCGGTCGGGGTCGCCGGTGGGGACCTCAGTTCGGGCCGAGAGATCGCCGTCGCCGTGACGGCACTCGGCACGCTGGACGGCGGGCGGCCTCTGACACGCTCGGGAGCACAGATCGGAGACACCCTCGCTCTCGGAGGCACTCTCGGCATGTCGGCCGCGGGACTCGCCCTCGGGAAGGACGGCACAATCCCCCGCGAGGAGGGCCCGGCTGCGGACGCCTGGCGCGTCTTTCGGCGGCCCGCACCGCCGCTCGCCCTCGGGCGGGCGGCTGCCGCGGCGGGAGCCACCGCCGCGATGGACATCTCCGATGGACTGGGACGGGATGCACTCCGACTCGCTCGGGCAAGCGGAGTGCACGTTCAGATCGGTATGGCCCGCCCCAGCGCCGCCCTGGTGGAGGTCGCCCGCCTGCTCGATGTGCCGGACGCCGTCGCGCAGGCCGCTCAGTGGTGGCGCAGCGGCGGAGAAGACCACGCCCTGCTCGCCACGTTCCCGCAGGGGAACGAGCTGCCCGCGGGGTTCACGCCTATCGGGGCAGTCACCGACGTGGCAGACGGCGGGCGCGTGAGCTTTGCGGAGGCATCGGATGGTTCGCTCGGGTGGGACCACTTCGCTGGCGTCGAAGAAGGATAAACGCAGATTCCGCCCGTGCGGCACGTGGACACACAACAGGGGAGGACGGCTAACCGTCCTCCCCTGAGCTCGAGCCGCCTCAAGCGGTGTCGAGTGAGTTAGGCGTTGCGCGCGACCTTGCCGGCCTTCAGGCAGGAGGTGCACACGTTCAGGCGCTTCGGGGCGCCGTTGACGAGGGCGCGCACACGCTGGATGTTGGGGTTCCAGCGGCGCGAGGTGCGCACGTGCGAGTGCGAGACGCTCTTGCCGAAGCTGGGGCCCTTGCCGCAGACGTCGCAGGTGGCAGCCACGGTTCTTCTCCTCGAATATTCGCTGATCCCGCATGGTGCGGGTGGTCCGGAGCCCCGTAAGACACGGGGCAACCGCTCAAGAATACACAGCTCGACGCGTAAAACCCAAATGCGCTCGTGCGTGCGCTTGGCCACAACTGGGAAAGGGAGGGAACTGGGCGGTAGCCTTCGGGTAGCCATGCACACTACCGAGACCCTTGACGCGTCGACCGCCCGCCGCTGGCTGGCGGAGGCCTTGCGCGCCCTCGCTGCCGTGCGTACTCGTGTCGATGCGCTGAACGTCTTCCCGGTCCCCGATGCGGATACGGGAACGAACGTCGTGCTCACCGTGACGTCCGGGGCACGCGAGGCCCACAAGCTAGGACCCGACGCGAGCCTGCCGGATCTCACCGCTGCTGTCGCGCGCGGCGCCCTGTGGGGGGCTCGGGGGAACTCCGGGATCATCATTTCGCAGGCCTTCCAAGCGGTCGCTCGGACGTTCGCGTCCGTGGGAGAGGCACGCGCCACGGACCTGATCCGTGCGCTGGACGCCATCGCGATCGCCGCGCGTGACGCCGTCGCCGAACCCGTGGACGGCACGATCATCACGGTGAGCCGCGCTGTCGCCGACGCGGTCGTCGGCATGCCGCCCGACGTGTCCCTTTCTGACGTGGCCGCCACCGCCCACCGCAGCGCGGTCGACGCGCTCGCCCGCACCGGTGAACAGCTGGCTGCCGCCACCGGCCGCCACGCCGCGATTGATGCCGGCGCTGCGTCCTACGTTGTGCTGCTTGACGCGCTCGCCGAAGCGCTCGGTGTGAGCGAGCGGCCGGATATCCCGTGGGGCCCCGCAGACCCGGATACGGACGATTCTCCATGTCCCGCGCCCGCCGATGAAGGCGAATTTGAGGTCATGTACGTCTACCGCGGCGACCGTCGCCAGGCTCGCGCCACGAGCGCTCACCTACGCGAGGTGGGCCATTCGGTTGCCGTCGTCGCGGGCGTCGATGACCACTGGCACGTACACGTCCACTTGGACGACCCGACCCTTGCACTGCCAGGTAGGCGCGTGGAACAGCTGCTCGTTCGCCACCTGCATAATCCGCCCTCCACACGGGGTCTCGTCGCGACGGCGAGCGGGCCTGGCATCCTCGAGGATCTCGCCCGCTCGGGGGCCGTCGCGACCATGAACCCGCGCTACGACACCCTGGTACGTGCCGTCATCGACGCCTCCAGCTGCGATGTGACGATCCTGCCCGCGACGACCGAGCTTTCTGATCTCGCGCGCGAGGTCGCCACCGATGCGATGGTGGCTGCCGAAGGCATCACGGTGCGTGTTGCTCCCACGACGTGCGATCCGCACGTGTACGCCACGTGCACGGAATGGGCTCTCGCCCAACTCGTTGACGAGGACGCACACCCGCATCACATTGCGGAGGAGTGCGTGCGTGAGGTCATCGTTCACCCGATCATGGGCGGCACCCTGGCCGAGGGCGAAGCACAGGTCAGTCGAGCGCTCGCGAGTTTGCCACACGGCGGGGAGGAGCCCGCCACAATCGTGACCGGCTCCGCCACGAACGCGGAGCCTCTCGCATCCTTCGCCGAGGCGGCCCTGAGGGCCCGCGGACGTGAAGTCTCCCGCGTCACCTGTGGCCAGGAGCGGCCCTATCTGTGGCTCATGGTGCATCGTGAAGAGGCCAGTGAGGCACCCCGGTGAGCGCATTCCTGCGCCGCCCGCTTACCGATATTCTCGGGGCGAGCACCGCGAAGAAACTCGCCACACTCGGCCTGCACACGGTCGAGGATTTCGTCTGGCATATTCCCCACCGCTACGTCCATCCCGGTATGCGCACGCCGTTGGCGGACGTGCCCGAAGGCATGAAGGTGCTCGTGACAGCCGAGATCCTCGATGTGAGCGCCCGTCCCGTACGCGGGGGGCGTCGCCATATCGTCACCATTGTCATCTCCGATGGCTCCATGACCGTCCCGGCCGTGTTCTTCGCTCCCCACCGCGGGCGCGTCGCCTACTACCAGGAACGCTACCGACCCGGTACGACGGCGTTCTTCTCCGGTGTTTTCAGTCGCTACCGCGGCCAGCTGCAACTGACTCACCCAACGGTTGAACCCTATGGAGCCTATGACGACCCGGCGTCTGCACTACGCCGTGCCACGGCTCTCGTGCCCGTCTACTACATGACGTCGGCGCTCAGCCCGAAGGCGATGGAAACGTGCGCCCATACGATCCTCGACAGCGCAGGCCCAGACGATATCCCCGATGTCGTTCCGGCGGAGGTTCGCGCCGACCTTGGCCTGCGTCCGCTCCTCGACTCGGTGCGCGCCGTCCACCTCATCGGAGCTCCTGCCGACCCCGAGGAAGCGGAGGTCTCCGCGCGGCAGGGACGCCACGAGTTGCGGTTTACCGAGGCTTTCGTTTTGCAGGCGCTCCTTGCGCGTCGGCGCGCTAGCGTGCAGGCGGCGCACACGAGGCCCCGACCGGGGCGGCGCGGCGGTCTCCTCGACGCGTTCGACGCGCGCCTGCCCTTCACACTCACCGAAGGACAGCGTGCCGTGGGGGAGGAGATTTCCCAGGACCTCGCCCGCGAGACACCGATGCTGCGACTTCTCCAGGGTGACGTCGGCTCCGGCAAGACCCTGGTGGCGCTGCGCGCGATGGCCCAGGTCGTCGACTCGGGTGGGCAGGCCGTCCTGCTCGCTCCCACCGAAGTGCTCGCCCACCAGCACTACCTGACGATCACCTCGATGCTCGGCGACCTGGCCGGTGGTGGCCTGTTCTCCGAGCAGGGCACGCGCGTCACGCTCGTCACAGGGTCGCAGTCAGCAGCGGAGCGCAGGCGCACTCGCGCCGAGATTGCCAGTGGCGAGGCCGGACTGATCATCGGCACCCACGCACTGTTTTCCGACGACGTCGCGCCAGCAGATCTCGGGCTCGTCGTCGTCGACGAACAGCACCGCTTCGGCGTGGAGCAGCGCGACCGCTTGCGCGGCGCGGGGGAGGGCGGGGTGCATATGCTGCACATGACGGCCACACCGATTCCCCGCACGATCGCGCTCACTGTGTTCGGAGACCTGGAAACCTCCACACTTGCCGAAGCACCCGCAGGCCGGGCCGAGGTCGTCACGCACCGCGTACCGATCGACAATGAGGTCTGGGTGGCCCGCATGTGGGAACGCATCGGAGAGGAGCTGGAGGGCGGCGGCCGCGCGTTCGTGGTCTGCCCACGTATCGACGCCGAAGATGAGAAAACCGAGGGCGTGCGTCCCGACGGGGACGACGGCCCCGAAGACGGGGAAACCCTCCCCCTCGCGTCGGTCCTCCAGACGGCGGCTGACCTCGAATCGTACGAAGCCCTGTCCCGCCACGGGATCGCGATCTTGCACGGCAGAATGAGCCCCGAACACAAGGCCGAGACCATGGCGGCCTTCGCTGCTGGAAAGGTCCGCACGCTCGTGTCCACGACGGTCATCGAAGTGGGTGTCGACGTTCCCGAGGCGAGTGTCATGGTCATCATGAACCCCGAACGCTTCGGTCTCGCGCAGCTGCACCAGCTCCGCGGCCGTATCGGGCGCGGTACGCGTCCGGGCGTGTGCTTCCTCCTGGACCCGACCGTGAGCGCTCATGATCCACAGGGCAACGCGCGCCTCGCGGCCTTCGCCGCCACGACCGACGGGTTCGCGCTCGCGGAGGAGGACCTCGCACTGCGGCGGGAAGGCGATGTCCTCGGCTCGCGCCAGTCCGGCGCGCGCTCTGGACTGCGTGTCCTGTCGGCACTCGCAGACCGCGACACAATCGAGCGGGCACGTACTCACGCACGCGCCGTGATCGCTGCGGACCCCACCCTCGCCGCGCATCCCACCCTTGCCGAGGCCATCGCGGCGCGCGAAGCCGAGGCCAGCTATCTGGAGCGGACATGATTCGGGTCATCGCGGGCAAGCACGGTGGCGCACGGCTGAGCGTGCCTGGCAGTGGCACTCGCCCGACCGCGGAGCGGGTGAGGGAGGCCGTCTTTTCAACGCTGACGAGCGCGGGACTCACGGACTCGGTACGCGTGGCGGACCTGTGCGCCGGCTCGGGAGCCCTCGGGTTGGAGGCCTACTCGCGCGGCGCACGGCGCGTCGATCTCGTCGATTCGCGGCGTGCCGCGAGCCGCGCCTGTCAGGACAATGCGCGCCGCCTCGGTGCTGGAGAGGCGGTGCGTGTCCACACCATGGAAGCGCTCACCTTCCTCCGGTCGGGGGCGCGGGCCGGCTCCTACGACATCATCTTCCTTGACCCGCCCTACGCGCAGACCGAGCGGATCGTCGTGGGCGCCCTGGAGCAGATCGCGGCCGGTGAGATCGTCGAGCCCGACGGCCTCGTTGTGATTGAGCACGCCTGCGGCATTGAGCTCAGTCTGCCCGCACCCTTCACCGCCTGGCGTACACGGCGCTACGGCGATAGCGCGATCATCTACGCGGAGCTGGGCGCCGGTGCGCCAACGGGGGCAGACGATTAGGCTGGGCCCATGACCGCCTCACTTGCCATTTGCCCCGGCTCCTTCGACCCCATCACCCTGGGCCACGTCGATGTCATCGAACGCGCCCGTACGCTCTTCGAGCGCGTGATCGTCGCGGTCGGTTACAACGCCGCGAAGACCTCCCTGTTCGACCTTGACATGCGCGTCGAGCTCGCGCGTGCCTCCTGCCATCACATTGACGGCGTCAGCGTCGAACCCGTCTCAGGGCTACTGGCGGACTTCTGCCGCCAACAGGAAGCCAACGCGATCGTGAAGGGCTTGCGGGGGAGCGCCGATTTCGACGATGAGCTCGGCATGAGCCTGATGAACCGCAAGCTTTCCGGCCTGGAGACCGTGTTCATTATGGGCGAGCCCTCCTACAACCACATCGCCTCCTCCCTCGTGAAGGACGTGGCCCGCCACGGCGGAGATGTCTCCGGGTTCGTGCCCGAGCCGGTGGCGCGGGCGCTCGACGGTGTCTTTGGGCGGAGGGCGTAGTGACGGAAAACCGCGGGGCTAATCTCACGGAGATCCTCACCAGCATCGAGGCGATCGTGCGTGAGGCACGCGCTATGCCCATGAGCGCGTCGGTGCTCGTGAATAGGGCTGAACTCCTAGACCTCCTGGCGGCGGCCCGCCAGATGGTGCCCGGCGAGATCCAGCGCGCCGACGCGACCCTGCGTGGCGCCGATCAGACAATCGCGAGCGCCCGCGAACAGGCCGAACACATCCGCGCTGACGCGCATCGGCGTGCGGAAGAATTGGTGAGCGAACAGGAGATCGTGGCGAGCGCACGCCGTCGGGCCCGTGAGCTCGAATCCGAAGCCATGGAGCGCGCTGAGGACCTGCGCCGCGGCGCGGAAGACTACTGCGACCGCCAGCTCGCCGAACTCGAGGTACACATCGGTCGGATCCAACGGCAGGTTGAGGCTGGCCGCGCCGTCCTCGCGAACGACATCGAGAAGAACGAGTCATGATGAACCACACCGAGCACACGCCCTGGCGGGTTGAGGCCCGCGACCTTCCCACCCGAGCGGGAACCCATCGAGATCTCGAGCGAGCTCTTCCCGTGACCGAGCGGTGGGGGACGGATCTCGCGTGGCTGGAACCGGGCGAGCATGTGCACGTCGAGGCGAGCGCCGAGGCCGTCGTTGACGGTGTCTTCCTCACGGGAGTCGCCCGCGCGAGTCTGCACGCCGTCTGCGTGCGCTGCCTCACTCCGCTCACCCTGCCGATCGAGGCGCGGATCGACGAGCTCTTCATGAGCCCCGAAGCTCTTGAGCGCGCCCGCGAGGAGGGCGATGAGGAGGTCGAGGACATGGTGCATCTCGAGGAGGGCACCATCGACCTGGACCAGCCAGTGCGGGACGCGATCCTCGGCGAGGTGCCGTTCACCCTCGTGTGTGAGGAGGACTGTCCGGGACTATGCCCCGGCTGCGGCATCGACCTACGGGACGCGGAGCCCGGGCATGCTCACGAGCAGATCGACCCACGCCTCGCTTCCCTCGCCGAGTTGCGTGATCGTCTCGCCGCTGACGCGGGCGATACCCAATGAGCGGCAACGTCGCTGAGCTCCGAGAGTCTCTTGGGCTCGAGATCGACCCAGAACTGCTCGTACTCGCGCTCACCCACCGCTCCTTCGCCCACGAGGCGGGTGGTCTGCCCACGAACGAGCGGCTGGAGTTCCTTGGCGACTCAGTGCTAGGCATCATCGTGACGGACCACCTTTTCCACGAGTTCTCGACACATAACGAGTACCAGCTCTCCACGATCCGTGCCGGTGTCGTCTCCCAGGATTCGCTCTCGCGGGTGGCCCGGTCCCTGAATCTCGGCAGGTACCTCCTGCTTGGTAAGGGCGAACTCAAGACTGGTGGACGGGACCGCCCCTCGATCCTGTGTGACGCGATGGAGGCCGTCATCGGGGCGGCCTACCTTTCGGCTGGATACGAGGCCACCCGGAGGTTCATCCTGCGCCTCATCATCCCGCAGATCGAGCGCGTCACCTCCCGCTGCCAGGGCGTCGACTGGCGTACCGAACTGGCGGGGATTTTCCACGAACGAGGCATGGGTGAGCCTCAGTTCGTGCTCAGCGATACGGGCCCGGATCACGATAAAACCTACACCGCGACCCTCGCGCTTGCTGATGGCGATGTCACGGGCAGCGGCAAATCGAAAAGGGCCGCCCTCGCCCAGGCCGCCCAGCTCGCCTGCGAAGTGCTCGTGGGGAAGGACAGCGCACCCGCCTGATGCCGGAGCTACCCGAGGTTGAGACAGTGCGTGCGGGCCTCGCCACGCGCCTTGCGGGCCAGCGCATTGCGGCGGTCGAGGTTTACCATCCCCGCGCCACACGCCGCAGCCCAGGCGGCACCGACGCGTACGTTGGAGCCCTGCGCGATGCGCGAATCGGCGGCGTTGCGCGCCGTGGCAAATATCTGTGGCTCGAAATACCCGCGGCCCACACGGCACTGGTCTTCCACCTCGGCATGAGCGGGCAGCTTCTCATTGACCCGCGTGTGGACATGCCGCGCACCCATCTGCGGGCCCGGTACCGGGTGGGCCCCCACGAGATGTGGTTCGTTGACCAGCGAACCTTCGGCCACACCTTAGTGAGCGCGCTCGTGCCGACGTCGGATGGCGCTCTCGGCGGCTGGGGGGCCACCATGGCCACCGTCCC
Organism: Bowdeniella nasicola; assembly: GCA_030537895.1. Classification (GTDB taxonomy): domain Bacteria; phylum Actinomycetota; class Actinomycetes; order Actinomycetales; family Actinomycetaceae; genus Bowdeniella; species Bowdeniella nasicola_C. Next base: position 80,627 of record JAUNVA010000001.1, read on the forward strand.
CGAGGCCGTGGCCCACATCGCCCGCGATCCGCTGGATTCGGCGTGCGACCTACCCGCCACGGCGAAGGCCATGCGGCGACGCTCGACCGCCGTCAAACGCGCCCTGCTCGATCAGGGCCTCATCTCGGGAATCGGGAATATCTACGCGGATGAGGCGCTGTGGCGGGCCCGCATGCACCCGCGACGTGCCACGGCCACCCTGCGCCAGAGCGCCGCCCTCGCGCTGCTCAGCCACGCTCGCGAGGTCATGCGGGAGGCACTTGCTGCCGGCGGCACCTCATTTGACGCGCTCTATGTGGATGTCTCCGGTCGTTCGGGCTGGTTTGAGCGGCGACTGGACGCCTACGGGCGTGCCGGTCTGCCCTGCCGAAGATGTGGACGCCCGCTCGTGCGCGAATCCTTCATGAATCGGTCCTCGGTTCGCTGCCCGCGCTGCCAACGCCGGCCGAGCGGTGCGCATCTCGCACCCTAGGTGCGGGTCCGCGCGGCGGATGAATCGGCTAGTGTGTGCCGTGTGAGTAACGAATCAGAGTCCCGGGATATTCGCGTCATGATCGTTGACGATCACGAGATCGTGCGACGAGGAATTGCCGAGATTGTCGACCGCGCCGACGGTCTCATGGTCGTGGCTGAGGCGGGGACAGTGGCGGAAGCGATCCGCCGCGCAAGCCTCGTGCAGCCCGAAGTCATCTTGGTGGACCTGCAGCTGCCCGACGGCACCGGTATCGACATCATCAAGGCGCTCGGAGAGCAGCTCCCGGACGTCAAGGCGATCGTGCTGACGAGTTTCGATGACGACGACGCCCTCGCCCAGGCCTTGCACGCTGGAGCGAAGGCTTACCTGTTGAAGACGGTGCGCGGCGTCGAAATCGCGGACGTCGTACGCGCCGTGGCCGACGGGCGGATCCTGCTCGATGAGCGAACCGTGACCCGTCGGCGCGCCGACCACGGAGACCCGACTGCGAATCTTACGCCGTCGGAACGCAAGGTCCTTGAACTCATCGGCGACGGGCTCTCCAATCGGGAGATCGGGGATCGCCTCGGGGTCGCGGAGAAAACCGTGAAGAATCACATCACCGCGCTCCTGGCGAAGATGGGACTGCAACGCCGCACTCAGGTCGCCGCGTGGGTCGCAGGTCAGCGGGCAGCAGGCTGGCGTCAGTAGTTCAGGTGAGGGGCGCCTGCCACTGCACCATTGTGCCGCGCCCTGACTCGGGACGGCCGACCGAGAAGGAACCGCCGTGGCGGCGTGCCCGCGCGGCGAGGTTATCCAGGCCCGATCGCCGTGAAGAACCCGGATCCAAGCCGAGTCCGTCGTCCTCCACCTCGATCTCGATACGCCCCGTCGGGCCTCGCCCGCGCACCGCGACCCGTACCTGGACGCTGCTCGCCTTAGCGTGGCGGGCCGCGTTGGATAGTCCCTCACGGACGACAGCGACGACGTCGTCGGCGATGTCCGGATCGACGCGCGCGTCGAGCTGATCGACGAGTTCGCCGTCGTCCTCACGCTCGTCCACGTTGTGGCCATCCACGGAGATGACGAGGGATGGCGCGAACCCGAGGGCGGTGCGCCCGAGGCTGGCCTCACGTCGGAGCCGCTCCACGATGACGAGTGCCTCACCGGGTTCGCGGAGCCGGTGCACGATCGAGCGGATCTGACGCACGGACTCGTCGACGGAACTGAGGGAGTATTCAAGGAGCTGGACGAGGTCTTCGCGTCCCGTCGCGCGCGCCTGCTCACGGGCAGACTCAAGCTGCATGCCGGTCGCGAAGAGCTGCTGGATGGCGAGGTCGTGCAGGTCCCGACCGATCCGTGCCCGCTCGTCACCGAGGGCTGCGACATCCTCGGCATGGCGAGCAGCCGCGAGCTCGAGTGCGAGCCCGGCCTGTTGGGCGACCGCCTCCGCCATGATGAGGTCCGCGCCCTCGAAGGAGGGGCGGCCGGGGCGGCGCAGGAGGATCAGCACACCCATGCGCGCCCCGCGCACGATCATCGGGGCGTAAAGGGCGGAACCGAAACCGAGCAGCTGGGGGATCCGCACGGTACTCGCACGCTGGAGCGAGTCGACGATCAGGCCCGTGCCGTCTTCGAGGGCGGTCAGGGCACGCCCGTCCGGTGGGAAGATGATGCCGAGCAGGTCGCGGGCCCGGTAGCCGTCTGAGATCTCGCAAGCCCAGCTTTCGCCGATGGAGGGCAACACGATGCAGGAGGTGTCGGCCTCGGAGACCTCTCGCACGCGCGAGGCGATCATGCCGAGGGCTTCCTCCTCCTCCGTACCTTCCAGGAGAGTGGTGGTGATCTCTTGCGAGACCTGGATCCAGCGTTCCCGGGCTCGAGCCTGACCGTAGAGGCGGGAGTTTTCCACGGCGACCGCGGCGGCCTGCGCCAGCGCCTCGATTTGGCGCTGATCCTTGGCGGTGAACCCGCCCTCTTTGCCGGCGAGATAGAGGCGGCCATAGACCTGGGCACGGATCGTGACGGGTACGCCAAGGAACGTGGTCATGGCGGGGTGGTCGTCGGGGAAGCCGTGGAAGTCGGGGTGTTGCGTGAGGTCATCCAGCACGATTGCCCCGTGATCGATGATGGCACCGAGCACGCCGGTGCCGCGGGGCGGATGGCCGATTGCGGCGGCCTGTTGCGCGCTCATTCCAGAATAGACAAACTGCACGGTCGTGCCGTCCGCCGCGAGCACACCGAGTGCCGCATAGGGTGCGCCCGTCAGATCCCGGGAGATGTCGACAAAGCGCTGCAGCAGCTCGGCGGTATCGAGCGTCGCGGTGAGATCGAGGGCGGCACCATAGAGGTGCTGATCGATACTCACGTGCCCTCCTCCTGTCTGAGCGCCCACCGATAGTACTCGTTGCGGGCTACCAACTCGGCATGGGTCCCTCGATCCAGGATATGCGCAACGCCACCAGGTCCGGCACCCATCACGATGACTTCATCCACACCGGCTAGGGGGGTGAGGCGGTGGGTGACAAGGACGAGGCCGCGATCGGCCGAGGACGCGTCAATCAGATCTCCGATGAGGCGGTCGGCGGTGTCCGAGTCGAGGTGCTCGGCGGTCTCGTCCATGAGGAGGAGGGGAGCGGGAGCGGCGAGTGCTCGGGCAAGCAGGAGGCGACGACGTTCCCCGCCGGAGACGGTGCGCGCGTCGGCTCCGAGCATGGTGTCGAGTCCCTCGGGTAGGGCCGCGAGCCAGTCCGAGAGGCCGGCGCGGCCCACGAGTTCCGTCGCCTCCTCGCGCGTGAGGGCGCCGTTGGCAACGCGCAGGTTCTCGAGGACCGAGGCGTGGAAGATGTGGGCGTCCTCCTCAGTGAGGCTGACCACCCCGTTGAGCGCCTCGCGCTCCGGAGTTTCACCGGGGCCCGCGATCGGGACACCGTCGAGAGTCAGCGTTCCCCCCGGGAGGTAGCCGGCCAGGGTGGCGAGCAGGGTCGTTTTGCCGATCCCGGAGGGCCCAACGATCGCGACTGAGCGTCCGACCTCAGCGCGCAGGCTGACGTGCTCGGCGACGGGGGAGTGGCCTGGCCAGGCGAGCTGCGCGTCCTGCAGCTCGAGGACGGCGTGTGGTGTCGCGGGCTGCGGGCTGCCCGGTGCCGGGACGGGGTCCAGGCTCTCAGGCAGCGCTTGAGTCACGGGCGCACCATGGGCGGCGTCCAACAGCTCGAGGATCCGAGTGGCGGCGGTGGCCGAGCGGATGAGTTGCACGGCCGCCGGACCAAGCCTTGAGGTGGCTTCGAAGGCGGCAAGGGTCAGGAGCACCACGACGGCGAGCTCGACTTCGACGAGCACGCCGGTGTGCACCTGCTGGATTCCGATGACGGTGACGGCGAAGACCGCCGCAAGCTGGGAGAGCATGTCGAATGCGGAGCCGAGTGCGGCCGGCACCGCAGCGCGGTCACTCGTGGCGGTCAGGTCCGCCTCGGCGCGTCCGATCCGGGTGAGCGTGGCGGGCACGGCACCGCTGACGCGCAGTTCCGTCGTGTCCTCGGCGAGGACGAGCGCCTCAGCGCCGAGGTCGAGCTCCGCGCCGCGCCGTTCCCGTTCGGCGATCGCTGCGCCCCGCATCGTGAAGTAGGGGCCCACGAGGCCGGCGGCCAGCTGCGCGAGTGCGACGGCGAGGGCGAGCGCCGGGGAGAAGAATGCGAGCGCGATCACGACGCCAATTCCCACGACGGCGGCGACAGCGGCGGGGAGCAGCGACAGGACGACGACGTTTGCGACCTCCTCAACGTCGGTCGAGGTACGAGCGAGCAGGTCACCGCGACGCAGGTGCCGTAGGGTGGCGACGCGGCCGCGCGAGATGATGCGGTAGGTCTGCTCCCGGATCGAGGCCATCCCATCGAGGGCCACCTGATGGGAGGCGAGGCGCTCGAGGTACCTCATGATGGGACGCGAGACTCCGAACGTGCGGACCGCCACCGCCGCGACGGTCAGCGAGAGGACGTGCGGCATCTGGGAGGCCCGGGCAATCAGCCAACCGGCGACAGCGGACAGCGCGATTGCCGAGCCGAGGCCGGCGGCACCCGCAAGGACAGCGAGTACGAAGCGGCCGATCCGGAGCTGGAGTAGGGGCAGGATACGGCGCAGGTCCGAGATCATGCGCTCACCGCCTGCAGGGAACGCACCTCGAGGCGCTCGTCGGCGAGCGCCATGAGTGCGGGCCGGTGCGCGACAACCAGGACGGTGGCGCCCCGCTCGCGCAGTGACATGAGTGTTCTCAACACGGCTTGTTCGCTCGCGGCGTCCAGGTGGGCACTCGGCTCGTCAAAGATCATGACGGGGGTCGGTTCGGCGAGCGCGCGCGTGAGGGCGAGGCGCTGACGCTGCCCGACTGATAGGCCGAGCCCGCCGTGGCCCACGCGTGTCAACCATCCCTCGGGTAGCTCGGCTACAACATCCGCGAAACCGGTGGTCTGCGCCGCGGCGCGTAGCTGAGCAGAAGCATGCTCGCCCGCTTCGGAGAACTGATCGAGGATCGTTCCGGGCGCGATGGTGGGGCGCTGGGGAACCCACGTGCACCAGCGGTGCCACGACTCCCAGGTGAGCTCGTGGACGGCTCTGGCCGTGCCGTCTGAAAAGCTGAGTGCGACGCGCCCGCTTGACGGTTCAATCACGCCGAGGGCAGCCATAACGGCCGTGGTCTTGCCCGCTCCCGACTCGCCGACGAGCGCGGTAATGGCGCCCGGGCGGGCCATACCGCTGAGCGCCGCGGGAGCCTCGAGTGCCCGCCCCGGAGCCCGGACAGTGAGGTTTTCGAAGGTGAGGGTGGCGGCTGCGCCCGGCGCGCTCGGTTCGGGCGCCGAGATGCTGCCCTCGCTCGGGACCGGGGTAGCCAGCAGATCAAGGGTGGCATCAGCGGCGGCGACGCCGTCGGCCGAATCGTGGAAGTGGGCACCGACCTGCCGCAGCGGCTGGAAGCACTCGGGGGCGAGCATGATGACCACGAGTCCGGGCAGCAGCGTCATGAGGCCCGAGACCAGACGCATCCCCACGCCGACGGCCACAAGAGCGACGGACAGGGTCGTGAGAAACTCGAGGACCGCTCCCGACAGAAATGCCACACGCAGGGTCTGCATCGTGACCTTGGTGTAGGTGGCGGCGAGGACTTTCACTCGAGTGATGGGACCCAGCTCGCGGCCGAAACCGCGCAGGGTCGGCAGGCCCGCGAGCAGGTCGATCACCTCGGCATTGAGAGATCGCATGCGGGCGAGCTTCGTCGTCGAGTAGGACTGGGTCATCCAACCGACGAGTGCCATGAACACGGGGATCAAAGGAATCGTGAACAGAATCGTGAGGCCCGCGACCCAGTCGTAGAAAAAGACGACCAGCAGGGTCGCTGGCGTGACTGTGACGGCGAGGAGGAGCTGGGGGACGTAGTTCACGAAGTAGGGGCGCAGGTCTTCCAGGCCCTGAGTGGCGAGCGTGACGACGTCGGCGCCGGGAGCGACGGTGGCACGCGGTCCGCGCGCAACGACGTGTGCGAACACCTTGGAGCGGAGTTCGGCGACCACGCGATCGGCAGAGCGGTGGGCAAAGCGGTCGTGCACAAATGTGAGGAGGACACGGGCGAGGATCACGGCCCCAAGGGCTTGCAGAGTCGGAATCCGCGAGGAGAAACTCGCCCCCGAGGTGATGACGGGCGTGATCGCGTGAGCGATCAGGATCGCCTGGGCGACGATCAGAGCCGCCTGCGCGAAACCGGTGACGGCACTAAAGATGATGGAGCGCCGGGCGGCGCGGACCTCGGTAAGTAGGCGTGGGTCAAGGGGCTTCACAGTGGCTCATTATTCCAGGTTGGTCGATTCGGACACGCGAACGGCGGCCGGGCACGGAGCCCGGCCGCCGTCAGCGATCGTGTGCCTAGTGCGCAGACACTTCGCGCGCGAGGCCAGCGTTTTGCTCGGGCACGAGATCCACCGTGAGGCGACGACGGAAGATCCAGTAGGTCCACGCCATGTAGACGAGGACGACCGGTACGAGCGTGAGGGCCACGAGCGTCATCACGGGGAGCGTCTGCTCCGAGGAGGACGCCGCAGCGATGGTCAGCGAGTAGGCTTCGTCGACCGAGGACTTCATCACGTAGGGGTACATCGTGGAGAAGATCAGCACGACGGCGAACACGGCGGCAACCGCGTTCGCGATGAAGGCCCAGCCCTCCCGCTCCGCCTGCGTGGCGAGCACGACGCCCACCAGCGCGACCGCGGCGCCGACGAGCCCGACCCAGCCGAGCCAGTGGCCACCGTGGCCGAGCTGCGCCCAGATGGCCCAGACAGCGGCGACCACGAGGGAGACGATCGAGAACTTCTTCGCCGCCTCAGTGGCGCGGCGCTGCAGGTCACCCGCGGTCTTCAGCGCAATGAAGATGGCTCCGTGCGTGAGGAACAGACCCACGGTGACGAGGCCACCGAGGATCGTGAACGGGGTGAGCAGGGAGAAGAACCCGGAGAAGCCACCGGGCATGTAGTGCGCGGCTTCGGCCCCCGTCATGGAGGCAACCTGGTCCGCAGGAATCTGCGTCCAGGTGCCGCGCTCCACGACGATGACGTTCATGCCCTGCACGAGATTCGCGAAGGCGACGCCCCACAGGAAGGTTGCGATCCAGGCGCTGACGGTGTGGATCCAGTCCCACCGCGCACCCCAGGCGGGGTTCGAGATCTTGCCGCGCCATTCGATGGCGACGATCCGCAGGATCAGGACGACGAGGATCACGAACAGCGCGAGGTAGAAGCCCGAGAACATCGTGGCGTACCAGGCGGGGAAGGCCGCGAAGGTCGCGCCACCGGCGGTGAGCAGCCACACCTCGTTGCCGTCCCAGTGGGGGCCGATCGTGTTGAGCATCAGGCGACGTTCCCGAGTGTTCTTCGGCAGCCAGTGCAGCAGCATGCCCACACCAAAGTCGAAGCCCTCGAGGACAAGGTATCCGGCCCACAGGACCGCGATGAGGATGAACCAGAGAATTTGAAGGAATTCGTAACTCATGTTGTTCTCCTTTCCGGTCTAGTAGACGAACGTCATGGAAGTTTCTGTACCGGCATCCGCGTCGGGATCCGGCTGGGCCTCATGCTGCACGCCCTCAAGGACGTAGCGCCGCATCAGGAAGTACCAGACCACGCCGAGGGCCGCGTACAGGAGGGTGAAGAGCACCATCGAGATGAGGACGTGCGACGTGGTGACAGTCGGGGATACGCCCGCCTGCGTCAGCATGTACACGCCGTCGACAGGGCTTGCCGGGTTCGGCGCCACCACCCAAGGCTGGCGGCCCATTTCGGTGAAGATCCACCCGAGGTTGGCGGCGATGAAGGGCATCGGGATGGCCAGCAGGCCGAGGGTGGCAAACCACTTCTTGCCCGTCACGCGGCCACCGCGCAACAGGAAGAGCGCGGCGAGGGCGAGCGCGGCGGAGAAGACGCCGAGACCAATCATGAGTCGGAAGGTCCAGTACGTGATGAACAGGGAGGGGCGGTAGTCCTGGTCGGGACCGAATTCGTCCGCGTACCGCTCCTGCATTTCGCTTTGCACATCCTGCACACCGGGGAACTCCCCGTTGAAGTCTCCGGTCGCCATGAAGGAGGCGAGGCCTGGGACGGTCAAGATGTGAGTGAGGCTGTCACAGTCATTGGTGAAGTCGCCCACCGTAAGGATCGACAGACCCGCACCGTTTTCGGTCTCGCAGATGACCTCAGCGGAGGCCATCTTCATGGGCTGCTGTTCGGCCATGAGCTGGCCCTGGTGGTGGCCCGTGAGGGACACGACGATGCCCGAGATGAAGATGACGATCATGCCGAAGATCGCGGCTGGACGCCAGATGGTTCGGGCCTCGGCCTCGTCACCGCGACGCACGGCACGCACGATCCACCAGGCGGAGATACCCGCGATGAAGGTACCGGCCGTGAGGAAGGATGCGGAGACCGTATGGCCGAATGCGGACACCGCGGTCGGATTCGTGATGACCTCGATGAACGAGTTGAGCTCGGCGCGACCCTTCTCCGGGTTAAAGGTGGCACCCACGGGATGCTGCATGAAGGAGTTCGCGACGAGAATCCAGTAGGCCGAGAGGTTCACGCCAATGGCGGCGCACCAAATGGAGGCCAGGTGGATCTTCTCGCTGACTCGGTTCCAACCGAAGATCCACAAGCCGAGGAAGGTCGACTCCAAGAAGAATGCGGCGAGCGCCTCAATCGCGAGCGGCGCGCCGAAGATGTCGCCCACCATGATGGAGTATTCAGACCAGTTCATTCCAAACTGGAACTCCTGCACGATGCCGGTGGCGACACCGAGGGCGAAATTGATGAGCAGGAGCTTGCCAAAGAACTTCGTGAGTCGAAGCCAGTGCTCCTTGCGGGTCTTCATCCACATCGTCTGCATGAGGGCAACGAGTGGGGTGAGACCAATGGTCAGTGGGACAAGGACGAAGTGGTAGACGGTAGTGATACCGAATTGCCACCGCGCAAGATCGAGTGCGTCCACCGAGCTGCCTTTCGGTCGCATGGTTAAGGGATGGTGGTCCCACGGTAGGTGGGACCTAGGTCATGACTGGGGGACTATAGTCCCAGGTTTTCGACACTGCTGTCAGCAAAAGCCAAAAACGGTCGCATAACCCTTGAATCGAGTATGCCAACACTTGACGTGTGTGCGGGCGTTTTCGCGTGTCACCCCTCGAGCATGCGGCACGACCGGGCCGAAGGGCCCGTGCTGTGCGATACTTGGGCGAGGACCGATGCGTGGCGCACCCACGTAACGGTGCGGGCCTGCCTGATGCGCCGTAACCCAACGTCGCTGCAGACGGTGGGCAGACTGTGGGACCACCCACCCGATGAAGCTTGAGTTTTACGGGTGCCCAAGGGCACCGAAGAGTGACCCCGACGCGGGAGTGCGACGCCGTCGGGCAGGAGTACGCGTGAGTGAAACGCATGACCCGGCAGAGATGCCGCTATTTTCTTCCGCGCCGTCGGACCGTCTGTCGCCGCGGCGCGAGACCCCCGAACGAACCGAAGACCAGCGTCTGGACGTTCTGCAGGAGCTGGGAATCACGGCAGATGGAGACGAGAAGCCTGCGCGTCGCCGCCGGCGTGCCAGCACGCGCGTAGAGAACAGCACCGACGAGCCTGCAGCCGACTCTGAGGAGAGCGACGCGCAGGAAACCCCCGATCTCGCGTTGCCCGCCGCCACCCTCTTGTTCCAGCCTCCACCGGCAGTCCCCGTTGCGGAACTGACCCCGGAGGATGAAGACAATGATGAGGACGACGGGGAGGAGCCGGAGCGCGAGAGCGAGTCGACCGGACGGCGTCGCCGGCGCGGTGGGCGCGGTGGACGTGGCCGCAGAGGTCAGGAGTCGAAGGACTCCTCGCAGGAGGGTTCCGCGAACGCCAAGCGTTCCCGTGGCGAGCAAGACTCCGAGGATGATGCGCAAGGCGGCTCAGGCAAGGCTCGCGGCTCGAAGTCGGCGAAGTCCGAGAACTCTGATCGCGCGAAGGATTCAGCTCGCGAGGAAAACGACGGCGATGAGGATAGCGACGACGCTGACGACTCGCAAAGCGGTACTCGCCGTCGGCGCCGTCGGCGCCGACGCGATGCGGGGGAGCGCGCCCGAGCCGAGGTCACGCCTCTGAAGGGGTCGACGCGGCTGGAAGCGAAACGCCAGCGCCGCCGCGAAGGCCGTCAAGCTGGGCGGCGCCGCCAGGTCATCACCGAATCGGAATTCTTGGCGCGCCGCGAATCGGTGGACCGCCACATGGTGGTACGTGAGAAAGATGGGCTAAACCAGATTGCCGTCCTTGAAGACAACATCTTGGTCGAGCACTACGTCGCCCGCCATACCCAAACCTCCATGGTAGGTAACGTCTACCTCGGCAAGGTCCAAAACGTCCTGCCCTCGATGGAAGCCGCCTTCGTCGATCTCGGCAAGGGACGTAATGCTGTGCTCTACGCCGGCGAGGTCAACTGGGACGCCGTGGGACTCGAGGGGCAGCCGCGGCGTATCGAACAGGCACTGTCCTCCGGCGACCATGTCATGGTGCAGGTCACCAAGGACCCGATCGGCCACAAGGGCGCCCGGCTCACCAGTCAGGTCACGCTCGCCGGTCGCTACCTCGTGCTCGTGCCCTCGGGCGCGATGACCGGGATTTCTCGAAAGCTGCCAGACGGCGAGCGTGCCCGCCTGAAGAAACTGCTGAAGGACATCGTCCCCAAGGGGTCGGGTGTCATTGTGCGGACCGCAGCCGAGGGGGCGAGCGAGGAACAGCTGCGCGGCGATGTCGAGCGCCTGACGAAGCAGTGGGCTCAGATCGAGAAGAAAGCGAAGTCTGCGAAGTCGGCGCCCGTCCTTTTGAAGGGCGAACCCGAGCTCGCGGTGCGCGTTGTGCGCGACGTCTTCAACGATGATTTCTCCTCCCTCACCATCGCGGGTGACAAAGCCTGGAGGACGCTGCGCAACTACGTGGGGGAGCTTTCACCGGACCTCGTGGACCGGATGCACCACTGGACGAAGGACGAGGACGTCTTCGCGCACTACCGCATCGACGAACAGCTCTCCAAGGGGATGGACCGCAAGGTGTTCCTCCCTTCGGGGGGATCTCTCGTGATTGACCGCACTGAAGCGATGACCGTGATCGACGTGAACACGGGACGCTTTACCGGTAAGGGCGGCACGCTCGAAGAAACCGTCACCAAGAACAACATCGAGGCGGCCGAAGAGATTGTGCGCCAGCTGCGCTTGCGCGACATCGGCGGCATCATCGTGATCGACTTCATCGACATGGTGCTCGAATCTAACCGAGACCTTGTGCTGCGCCGTCTCATTGAGTGTCTCGGGCGGGACCGCACTCGGCATCAGGTCGCGGAGGTCACAAGCCTCGGCCTCATTCAGATGACTCGCAAGCGCGTGAGCCAGGGCCTCGTTGAGGCGTTCTCCGAGACATGTGAACACTGCGAGGGCCGCGGCTTCATCGTGCACGACGCACCCGTGGAAAAGGGTGGTGGCGAGGATTCTCGCTCCGGGCGACGCCGGGGCCAGGGCTCCGGTTCGAAGAAGCGTTCCGGGCGCGGCGGCCAGTCCAAATCCAACGAGCGCGCTGAACAGCACGAAACCACCGACGAGGAGGCCGCGAAACAGGCACGTAGCGCCGTGCGCGAAACCCTCCAGACGATCGCCGCGGCGGCGGCTGGTTCGAAGGGTAGCGGCAAATCCAGCGCCCCAGCCTCCGATTCCGCTGACGGTGGCCCGGAGGCTGAGAACTCGAAGGCCTCGCATGGTTCGCGCGCCAAGGGCTCACAGAATGGATCCGCCAAGCGCTCGGAGCGTGCGACGACCAAGGAGAAACCCTCACGGTCCCGATCCACAAAGGGCAAGGATCCGGCCCGCGCCGAGGATGCCAACGCAGATGCTGAAGAATCCAGCGGTACGTCCGGCTCGAAGCCACGCCGCTCCCGGAGGGCGAGCACCAACGCGGCCACCACGTCGAAGAACGCACGCTCGGATTCCCCGAAGTCCGAGCGCGAACCACGGGGCACTACGCCGGCCGACACTCAGAACGCGAAGGAAAGCGAGCACGACACCTCCGAGACCAAGCCGCGCACCCGTCGACGCGTTGTGGCCACGAGCGGCGCGCCCGCGGCGGTCAGCGATCCGGTGAACATCTCACAGACGGCGGAGACCGAGACGGGGAGTGCAACCGTCGTCGCGAGCGGGACAGGGGCGAAAAAGCCGCGTCGCAGCCGGCGGGCGACCTCCTCGCCCGGCAGCTGAGCGGACGTGCCCAATTCCACAGCGCCACGGAGCCGCGCCGAGGTCCTCGAGGTTGCCGAGCCGCGTAGCCCTGACGTAACCTAGATCCTCGGTGCGCTCTTCAAGCGCTTCGTGACAAGTATTCGAAACCCGCACGTCGGCACCGTCCACTGATGAGGTGACACACGGTGCTCCGTGCCCGAAACGACAGAGATGAGCAGCAACGTGGTGTATGCGATCGTCAAGGCCGGCGGCCGTCAGGAGAAGGTATCCGTCGGCGACGTGATCGTCGTTGACCGGGTGCCCGGCGAGATCGGCGACACCGTTGACCTCACCCCTCTCATGCTCGTGGATGGCGAGTCCATCACCACGGGTGCGAAGGACCTGGCGAAGGTGTCCGTGAAGGCGGAGATCGTGGCTGATGCGAAGGGCCCGAAGATCTCCATCGTGAAGTACAAGAACAAGACCGGTTACCGCAAGCGTATGGGCCACCGTCAGAAGCTCAGCCGCCTGAAGATTACCGGAATCGACAACGGCTAAGACGGAAGGAACGAGCAATGGCAACCAAGAAAGGTGTCGGCTCTTCACGCAACGGTCGCGACTCAAACGCTCAGCGCCTCGGCGTGAAGCGGTTCGGCGGTCAGAATGTGAAGGCCGGAGAGGTCCTCGTGCGCCAGCGCGGCACGAAGTTCCACCCGGGCCACAACGTTGGCCGCGGCGGAGATGACACGCTCTTCGCACTGGCTGCGGGCGCGGTCCGCTTCGTGGATCGTCGCGGCCGTAAGGTCGTCGACGTCCTCGTCACTGAGGCCTAAAGCGCGACGCCGCACACGGTGCGGCTCAGGCGGGCGGGTAGCGGCGCTACCCGCCCGCTCTCGCATATGGTGGGGCGTATGCCCCGGGGAGGAAAGACCCATGGCAACGTTCGTCGATCGCGTGACGGTGCACGTCACCGCCGGTAACGGCGGACACGGCTGCAGCTCGGTACGCCGGGAGAAGTTCAAGCCGCTCGGCGGCCCCGACGGCGCCAACGGCGGAGACGGCGGCGACGTGATCTTCGTGGTGGACCCGCAGATCACCACGCTCGTGGACTTCCACCGCCGCCCGCACCGTGCTGCATCGTCCGGCACTCCCGGCAAGGGCGGTATGCGCGCGGGTTCGAACGGGGAAGACCTGGTCCTGCCCGTCCCCGAGGGGACGGTCGTGAAGGATCGGGAGGGGACCGTTCTCGCGGACCTCGTCGGGCGCGGCGCCAGCTATATGGCGGCTCGCGGAGGCAAGGGGGGCCTCGGCAACGCGGCGCTCGCCACCACGAAGCGCAAGGCGCCAGGTTTTGCCCTGCTCGGTGAACCCGGCCAGGAACGCGACCTCGTCCTCGAACTGAAGTCCGTGGCCGATGTGGCCCTCGTGGGCTTCCCCTCGGCCGGTAAGTCCTCCCTGATCGCTGCCCTGAGTGCTGCGCGCCCCAAGATTGCGGATTACCCGTTCACAACCCTCGTGCCGAATCTCGGCGTCGTTGTCGCCGGAGAGGAGCGCTACACGGTGGCGGACGTGCCGGGACTTATCCCGGGCGCGGCCCAGGGCCGGGGCCTTGGCCTGACCTTTCTGCGCCATATTGAGCGGTGTGCGGTGATCGTCCATGTGCTCGACTGTGCGACTCTGGAGCCGGGGAGGGATCCAATCTCGGACCTCGACATTATCGAGGACGAACTCGCCCAATACGCCGAGGACCTCGACATTCAGGGCGGGACGGTCCCGCTCATGGATCGCCCTCGCCTCGTGGTGCTCAATAAGATCGACGTGCCCGAAGCGCGGGAACTCGCGGATTTTGTGGCCCCCGACTTGCGGGAGCGGGGCCTGCAGGTCATCGAGATTTCGACGGCCAGCCACGAGGGACTGAAAGAACTCACCTTTGCCCTGGCAACCCTGGTGCGGGAGGCCCGCGCCGCCCAGCCGGCTCCGGAGATTGCTCCCGCCGTGATCCGACCGCTCGGTGAGAGGAGCGCGACTCCCTTCACCGTGACCCGACATGAGCGCGCCGGAGAGTCCCTCTACCAGGTACGTGGCGACAAGCCGGAACGGTGGGTCTCCCAGACCGATTTCGGAAACGACGAAGCCGTGGGTTATCTCGCCGATCGGCTCCAGGCTCTCGGCGTGGAGGATGGGCTTGTGGAGGCGGGGGCTCTGGCGGGGGACGCCGTCGTGATCGGCCCACTGGACGGCGGCGTCGTCTTTGATTGGGAGCCGACCCTCATGACGGGCGCCGAACTGCTGGGCGCGCGGGGCACCGACCAGCGCCTGAATGAGTCGACGCGCCGTACCACGAGTGAACGGCGACGCGAGCACCACGAGCGGATGGACGCCAAAGCGGAAGCACGTGCGCAACTCGCCGCCGAACGCGATCTCGGCATCTGGACCGATGCGAGCGAGAGCGAGGACGCCTAACGCTCTCTACGCCTCACCCGGTGTAGCGGCGGGAGTCGCAAGGTCGATCCACTGCGAATCGAGAGGCGCGAGGTCGACCGAGACCTCGGTGCCCCCGGGACCGCGCAGCCGCGTGCTGATGGCTGCTTCCGACCCGTTGTAGGCGAAGAGTCGCTCCACTGATGGGTAGAAGGCGACCTCCACGCGCGGGTCGTCGGCAATCCACACCTCGGTGAGGTCCTCGAGGGAGCCGGTGGCCGCCCAGATCAGCGCGCGATGCAGGAGCCGCGAGTTCTCCGCGCTGTAGGGCAGACCCGCAAGGTAGACGGCATGTCCGTCCCCGTAGTCGTTGACAGCGACATCGACGCTGCCGTCATGGAGGCGCACGATGCTCGCCGTGGTGGCAAAGACGTCTCCCTGACGCTCCCCGGCCCACAGCTCGGGACCGAGGTCTTCGGCGATGGGGTGCTCGCACACCTTGGGGTAGCGGTCGGTCGACAGCGACCATCCGGTCTCCCGGTCGACGCCGAGAACGTCAGCGAGCTGAAGGATCGCGCCCGCACCGGCCTGCGGGTATCCATCCCGCGCAGGTGGCGTTGCGGCGGTCGGCTCGCCAACCCCAACGAAACCACCACCGCGCGCGACAAAGGACCGCACCGACGCGACCAGTTCAGGGTCGAGCCAGGCGGGCCCGCCCGAGAACGCTGTGCCGGCGGCACCGGCGTTGATGAGGACCGAAATGTCCTGCGGGACACCGGCACGGATGTCATCGAAGCTGAGGAAGCGCACGTCGAAGGGCAAGCCCGCGAGGGATTCCAGGACGCCGAGGTAGGAGTAGGCCTGCTTGTAGTGCAGGGCGTGCGCAACCATGTGGGTCATCCACGAACGCAGCGAGCCCCAGGCGTTCACAATCGCAACCGTGTGCCGTGAGTTGACGGGGCGTTCGCCTCCCGAGTTCTCGTGGAGGGAACGGAACTCCGCCACGATTTGCTCAACCCGGTCGATGAACTCCGGGAACTGCACGGCGAGGGAGAGGTAACCGCCGTATCCGATGCGATCGAGCGGGTGGCGTACGATGGCGCGGCGCGCGAGACGCCACGAGTCGTTCGCTTCCGCGCACGGGTCGCCGCCGGCCCGGAACACGTCTGGGAAAAAGTAGGGTAGGAAACGTCCCTCGGTGTAGCGCACACCTGGGATATCGGCAATCATTCGGCACGTGGCGGCGGATCCAACGGACCCGACGACCGCGTCCAAGCCGATGGAGGCGAAGTGCTCCCCGTAGGGCTCCGTACCGATCCAGTTGTCGCCGAGGAACATCATCGCCTCCCTGCCAGCCTCGTGTGTGGCGGCGACGAGCTCGCGGGCTCGCTCGGCGACAAACCGCTGTTGGAAGGCGATCCACGCCCGGAAGCGAGGGTGGGGGATACGGAAGGGACAGTTGTAGTAGCCGGCGTCGACGAAATCTTCCGGTTCCCACGCCTCACCGCACTCCGCTTCGAACGCCTCGAGGGCCTCGACGGAGACGGAGGCCGAGTAGCCGAACCAGTCGACGAACTTCTCCTTTCCTTCCGCATTGAAGACCAGGGTGAAGTGGTAGAAGAACGTGGTGAAGCGGACGACGTCGACCTCGGGATGGGACTCTAACCACGCCGGCAGCGCGGCGCGCACGTGCTCCCACACCTCGGGGCGGCGTACCTCGTAGGGACGTTCCTTCACGCGGCCGGGCTCCAGATGCCAGTCGTTGGTGAGGTAGTTGTACATCTGGGTCGAGTCCCACACCTGTGCGGCGAGGAATGCCACCGTATAGACGTGGTAGGGCTTCGGGGATGTGATGGTGACGCGGGCGTCCTCCCCATTGCCCTCGAGCTCCCAGGCGGACCGGGCAAGCGGCGTGCCAAGGGTGCGGTCCATGACCTGCCAATAGCGTTCGGTATCGACGTCCGTTTCGGGTCGAAGCTGGTCGGTGAAGTAGCCCTCCATGACGCGGATCGTCAGGGGGTCCGTGCCGAGGGCCGTCGCGGGGGCCGACATCAGGAAGATGTGCGTGAGCGTGTCGGGGTGGGCGAGCGCGAAGTCTTGGTCTCCGCGCGCGGGGAAGTAGGTCGAATAGACGCGGTCGACCAGTTCGGTCGCAATCTCAGGCAGTTCGGTCCCATCGGAGTTGCGCACGGCATCGGCGCCGAGCCGTTCGACGAGCGCCACGAGTTCCTCATCCATACCGGTTTCGATCGGCAAGGTCAGGCGCCCAGTAGATCGGTGAGACATGAGACCCCCTTCTCGACAAAGGCGAACATATCCCACCATAAACGACCAGGGGAGGCGGGGGCGAACCTGGGTGCCACACCTCGCTGAGTGTTCGGGTAGATAGACGGATCTGGGAGTGAGCGGGGGAGCTCGTCGATATGTCGGGATCGGAGGGGCTCGGGGCTCGTCCCGCGGCGTCGCCTCGCCGTGCGGGTGCCCGGGTCAGCCCGGGCGGACGGTGATGACCTGCGTTCCGGTGCGGGTCAAAGCGGCGAGTACCGGGTGGTCAGCCGGAGCTGTCGTGATGAGCGTTCCGATGGCCGTGCCCGGCAGGATCCGGGCGAAGGCACGCGCCCCAATTTTCTCAGCGTCTGCGACCACGATGACGCGGCTAGCCGCTGACGCGAGCGCTCGATTGACCGCCGCTTCGGCCTCGTTCGCAGCGTAGATGCCGCCCGCGTCAATCCCGTCCACCCCGAGAAAGGTGACGTCGAGGTTGAGGTCGGTAAAGAATCTCTGGGCTAGCGGACCGGTCAATTCGTAGGTGTGGGGCCGAGCGACTCCGCCGGTGGTCACGACGCGAATACCCCGACGGACGGTCATCTCATAGGCAATATTCACGGCGTTGGTCACGATGGTGAGTTCGCCCTCGCCCTGGGTGAGCAGCGCGAGCTGTCGGGCGACATGCGTCGTCGTGGTGCCGCCATTCATTCCGACGACGGCGCCCGGGTTCACCAGGGTGGCGGCTCGGCAGGCAATCCTGTGCTTGTCTTGGGTGGCGCGCCCGGTACGGAAGCCGACGGGTAGCGACGCCGAGTCCGGTGTGCGCGAGGCTCCCCCGTGGGTGCGGACGAGAAGCTGCTGCTCGGCCAGGGCATCAAGGTCGCGGCGCGCGGTCGCCAGTGAGACATCGAAGCGTTCGACGACCTCGTCGACGCGGATCGCGCCTTCGCGCTGGACGTGGTCGGTGATGGCCCGTAATCGCGCGTGGCGCTCCACACTCGCTCCTTTCTCGCGCCGCCAGGGGCGCATGCCGCTCAAATCTTAGCGTGCGCCGGACTCGAGAGCCGGCGCGAGAGCTCTGTCGTTGCGACGGTCCCCACACCTACGTATGATTGAATATGAGCGAAAACGAAAGAAAACGTCGCAAACAAGCAGACCAGGAGTGACAGTGTCCATTACCGTCCAGGAAATTGCCTCCCAACCAGAGATGTGGCGGCGTGCCGGCGAGGTTGCCCGCGCACGCGCCGACGTGATGCCGCGTGAGGGGCAGTCCGTCGCCGTCCTCGGATGCGGAACGTCCTGGTTCATCGCACAGTCCTACTGCAGTGCCCGTGAAACGGCCGGCCAAGGGCGCTCAGATGCCTTCACCGCGACCGAATTCCCAGCCGCCCGTAACTACGACGTCGTCATCTTCCTGTCCCGCTCGGGCACGACCACCGAGATCGTGGACCTCGCGAAGAACCTCGCGGGCCGCGTCCGCACGATCCTACTCACGGCCGTGGGTGGGGGGCCCGCCGCCGAGTTCGTCGACGCCGAGGTGGTGCTCGACTTCGCCGACGAAGAGTCTGTCGTCCAAACCCGCTTTGCGACCTCGGCGCTCGCATTTTTCCGTGCGAGCATCGGCGTCGATCTCGACCCGGTGATCGCCGACGCCCGCACCATGCTGGATGCTGACATTCCGGCCGAGTGGGTATCCGCCGATCAGGTGACCTTCCTCGGCGCCGGCTGGACGAATGGCCTCGCCTACGAGGCGGCCTTGAAGCTTCGGGAAGCCTCCCAGTCCTGGACCGAGGCCTACCCCGCGATGGAATACCGTCACGGTCCCATCTCGATCGCTGAAGAGGGGCGGCTGACCTGGATGTTCGGGACGGCTCCGGCCGGCCTCGAAGCCCAGGTGCGCGACACGGGCGCCACGTTTGTCACCTCGACGGTCGATCCCATGGCGCACCTGGTGCTCGCCCAGCGCCTCGCCATCGCCCGGGCTCAGGACCGCGGCCTCAATCCGGACACGCCGCGCCACCTCACCCGTTCCGTCATCCTGGACGAGGCGTAGGGTACGCCAGTGGAGCGCGTCGCTGCGATTGACGTCGGGGGGACCACCATCAAGGCGGGGATCCTCGACGCTGGCGGCATGCTCACCCACGCGCGCCGCTACCCGACCACCGCGGAGCCCGAGGGACTTGCACGCCAGGTGGCCGCAATCGCGCGCGACCTGAGCGAGGTGGTGGAGCGCGACGGCTCGCCGCTCCTGCCCACTATCGGGCTCGGCGTCCCCGGAGTCGTCGACGAGACTCGAGGAGTAGGGGTCTATTCCGCAAATCTCGGATGGCGGGAGGCCCCGCTGCGGGAGCTGACTGCCACCGCGGTCAATCGGCCCGTCGCGTTCGGCCACGACGTGCGCTGCGGCGCGCTCGCCGAAATGGCTTGGGGCGCCGGCTCGCCGACCATGCTCTACCTGGCGATCGGTACCGGTATTGGGGCCGCCGTCGTCTTGGATGGCGTGCCCTGGGTCAACCGCGGCTATGCGGGAGAGATCGGTCAGAGCTACGCGGCGCTAGACGGACGTGACGTCGTCGTCGAACGCTATGCCTCCGCACGCGGGATCAGTCGCCAGTACGCCCAACGCTCGGGGCGTGCCGTCAGCGGAGCGAAAGAGGTCTTCGACGCGGCACGCGCGGGTGATGCGGACGCGCAGGCCACGCTCGAGGACGCCATCACCCTGATCGCGCGGATCCTGTCGGGGGCCCTCGGCGTCCTCGGTTCCATGGACATCGTCCTCGGTGGCGGACTCGCCGAGGCCGGCGCCCAGCTCACCACCCCGCTCACCGAGGTCTTGGAGCAGCGGTTGCGGATCTCACCGGCCCCAGCCATTACGACCGCAAGTCTCGGGTCGTGGTCGCAGGCGCTCGGCGCGGGCTATCTCGCGCTGCGTGCCGAGGGCGTGGAGACCCGCCGCGGTGGGGAGGGCTGCGGTGTTGTTGTCGGCGATAGCGGCAATACTGGACGCTGTCAGAGAAATGAAGGAGTCTCTCGTGTCTAGCCCCTCGATCCATATAGTCACCCCGAATCCGGCGCTCGATTGCACCTACACGCTGGACCATCTCGAGGTCGGCGAAGCGAACCGGGTGCGCTCCGTTGTGCGCACCGCGGGTGGCAAGGGTCTGAACGTCGCTCACGTCCTGCAGACTCTCGGCCGCTCGGCTACCGTGGGGGGTTTTCTCGGCGGCCCGAGCGCCCAGGAGTTTCTCGCCCGGATCCCCACGCTGGAAGCGCGCTTCACACTCATCGAGGGAACGACCCGCACCACCGTGACGGCCGTGCACGACGGCGGCGCAACCGCCATGAATGAGCCGGGGCCCGGCGTGGATCACACCGACTGGGAGTCTCTGATCAACGATTCGCTCGATGCTCTCGGAACGGGGCCGGCCCTCCTGTCTATCAATGGTTCGAACCCACCGGGCACCCCGCTCGAGTCCTACACCGAGCTCATCACCCGCGCGAAGGAGGCGGGCGCCTACGTTCTCGTTGATACCTCCGGACCCCACTTGCGAGCCGCCGTCGCCGCAGGAGCCGACCTCGTGAAACCGAATCATCACGAACTTGCCGAGGCCACCGGGACATCCGATCGTGACGCGGGTGTTCACGCCCTGATGGAGGACGGCGCCTCCACCGTCGTCCTGTCGCTCGCCGAAGAGGGGATCCAGGTGCACTCTGCATCTGGGCCCACGATCGCGGCACGTCTCGAGGAACCGGTACGAGGCAACCCCGTCGGTGCCGGGGATGCTCTCGTGGCGGCGGTCATCAATGTTATCGCCGGCAATCTGGAAGCTGGGCAGGAACCTCGCCTCACCCCTCAACAGTGCGCCGATCTCGTCGCGATTTCCGCCGCGTCGGTACGTGAACCCGTTGCGGGTGCCGTCGACCTCGGCACCGTCGACTCTCTTCGTCCTCTCGTCACCGTCAAGGAGTTGTAGTGCTCATCCCGCTCGCCCCCGTAGCCGAACACGCGGCCCGCGCCGGTACCGGACTCGGGGCCTTCAACGTCATCCACTTGGAAAACGCGGCAACCTTCATCTCTGCTGCCGAACGGGCGGGCCGGCCCGTGGTCCTACAGATCTCGCAAAACGCCGTGGCCTATCACGGGGGGGATCTTCGGCCGATCGGGCTCGGGACCCTCGCCGCGGCTCGTGAGGCGGACGTCGACGTCGTGGTGCACCTGGACCACGCCACGGACGAGGACCTGTGTCGCCAGGCGATCGATCTGGGGTTCACTTCCGTCATGTATGACGGCTCCACGCTGCCCGACGCCGAGAACCGGGAGGCGACGGCGCGCGTCGTCGCCTACGCCCACGAGCGCGGCGTGAGCGTCGAGGCGGAACTTGGTGAGGTGGGCGGCAAGGACGGAGTGCATGATCCGTCCGCGCGCACCGACCCGGCGGATGCCGCCCAGTTTGTCGCCGACACGGGCGTCGACCTTCTCGCCGTTGCCGTCGGTAGCTCGCACGCGATGACCACGCGGGGGGCCGAGCTCGACCTCGAGCGCATCACCGCGATCCGCGACGCCCTGGACATCCCGCTCGTTCTCCATGGTTCCTCCGGGGTGAGTGATGCGGGAATGGTGGCGGCGATCCGGGCCGGCATGACGAAGATCAACGTGTCGACCCACCTCACCAAGGTTTTCACCGAGACGGTGCGTGAGGTGCTCGCGGAGAACCCCGAGCTCGTCGATACGCGCAAATGGTTCACCCCCGCCGCCCAAGCCCAGGGGGCGGAAGCAGAACGCCTGTTGCGGCTCTACGCTACGGCCTGAGGTTTGGGCCTTCTCATAGCGGGCACCCGGCGAGTCGTGCCATGATTGCCCTAGCAGCCGCCTTCGGGCGACCCCGAGTTTTGGAGCACCTCATGTCCTCTTCCTTGGTGAAGCTCGCGACCGAGCACTCTCACCTCACTCCGATCGACCTGCCGATGCACCCCTACATGTACGGTGCGATCGCTTTTTCAGTCCTCATGGTTCTCTTGCTGACCGCGTATGCGTTCCGCAGCGTCTGGACGCGCCACTGATACATGCCTGAGCAGCGGGCGCTCACCTCGCCTCGGTCCCAAGCGGCTGCGGACGGCGCCGGGATGCGGATCGGTGTCATGGGTGGCACGTTCGACCCCATCCACCACGGCCACCTCGTGGCCGCGAGCGAGGTGCAAGATACCTTCGATCTGGACGAGGTCATTTTCGTCCCCACGGGTTCTCAGCCCTTCAAACAGGGACGCGACGTCACGGAGTCGGAACATCGCTACCTCATGACCGTGGTGGCGACGGCTTCCAACCCGCGGTTTTCCGTCTCCCGGGTCGATATCGATCGCGGCGGGCTCACCTACACCATCGACACTCTGCGGGACTTGCGGACGATCTACCCACACGCGGAGCTGTACTTCATTACGGGGGCGGATGCGCTCTCTCAGATTCTCAGTTGGAAGGACGCTGAGGAGCTCTTTCGCCTGGCGCACTTCGTGGGGGTGACCCGCCCGGGCCACGACCTCGATGACGAGGGGCTGCCGGAAACCGGTGTCTCACTTCTCGAGGTGCCCGCGATGGCCATCAGTTCGACGGACTGCCGTCGGCGGGTCGCCTCCCACATGCCCGTCTGGTACCTGGTGCCCGATGGTGTCGTCCAATACATCGGCAAATACGGTCTCTACCAGCGCACGGCGCGTGCGAGCGGGGGAGGGGACGGACAGCCGTGAGCGAACACAAACGGCCGCTTACCCGTCGGGAACTGCGCCTGCAGCGCGAGCGGGAGGCGGCAGCCCGCGGGGGAGAGCCACTGACCAGGCGGGAAATCCGGCGCCGCGAGCGGGAAGAGGAGGCCCGGCTGCGCGCGATCGCGACGGGCGAGATCACGATGACCGGCGAGGTGATCACGGCGATCCGCGGGGTCGATGGGAACGAACTCACGCCACCGCGCCCACCGCACACGACGGGTGAGGGGGCGCCGTCGCGGCGCTCACTGCGCGCAGAGCTCGAGAACCGCACGACCGCTGAGAGCGCGCGCCCCGGCGAACATGATCCGGGTGGTACTCGCGCCGCCATGGTGACGCCGCCACGGCCGCGGCACCGCACCGTTGCCCCGCCCTCGACCGCGCAGGGCGTGCGCGTCGTCGACCACGCGACGGGCCAGGTTCAGACCATCCGTCCCGAGGGGTATCGCCCGCCTGCCGCGGGAAGCGACGACGTCGCGAGGGCTCTCACCTTTGACGAGAATCCCGACGCGGGGCCCGGAGTTGACGCCGCGACATCGGCCCCATCTCCCGATAGGGCGGATCAGGCCGAAGATACGACGCTGCCACCGGCAGTCAGCGCCGATGACGCCACGGCGGCTCAGGGCCCCAGCGAAGCACCGGAGGCCGATGAGGGGGTGGAGCGGGTTTCCGTCTTCGCTCCCCAGCCCGCGAACGCCGTTACCGAAGAGCCCCCGCCACTCACGCGACGTGAAATCAGGGAGCGCCGTAAGCGTGCAGAAGCGGCACAGGCCGCCGCCGCTGCGACGAGGGAACCCGCTGCCGCACCCGAACTTACCGAGGTGCCTCTGCCCGAGGCTGATGTCAATCCCGTGCGGATCGATGAACACCCCGCACCCGCGACGGTGAGCGGTGATCATCGCACACCCGAACCGACACAACCCGCGGCTGACCCGTCGGTCCTCGAGATCGCCGACGAACGCGATCCCGTACCCGATACGGGGCAGACAGCGGCCTCCGAGGACAGCCCACCGGCCGCCTCCTGCGAGGTAGAGGAACCCGTCGATGCGACGGAGGAAGCCGAACCTTCCCCGGGCAGGTCCCGCTCGAGTGTCGTGCGGGAGCCTTCTCACATCGAGCACGAACCCGCGCTGACCCGCAACTGGGTCAAAGGTGGGGCGTGGGTGGTGATCGCCCTCGTCCTGGCTGTCCTCGTGTATCTCGCCTATCTCGATACCCAAAGCGACGTGAGCTCGGTTTTGTTCGGGCTGGCCGATAGACCGATCACCGACCTCACCACAATTCCCAGTGTCAATCTCTCACTTTGAGTCCAAGGAGACGCGTGCCCACACCTCAGACCACCAGAAACCTCATCGAGATCGCCGCCCGCGGTGCGGTCGATAAACTCGCGACCACCATCGTCGCGCTGGACGTCTCCGACAGGCTTCCGCTAACGGATGCGTTTCTCATCGCGACGGGCGCTAACGAGAGGCAGGTGAAGGCCATCGTCGATGAGGTCGAACACCGCCTCGCCGAGGCAGGCGTCCGCGCTGAGCGGCGGGAAGGCTATCAGGAGGCACGGTGGGTCCTGGTTGACTTCGGCGACCTCGTGGTACACGTCCAGCACGCGGAAGAACGCGAGTATTACGCTCTGGAGCGCCTCTGGCATGACTGCCCGCTCATCGATCTGCCCGACGACGTGCGCGAGGGGGCGCGCGAAAACGAGAACGAGGACGAGCAGTGAGCGCCGCGCGCGTCCTGCTGCTGCGGCACGGACAGACCAATCACAATGTGGAGCGCCGCGTTCAGGGCGGGATCGATATTCCACTCAACGACGTGGGGCGAGCTCAGGCGGAGGAGGCTGGCCGGGCGCTCGAGCGTGAGCTTGCCGACACAGCGGTCCGCATTGTGGCCTCCGACCTGTCTCGAGCATTGGCGACCGCGGAGGCGGCAGCCCGCCAGCTCGGCGTCGATGTTGTCGCC
The DNA here is from genome assembly GCA_030537895.1 of Bowdeniella nasicola. GTDB lineage: Bacteria > Actinomycetota > Actinomycetes > Actinomycetales > Actinomycetaceae > Bowdeniella > Bowdeniella nasicola_C. The sequence continues at coordinate 105,244 of JAUNVA010000001.1, forward strand.
GACTCGCGTCTACGCGAGCGTCACTTTGGACAGTTCGAGGGGCTCACAGGGGAGGAACTGCAGGAGAAATACCCCGCAGAATACGCCGTCTGGAGGGGTGGGGACACCCCAGAACTCGTCGGTATCGAGACGCGGCCCGCAGTGCGTGCCCGGATGATCGAGTCGATCGAGGAGCACGCCGAGCAGACCCCCGATGGCGCCGCGTTGCTTGTGGTCTCGCACGGCTCGGCTATCACCCAAGCCCTGCGCGGCATGCTCGGCGTCGCTGAGCTCGGCGTGCCCGTCTTCCGCGGCATGGACAACTGCCACTGGGCGGAACTCCAGCCCGGATCGTTCGGCGGTGGAGCCCGCTGGCGTCTATTCGCCCATAACCGCGGGGCGTGAGGCAGCGCACGCCGGGGTAATTTGTCAGGGGAGAGTCCCCTCGGTAGAGTGGGACTCGCTTCACGGGGCTATGGCGCAGTTGGTAGCGCGCTTCCATGGCATGGAAGAGGTCAGGGGTTCGAATCCCCTTAGCTCCACAAGGATCCCGCCTTGATTTCAAGGCGGGATTTTTTCTGCTCGCGCTCACCCAGTCGGTGCCGCTGTCACGCTCGCAACGAATCTTCGCACCTCTTACTTGACGTGCGAACCGCGCGCTTCTCCTTCGAGGCGGTCCCGGGCGGTGGCCAGCAGTTCGTAGGTGGCGGCGTCGTAGGCGACGAGCCGCACCTCGCCGACCCGCGTGTCCGCTTCCAGGATCGTTTCGATTGCCGCGGCAGCGGCGTCCTCCTTCGGCCAGGCGTAGATTCCCGCGCTGATCAGGGGGAAGGCCACCGAGTCAGCCCCGAGCTCGTCCGCGACCTCAAGACTGCGCCGATAGCAGGAGGTCAGGAGCTCCCGGTCGCGCTGACCGGCCGCGTAGTTCGGCCCGACCGTGTGGATGATCCACCGGGCCGGGAGCTTTCCGGCGGTCGTCCAGCCGGCGTCTCCCGTGGCGAGGCCGTCGGGGAAGCGTTGGATACAGTCGGCCAGCACCGCGGGCCCACCCGCTCGGTGCAGAGCTCCATCGACGCCCCCGCCCCCGCGCATGCGGTTGTTGGCGGCGTTGACGACGGCGTCCACGCGCTGGGCGGTGATGTCTCCACGGATCAGGATCAGCTCGGTCATATCACCAGGCTAGTGCCCGAAGCCGCCCGGCGGGGCGCCCCCTAGCGCTTCTTGTAGAGCGATTTGACCTGGTATTGAGGTTCCGAGGTGACGAGGATTCCGAGGTTACGGAAGATCGCCTCGTCCACGGTCCCCAGGATCGTCGTCGTGTGTACGTCGCAGCCTCGAAGAGTCTGCAACTGGTCCAGGGCCCGCCGCGCGTCGGGCGAGGTGTCGGCCGAAACCGACAGCGCGATCAGAACCTCGTCGGTGTGGAGGCGCGGGTTACGTGAGCCGAGGTGCTCGGTCTTCAGTGTTTGGATCGGTCGGATCGAGGAAGGAGCCAACAGCTCGACGTCGGGATCGATCCCCGCCAGGTGTTTCAAAGCGTTCAGGAGCATCGCGGCTGAGCAACCGAGCAGCTCGGAGGTCTTACCCGTGATGATCTGCCCATCGGGCAGCTCGATCGCAGAGGCGGGATCCTTCGTCTTCTTCGCGACCGCCAGGGCGGGAGCCACCACGGCCCGATCAGTCGAGCGCAGGCCCAATTTGCCCATCAGGAGGGAGATTCGCTTGGACTGGACCGGATCGAGCTGGTCGCGCCGCTCATCGACGAGCGCCTTGTAGTAGCGCCGGATGATTTCCTGCTCGGCTGCCCGTCGGCAGACGGCGTCGTCGCTGATGCAGGACCCGACGAGGTTCACCCCCATATCCGTGGGGGAGCGGTAGGGAGAGGACCCCGAGAGCTGGGTGAGGAGCTGGGCCAACAGCGGGAACACCTCGACGTCGCGGTTGTAGTTCACCGCCTGCTTGCCGTACGCCGCGAGGTGGTGCGGGTCGATCATGTTGACGTCGTCGAGGTCGGCCGTGGCCGCCTCGTAGGCGAGGTTCATGGGGTGGTCGAGGGGGAGATCCCAGATCGGGAAGGTCTCGAACTTTGCGTAACCGGCCGGGATACCACGGGCATAGTCGTGATAGATCTGGGACAGACAGGTGGCGAGTTTGCCCGAGCCCGGCCCCGGTGCCGTGACGAGGACGAGGTCCCGGCTCACCTCGACGTACTCGTTCTGGCCGAATCCCTGTGCGGAGACCACGTGGGCGATATTGGCGGGATAACCGTCGATCGTGCGGTGACGGGCCACCTTGAGGCCGAGGCGTTGTAAGCGCGTGCGGAACGCGCGCGCGGCCTGATTGCCGTCATCGAATTGCGTCAGCACAACCCATGCGACGTAGAAGCCGCGCTCGCGGAAGACATCCACGAGGCGGAGTGCCTCGGACTCATAGGGAATTCCTACGTCGGCGCGCACTTTTTGACGCTCGAGGTCCCTCGCATTGATAACGATGACGATCTCGATCTCGTCGACGAGTCGCTCCAGCATCGCGATCTTGTTATCGGGGGTGAATCCCGGCAGCACGCGCGACGCGTGGAAATCGTCGAAAAGCTTGCCGCCCATCTCGAGGTAGAGGCGCCCACCGATCCGTGTGCGGCGCTCCTCAATCTGTTCGGACTGCAGGGTGTTGTAGCGCTCACCATCAAATCCGATGTGGGGGACCATCACTCTCTCTTTCACTACGAGCGGGCACGGAAGGAGCGGACCCGCACCGAGTCTAATCGAGACGGCCTCCCCCTGGCGCACTGCGCAACCGCGGAGAGAATGAACCGTGGAAGGTTCTCTCGACCTGTGCCCGAGCGGTTACCTCACCGGAGCCGCTGATCCCACCGACGGTGCCACCGCGGACCCCGCACGAGGTTCCTCACCTCCGGCTTCCACCGCGCCGGCAACGAGACGGGGCAAGGCCGCTGCCGTCGCGCGAACCGCGGTCGTGGCGCGGCATGACAGAATCGAGGCGTGTCCCTCGTGGTCTCCGGTCTCGCCGTCGTCTGGCTCGTCATCGGCCTCGGATGGGTGATCGGTCGCACCCATCTCCTGCCAGCCTCTAGCGAGGAGGTCTTCAACCGCTTCGTCTACTACGTGGCTCTGCCCGCCTTCGTATGGTCCGCGCTCACCAGCCAGGACGTGGCCTCCGTGCTCGGCGCACCACTCGCCGTCGCCGCCGTCTCCGCCACCCTCACCGCGCTTGCTGTCGCGGCCCTGCTCGCGCTCACTCGGCGCTATGAGCTCGCGAGCGTCGTGATCGCGGCGATGTGTTCTGCGCTCGCGAACGCTGGCTATCTCGGTATTCCACTGGCCCACTACATTCTGGGGTCCTCGCTCTACGTGGTCCCGGTGCTGCTCTTCCAGCTGGCGTTCTTCACACCGACCTTTTTCATCCTCGCGCAGCTCACCTCTCGCGACTCGGACGCGACAGCGTCCTCGGCCCTCTGGCAGATGCTTCGTAACCCGCTACTGCTGGCCGCCCTGACCGGAATTGTGATATCCCTCGCGGATGTGCGAGTACCGAGCCCGCTGGTGGACGCCATCGACGTGCTGGGCGGGGCGGCGATGCCGTGCATTCTCGTGTCTTTCGGCCTCTCACTCGTGCGTGGAGGACGAGGGCTCGACGCTCGCGCGGCGGGTGCTATCGCACTGGCGAGCGTCGCCAAGCTCGTCGTGCAGCCCGCGCTGGCCTACCTCGTCGGCCGCCACCTCGGGGGACTCGCCGGCGCCGACCTGTTCGCCGTCGTGGCGATGGCCGGCCTGCCCACCGCCCAGAATGCCTATCTCGCAGCCTTCCGGGCCCGGGCGGGACTCAACATTGCGCGCGGCTCAGTGCTGGCGACGACCGTGTTCGTGACCCCGTCACTCATGGCGATTGCCGCCCTGTTAGCCTAAGCACTCGAGACCGCCGTTCAACTCCGAAGAGGACCATGACTCCAGCGCTCTGGCTCGCACTGATCGCCACCTTCTCGCTGGCGGTGGTCTCACCCGGCCCCGACTTCCTCGCCGTTTTGCGCCAGTCGATTCAACGGGGACGCGCGGCCGGCGTCGCCACGGGATGTGGCATCGCCGCGGGGACGATTGTGTGGATTGTCTGCACGATGGTGGGGATCGTAGGTTTGGTGCGCGCAAGCGAGACCGCGTCCCTGGTCGTGCGGCTCGTGGGCGCACTCTTCCTGTTCGGATACGGTGTGCGCATTCTTGCGGGACTGTGGGTCTCCCGGCACTCGGCACCTAAGACCTGGGACCTACCGAGCGGGTCCTCCAGCGCGGCTCCCGCCCCCCGGGTCTGGCCCGCCTTTCGGTTGGGTTTCCTCACGAACACGGTCGGCAATCCGAAGGCCGTCGTGTTTTTCACCTCGCTGTTCGCCTCGATGCTCCCAGCCCAGATCTCTTTGCTCGAGCAGATCATCCTCACCGTTGTGCTCGTCTCGATCGCCACCGCCTGGTTCACGGTGGTGTCCTTCCTTGCGACACTGCCAGCCGCACTGTCCTGGGTGCGGCGCATGGCCCGCCCGGTCGATCTCGTCCTCGGCGCCGCCTTCTGCCTGCTCGGGGCTCTCCTCATTCCCTGGGGAACTGTGTTCTGACGCCCTTTCGTCCCGCATTGGTGCCTGCAGCGCTCGATACGATGGGCAGTGGATTGTTTCTTCACGAAGGGCCACCGCCATGCTGATGCTCGATACCGCGAACATCGACAAGACAAAGGAACTCGTCCGCACCGGTTTGTTCAAGGGCGTCACTACCAACCCGACCATCCTCGCGCGCGACGGCCTCGATCAGGACGCCATCCCAGGGCTCTATGCCGAGTTCGCGAAGCTCCCCTTCGAGAAAATCTTCTTCCAGGCGATCGGCTACACCCCGGGTGAGATGCTCGCCTCCGGACTCGAGATCGCGGCCCTCGGGCGTAACGTCATCGTCAAGGTTCCCGCCTCACGGGTCGGCTATGAGGTCGTGACTGAGCTGCATGCCCGCGGTATCCCCACGCTTCTCACCGCCGCATACCATCCCACCCAAGCGATGGCTGCCCAGGAACTCGGCTGCTGGGGAATCGCCCCCTATGCGGGACGCCTGGAGGATCTCGGCCACGATCCGGTCCAGACGATCACCACCATGGTGGACATTTTGCATGGCACGGGCGTGCATACCTTCGCTGCCTCACTGCGCAGTCCGGACATCGTCGGAATCCTCGGCGCACGAGGCGTCACGGACTTCACGATGAGTGTGGAGATCGCCGAGAAAATCATCGATAACCCCCACACGCTCGCCGCCGTCGACGCCTTCATGCGTGATGCCGAGTCCATGGCACGACGTGCGCCACATCGCGAGCGCCACCGCCCGCGCCGCTAGCCACGCCACCGAGACCTGTGCTCTGGCCGATGGGACACTCCAGGCCCCGCGCTCGGCCCGATCCGCGCGCCCCGACGGCGGGCGCATTGCCTGTCACGCGAACAGCGCCCCCGCTCCGATGGAGCGGGGGCGCTGTGTAGTGTCGGGTGCGCCGATCAGTGACTAGATGCTGACGTCACCGCACAGGTGGACCTTGTAGCCCATCGCATCGAACATCGCGGCCTTCGCAAGCAGCGCCTTGTCAGCGGTCTGCGCATCGGGCGCGTAGGCGACGTTCAGGTGGTTGGACTTGTGGCGTGCCATCATCTGGTCGCGGTTCACGCCGTGCAGGACGGCATTCATGATGGGCCACTCGGGGTTGGTCGCGTCCAGGCGCCGCTGGACTTCCTCGTCGGGCATCTCCACGCAGGTGCCGCGACCGAGGTCGACGTGCAGCTCGTTGTCCATGATGAACACGCGCGACCACACGATCTCACCCGGCTTCGAGGTGCCTTGCAGAGTGCCGCCGCCGAGCGGGAAGAAGTAGTAGGACTGGCGGTAGGAGTGTGCGTTCTCGTAGCCGCCCAGGTGGGAGGCGGGAACCGATCCGGAGATCTCGAGGACCCAGACGAACTCATCGTTCCACTCCTCGCCCCAGCGCACGTCGTGCAGCGTCGTCGACGGGTCGAGTCCCATCGCCTTCCAGATGCGATTGGTGACCAGCGCATCCACGCCCACACACTCATCGACCTCGTTGAAGTGGGGCAGGGCGTCGCCCTCGTACAGCACCCGCTTACCGTCGCGCGACTTCACCGGTGGGCGGTTCGGATCGTTTAGCAGCCCCTCGGCGAGGTCGGAGGCCGGCACCGTGTCCTTCAGGCCCTGCTGGTACTGGATACCGACGGCATCGGCGCCGAAGTCATCGGCCATCCGCAGTGCCGCAATGTACATCTTGAACTGGCTGCGCAGCTGATCGTCGGTCAGGCACTCCTTCGGGTCGCCCTCGTTATCGACGTGGAAGGTCATGCCGGCATCGTCAAGCCAGGCGCGCACGCCGTCGGCTTCCTCATCGCTCACCTTCTCCATCTCGGCGACGAGCGCCGACTGGGAGAGCCGCTCCTTGTAGATGCCAGCCGGGTTGATGAGTTCGTCGTCGAGCAGGGCGTTGTACATGCCCATGCAGTACTCATCGAAGACCGCCATGATGGCCTTGTCTTCGCGCAGTTGCGTGGCAAGCGCGCGGCCGAGCTCCACTTCGGGGCCCTCGGGCAATTCTGGTAGGTCACGCACGTGGGACTCGTCGTGGGTGATCTTCCCGGTCTCCAGCCACTCGCCGAGCTTGTCCTTGAACCATTGGTCGGTGAAGTCCTTGCTCCACAGCGCCGAGTATTCGATGTTGGCCTTCGTCATCGACGCGGTGAGGTTCAACAGGCCAACCAGACCTGGGAAGTCACCGGCGAAGTTCGCGACGACGAGGATGGGGCCCTCGTGGTCACGCAGACCGTGGAGCAGATGGTGGGAGTACTGCCAGACCGCTTCGACGACGACGAGGGGGGCCTCCTTTGGGATCGTCCTGAAGACTTCCATGCCGCGCCGCTGGCAGTCAATGAATCCGTGCCCCTTTTCGGGATCGACGCCGTGGGCGCGGGTGGTTTCCCAGCCGGCCTCCTTGGCGGCGGCGGCGAACTGGGCTTCGACCTCCTGCTGCTTGTCCCACGTTTTCACGTTCGTGGTGAGGCGTAAGTCGCCGTTGGCAACGATGTAGAGGGTCTTCTCCTTAGCCGCTGGGCGCTCGGCGATGGTGGGCATGGTGTAACTCATGATGCACTTCCTCGTGTTGTGTTGGGTGACTGCACCGGCGTGCTCGCCTGGTGCCACGCACGCACGTGGCCTGGATGGGCAGTCGCACGGTTGAGAGAACGAAACAGCTCATACTGTCCGCTATAGCGCCAAGGTGGCGCGAGCTGAGGAAAGGGATGACAATCCCTCAGTCGGGACGTTGTGGACCCTGTGGTGGTACTCATGCGGAGCCCTTCCGCAGGGGGACAACGACGCGGTCGGCGGGGCTCTCACTGGACTCCGCCGAATCGGCGATGGTGGGCGGCAGGACGACGCGACGCACGGGCGAGCCGTCACCCTTGATGCGTTCGAGCAGCATCCGCGCGGCAATCATGCCCATCCCGTATTCGGGCAGGTCGGCAACGATCACGCCCTTTGGCAGGTCGAGCATGAACCACAGCTCGCCAAAACTCAGCATGCCGATCTGACCGTCCGTGTACCCGCGAGAATGCAGCTCACGAATCGCGCCGACGGCGAGGCGGTTGTTCGCCGCGAAGATCGCGTCGGGTGGCTCGGGCAGGCGCAGCAGAGTCTCGACCGCTTGGGCGCCGCCTTCGAAGCTGAAGGAGGTGCGTTCAAGAAAGTTCGGTTCGGGCATCCGCCCGGTGAGGTTCCATACTCCGCGGCGCCATCCCTCGGCGCGGTCGTCGGCGGTTTCGATCCCCTCGGGACCGGTGATGCAGGCGATGCGCCGGTAGCCGCGCGCGGCGAGCAGCCCGATTCCGGATTCGACGCCCGTGACGTTATCGATGATGACGGAGTCGAACTCCTCCGTACGGGCGCGTCGGTCGACGGTGACCACGGGGACGCGTCGTAGCCGTGCGAGGGAGAAACTTGTGGCGTCGTTGGCCGGCGCGGAGATGATGCCCGCGACGGGCTCGCGGATGACGGCGTCGAGGTATTCGGCTTCCTTAACCGGGTCGTCGTCGGTGTTGCACAGCATGACGGCGTAGCCCTCGGCGCGCGCCGTATCTTCGACGGCCCGCACCATCTTCGTGTAGAACCGGTTCTCGATGTCGGGAATGAGCATCGCGATGAGTTCCGACTCGCGGGTGCGCAGCCGCTGAGCGTTGCGGTTGGGGACGAAACCCAGCTTTTCGACAGCGGCCAGGACGGCCTGGGTGGATTTCGGCGAGGTGCGGACGCCATTTAAGACGCGGGACACGGTCGCGGGGGACACCTTGGCGAGCCGTGCGACGTCGTAAATCGTGCTCATAGCGAGGCTGCCTCTCGGTGGGCGCTCGCCCGGTCGAGAGGCTCAACCGCGGCGAACGTCTGGTTGAAGATCTGCCGGTAGCTAGCGTACCGAGCAGCCTCGGGACCCGGCTCGAAGGTCCGATCAACGGAGGAGAGGTGGCGTGCGGCGGCGAGGTCGAGGCGGCCAAGGCCCGTGAGGCCCGTGACGGCCGCGCCGAGGGAGGTCGCCGTGGTCACGGTCGACCGGCGCCGCACCGGCACACCCCACATGGTGGAGAGCAGCTGGAGCCACGCTGCGGAGCGGGAGCCACCCCCGATCACGTCGACCCCCTCCGTGGCGACATTGCGCTCGCCCGCCACCGCATCCAGGCAGGCGGCCAGCGTGTAGCCGATCCCTTCCAGGGTGGCGCGCATCAGGTGGGCGCGGCCGTGGCGTCGCGTGAGCCCGACGACGGCGCCGCGGGCGTGCGGGCTCCACCACGGGGAGCGCTCGCCGAGCAGGTAGGGCAGGACGAGAAGTTCTGGATCCGGGTCCGCGAGGGCACACGCCTCGTCGATGAGGGCACCGACGGCGTCGTCTTTTCCGGGGGCGAGCACGGTGGCGAGCCAGTCGAGGGTGCCGGCGCCATTTTGGCTCGTGGCGCATGGGCAGTAGAGCGAGGCGTCGACGTGAGTGAACGTGAAGGATCGGTGTTCGGGATCGAGGTGGGGGGTACGGGTCGTGCCCGCGAACCAGGCGGAGGTACCGAGGCTGGCATAGAGCGGATCTGCCGGGCGCGTGCAGCCCGCACCGATCGTGGCGATCGGTCCATCCCCGCCGCCCGCAACGACCCGGGTGGTGGCGGGCAGGCCGAGCTCTCGGGCGGCCTGGGGGCAGAGTGTGCCGACCACGTCTGTGGACTGCACGATCGGGGGGAAGAGAGCGGGCTCGACGCCGGCGGCCCGGAGGATCTCGGGAGACCAGGTCCGCTCGGACAGGTTGTAGGCGCCAGTTGAGGAGGCGTCCGTGTGGTCGGTGACCACGCGCCCGGTGAGGCGGGTGTTGAGGTAGTCCTTGGCGACGCATACGTGACGGGCTCGCGCGTAGGCGTCGGGTTCGTGAGCCATCACCCACATGAGTTTGGCAATCGTGTAGGTGGGTCCGATGCGGTGTCCGGTGAGCTGGTAGAGGTACTTCAGGCCGAGTGCGTCGCCAAGCGCGTCGGCCTCTCGTCGCGCGCGCTGGTCGGACCAGATCATGGCGGGCCGGGTGGGGCGCAGATCGGCATCCAGCAGGACGAGACCCATCATGTGTCCCGCGATGCACAGGCCTTCGATCCTCCGGGCATCAACACCCGAGGAAGCGAGCAGTGTGTGGGTATTCGCCACGAGGGCGGCCCACCAGTGCTCGGGGTCCTGCTCGCATCGACCCCCAGCACCGTAGTCGGTGCGGTAGGAGGTCTCGGCGGCGGCGCATTCGACGCCATCGGCATCATGCAACGTCGATTTCAGGGCGGATGTGCCGAGATCGTGTGCGATGAGCATGCAGACCTCCTTCCTGAGTTTTAGAGCTGACGCGCGGCGGGGGCGGGCCGGTGATGGCGCCGCCCCCGCCGGGAACGTCACATGACGTGACGGTGAGACGTGGCCTTACTCGTAGAGGTTGGCCTTGATGTCGTCATCGTCCATGTTGTCCTTGTCGTACCAGGCGAAGCCCGAGTCGATGATCTCGTCCAGCGACTCACCGTTGATGGCGGCGATGGCGGCCTTGACCGTCTCGTAGCCCATCTTCACGGGGGACTGGGTCACGGCGCCGGCCTCCAGGCCGTCGCGGATGGCATCCAGCTGAGCCTTGCCGGAGTCGAAGCCCACCACGGTGATGTTGGCGTTACCCGACTCCTTCACACCCTGCACGACGCCGATTGCGGCGGCCTCGTTGGTGCCGTACATGCCGGCGATGTCCGGGTTGGAGGCGATGATGGCCTTGGCCACGTCCGCGGCCTTGCCGACTTCGCCCGCGTACTGCTCATCGATGACCTCGATGTCCGGGGCGTTTTCCTTCATCCAGTCCTTGAAGCCGAAGCAGCGATCCTTGCCGGTCTGCGAGGTCTGGTCGTGGCAGACCAGCCCGACCTTGCCCTCGTTATCGAGCAGTTCAGCCATGTGCTTCGCGGCTTCGCCAGCAGCGGCCTTGTTATCGGTCTGCACGGTGGTCAGCGGAATGTCGGATTCGACACCGGAGTCGAACGCGATGACCGGGATGTCCGCGGCCTTGATCTGCTCAAGGACCGGGGCGGCAGCTTCGGAGTCCAGCGCCGCGAAGCCGATTGCCGCCGGCTTCGTGTTGAGGGCGGTCTTCAGCTGGTCAAGCTGCTGGGTGATCGCCTGCTCGTTGTCGGGGCCGACGAACTCGATGGTATAGCCGAGTTCTTCACCGGCTTCCTCAGCGCCTTCCTTCACGGCCTGCCAGAAGCGGTGCTGGAAGCCCTTGGAGACGAGATAGATGGTCTTGCCGGCGTCGCCTTCGCCTGCGCTGTCGCCATTGTCACCGGCACTGGAGTCTTCTGAGCCGGATCCGCAGGCTGCCAGGCCAAGGGAGACGACGGCCGCGATGGCCATTGCTTTGAAACGACGCATGGGGTCTTTCCTCTTTCGTTGGTGGGTGTCGGGTGATTAGGCCGCGGCCTGGCGGCTGCGGCGGACATTGTCGGCGTAGACGGCCAGGAGGACGACGACGCCGGTGACGACGAGCTGCCACTGCTGTGCGACGCCCATCATCTGGAGGCCCGTGGTCAGGGTGTTCATCAGGAGGGCACCGATCATGGTGCCGATGATGTTGGCGCGACCACCGGCCAGGGACGTACCGCCGATGACGACGGCGGCAATGGCTTGGAGTTCCAAGCCTAGACCTTCAGCCGGCTGGGCGAACCCGAACCGGGAAGAGTAGAGAATGGCTCCGCAGGCGGTGAAGAAACCCGCGACCATGTAGATGATGATGAGCCACTTGCGGACGTTGATGCCCGACAGGCGCGTCGCTTCTTCGTTGGAACCGATCGCGAGGGCGTAGCGTCCGACCAGGGTCTTGGACAGTAGCACCGCCGCGAGGATCGTGAGGGCCAGGAAGACGAGGGCTGCGTTCTTCAGACCGGGGATGATGACGCCGTTGGAGATCGCGTAGTAGGCCTCGGACTGGATCTTGATCGAGGAGGCTCCCGACAGAATCAGGGCGAGGCCCGAGGCCGCCATCATCATGGCCAGGGTGGCGATGAACGGGGGAATCCCGAGAATCGCGACGTTCGCGCCGTTCACGAAGCCGAGCAGCAGGCCCACCCCGATGGTGAGCAGCAACCCGACGCCGAATGGCAAGCCCATGTGGTCCGTGGACAGGAAGATCCCGGCCATCACGGCGCACAGGGTCATGCCGGTGCCGACCGACAGGTCGATGCCGGCGGTCGCGATGACGAAGGTTGCCCCGAGTGCGAGGACGCCGATCGCGGCGGTCTTCATGAGAATGTCGGGCAGCACTGTGGCGCCGGAGAAGCCCGGAGCGGCGAAGAAGAAGAAGATGTATACGGCGATGAGGGCGGCGGCCGCGAACAGCTGCTGCATCGAGGCCTTCATGAACTCCGCAATGCGGCTACTCTTTTGCGCCTCGGTTTGCTGTTCAGCCTGCTCGGTGGGGGTCGTCACTGATCTTCTCCCTTCAAGAGAGCCTTGCCGACCGTGGCAAGCTCCATGATGTTCTCCTGGGTGGCGTCCTCGTTGTCGAGGATGCCGGTGATGCGTCCCTGCGCCATGACGGCGATGCGGTGGGACATGCGCAGGACTTCGGGTAGCTCCGAGCTGATCATGATGATCGACTTGCCCTGCTCGGTGAGCTTTTCCAAAAGCTCGTAGATTTCTTCCTTGGCGCCGACGTCGATCCCACGCGTCGGTTCATCGAAGATGAGGATGTCGCTGTCGCGCACCAGCCACTTAGCGATGACGACCTTCTGCTGGTTGCCGCCCGAGAGCTTGTTGAGGTGCTGGTCCACGCTCGGTGTCTTCGTGCGCAGCCGCTGCACGTAGTCCTGGGCAGTGGTCTTGATCTCGGGGTCCTTCACGAAGGGGCCCGCCGTGAAACGGGTCATCGAGGCGAGCACCGTGTTCATCTTGACGTCCTGATCCAACAGGAGACCGAACTGCTTGCGGTCCTCGGAGAGGTAGCCGATCCCGTAGCGGACGCCATCGGAGGCGGTGCGGATGTTCGCCTTCTTCCCGTGGATGGTGAACTCCCCGGATACACGCGGATCGGCGCCGAACAGGCAGCGCGCCACCTCGGTGCGGCCCGCGCCCATGAGCCCGGCGAACCCGAGGATCTCACCGCGTTTCAGATCGAAGGAGACGTCTTCGAGCAGGTGTTCCGTGGACAGGCCCTCCACGGTGAGGACTCGTTCCTCGGACTTGGGGCTCGTGCGTGGGCGGGCATCGGCGGCCACCTCGCGACCGACCATCATGGAGATGATCTCGCGCATCTCGACCTCGTCTGTGACGACCGTGCCGACATAGGTGCCGTCGCGAAGGACGGAGACGCGATCGGTGATCTCCTCGATCTCGGGCATGCGGTGTGAGATGTAGATCAGGCCCGTGGTGGGGGAGACGAAGTCCCGGATCATCCCGAACAGGGCGTCGGTTTCCTGCAGGGTCAGTGCCGCCGTGGGCTCATCCATGATGAGGATCTTCGAGTCGTAGGACAGCGCGCGCGCGATCTCCACCATCTGTAGCCGTGCCACTGACAGATCCCGGCAGTAGGCACGCGGATCGATGAGCATGCCGAGGCGGTCGAACAGGTCGCGCGCGTCCCGCAGCATCTTCGCATCATCCACGAATCCGGCGCGCGTGTAGCCCGGCCGACCCATGTACAGGTTCTGTGCAACCGTGAGGTCGGGAACCATGTTGAGTTCCTGGTGGATGATCGACAGGCCGAGATCGCGGGCGTGGTTCACATCCCGCACCTTGACCTTCGTGCCGTTGAGGTAAATCTCGCCGCCCGGATCGGCGGTGTAGATGCCCGTGAGCACCTTCATGAGGGTGGATTTGCCGGCGCCATTCTCACCGCACAGCCCCAGCACTTCTCCGGCCTGCAGTGTCAGGTCGACCCGGTCGAGGGCTTTGACCCCCGGGAAGGTCTTGGAGATGTTCTTGAGCTGGAGCAGCGTGGGAGCGCCCGCGGGGGTGTGGTCAGTCATCAAAACCTCCGTGGGGAACGACGCCCTTGCGGAGTAGGGCGTTGCCGTAAATGCGTGTTTCGCCCGTGCGGACGATCAGGAAGGCCTCGGCAGCGAGGTCGTAGAAGTCGAAACGGTCCACCTCGCGGTAACCGTCCTCCTCCAGGGAGGCTGCGGCGACGAGCTCCTGTTGCACGTCCAGCAGGGAGTCGCCGGGAGCCGCCATGAGATCCAGCCCCGGAGCGTCATCGGGTGGGATAACGGAGCACACCGCCCTCAAGACGCGTGGGGTGGACGCCATGGGCAGGTCGATCACGGGACGCTCACGAGCCAGACGCGCGGCGGGAAAGTGGGCGTCCGCAATGACGACCGAATCCGAGTGACCCATCGCGTCCAAGGCCGCAAGAAACGGGCCCGTAAGGATGGGATCGATGTTGAGCAGCACCATTGCCTCCAACCGGTGGATGAGATCGATATCACGAAATCGATTTCCTTCATCGTAAGGGGCGGTTTTCGTGACGTCAAGCACTGTAATCAGAATGTGACCCGCGGTGTAGCAATGGGGCGTGTGTGCCGCACCGAGGGCACCCAAGGTGAACGCCTTAAGCGGCACCTTTCGTCTCCTAGACTGCATGGCCCAAATGTGAGACCCTGGCGTGTGTCGACCCGTATACAGCATGAGATTCGACACGATATGATGAAATCGATTCCAGCGGCTTGCCCCGCCGCTGCGTACATCCGCACACATCAAGGGAGAGTGGACGATGGCTACGCATCACGCCGCGGTTGACCTCGGCGCATCGAACGGTCGAGTGATCGTTGGGGAGGTGGCCGACGGCACTATCACGCTGCATGAAGTGCACCGCTTTCCGAACGGCGCCATTCCGGTCGGTGATCGGCTCTACACCGACACCCTCGGGCTGTACGCGGGGGTACTTGAGGGATTGCGCCGCGCCCGCCACCACTTCTCGGTGTGTTCCATTGGGGTGGATTCCTGGGGCGTTGACTACGGACGGATTGATCGAGAGGGCCAGCTGCTCGGCTCCCCGCGGCACTATCGTGATGAGCGGACGCTGCCCCATATTGAGACGCTGCGCGAGCGAATGAATGATCAGGACGTCTACACCGCGACCGGCATCAATATCGCCCCCTACAACTCGATCTACCAGCTGATGGACGACGCCACCTCGATCCAGTGGGACCTCGTCGAGCGCGTCCTGTTCACGCCAGACCTCATCGGCTATCTGCTCTCCGGACGGGCGGGCGCCGAGGTCACGATCGCCTCCTCCTCCCAACTCCTGAACGCGGCCACCCGCGAGTGGAGCCCTAAGGTGGCGAAGGCCGCGGGAATCCCGCTGTCGATCTTCGCCCCGTTGGAGGAGCCGGGCACGCGACGCGGCCCCATTCGGGCTGACCTCATCGACGGCGACCCAATCGAACTGATTGCCGTGGGAGGCCATGACACCGCCTCCGCCGTCGCGGCAACCCCCGCCAGTGATGCTCACTTCGCCTACATCTCGTGTGGCACGTGGTCCGTCGTCGGCGCCGAGCTCGAAGCACCCATCACCAGCGCAGCCGCCCGAGAGGCGGGGTATACCAACGAGCTCGGCGTGCAGGGCCGGGTTCGCTTCAACCGGAACCTCACGGGCCTGTGGTTGCTACAAGAATGCCAGCGGGAGTGGCGCGAACGCGGCGAGAATGCCGACCTCATGGACCTCCTCGATGCTGCTGCGGCTGCTCCCTCGCTCCGCTCCGTCGTCGACGCCGGCTCCGAGGTCTTCCTGCCGCGCGGCGGGATGGAAGAGCGCATCAAGGAGGAGTGTCGTCGCACCGATCAGCCAGTGCCCGAGACACCCGGAGAGGTCGTGCGTTGCGTCCTCGATTCGCTCGCCCTGTCGCACGCGCAAACGATCCGCTCGATCGAGGAGCTCGGTGGGCCCGAGGTGCGCGTCGTCCACATCGTGGGTGGTGGGTCACTGAACGAACTACTGTGCCAGCTGACCGCCGATGCGTGCCAGCTGCCCGTTGTCGCTGGCCCCGTGGAGGCGGCCGCGCTCGGCAACGTCCTCATGCAGGCTCATGCGATGGGAGAGATCGAGGGAGAGTTGACCGACCTGCGCGCCGTCGTCGCCGCCTCCGGAGGTGTACGCCGCTACGAACCGCACGGCAACGCCGAGGTGTGGCGCTCCGCCAGTGCGCGCCTGGGCCTCTAGCCGGATGACCGTGACCGAACCGACCCGACTGGGCGCCGCGTATGAGGTTCGCGCGGGGCTCTCGACCAAAGGAGCATGATGGAAACACCACGCGCCGAACTCGCCGCTAACACCCACGTCCACGTCCCGCCGAATTTCTCTGCTTTCGACACGGTGAGCGACGCCGTGGCGAGCGCTCGCCGGGAGGGGATGCGGGCCGTCGGAGTCTCCAACTTCTATGACCAGTCCGTCTACGCGCGCTTCGAAACTGAGGCTCGCGCGGCTGGGATCGTTCCTCTGTTCGGCCTCGAATTCATTACCCGCGACGAGGGCCTCGCCGAGCGTGGCGTGCGGGTGAACGATCCGGCGAATCCGGGTCGGGTGTACCTGTGCGGTAAGGGCATCAACCCGTTGGCTCCCCGCTCCGAGCATGCACAGACCACCGCCCGCGCCATCCGCGAGGCGAACGACGAACGCGCGGAACGGATGCTCGCGACCCTGCAGGACTACTTCCGACAGCAGGGTGCGGAGGTCTCCTTGAACGCCGAGGATATCTCCCGCGAGGTGGCGCAACGGGCCGAGGTGCCCACGGCCTGGGTCTCTTTGCAGGAGCGCCACATTGCGCGGGCCGTCTACGACGCGGTCGATGATCCGGAGCTCCTGTACGGACAGGCGGGTGAGCCCGCTAGCGCCTCGGAGGCCCAGGGCGTGATCCGGTCCCGCTTCTTGAAGGCCGGGACGCCTGGCTTTGTCCCCGAGGTCCCGCTCTCGTTTGCTGACGCGCACCGCTACATCCTGGATATGCAGGGCATTCCGACCTACCCGATCCTCGCCGACGGCGCGCCGGAAATGTCCGAGGTTGAATGGCCTCCAGACTCCCTGATCGAGTGGCTGCGCGAACGGGAGATCCACGCAGTAGAGCTCATCCCGAACCGCAACGCTTCCGAGGTTGTGGACCGCTACGTCCGCGAACTCTCCGAGGCAGGCTTTATCGTGATGGCCGGTACCGAACACAACACGAACGACCGGATCCCAGTAGAACCGCGCGCCGCCGACGGTGCTCTGGGTGAGGGTGCTCGAGCCGTCTTCTACGACGCCGCGTGCGTGATCGCCGCCCACCAGGCGCGGTGCCGGCGTGGCGAGCCAGGATACGTCGACGCGACCGGCAAGCGCGCCGCCGACCTCGCCACCCTCATCGCCGAGGGAGCACGCTTGCTTGAGCGTGGCGGCGGAGACCGCGAAGCCATCGCCCGCATCGCGCCGCGACTGCGCGGAGCGTTCGCCACGGAGGACGGCCCCGCCGTCGTCGTCGCCGATCCCGCGCGCGACCGGGACGATTACCCGAGTGCGGCTGTCCTCGAATACAGCACCGATGACGCGGCTCTCACCGACGCCGCGGCAATGGCAGCCCGCGAAGGCAGCTCGGTCGTTGTCGTCCCCGACGTGGCGGCCTTCGGGATCGGCACAAGTGTTGCCGCGGCCCGTGCGGCGCTAGCCGGACGTCCGGCTGAGGAGAAGAGGCCGACGGGTCGACTCGCCGGAAAGGTGGCTGTGGTGACCGGCGCCGCGCAGGGGTTCGGGCTCGGGATCACCGAGGAGCTCCTTGCTGACGGCGCGACTGTCATCCTGGCGGACCTGAACGTGCCGCTCGCGGCCGCGAACGCCGAGCGCCTGAATGCCACGTTCGGAGCGGACCGGGCACTTGCGGTGCGGATTGACGTGGGCGACGAGCGCTCGTGTCTGGACGCCGCCGCCGAGGTGGCTCAGCTCACCGGAGGCGTTGACCTCTTCGTCTCGAACGCCGGCGTCCTGCGCGCCGAGAGTGTGCTCACCCAACCGGTCGCCGACTTCGACCTCGTGACCGCCGTGAACTACCGAGGCTACTTCCTCACCGTCCGCGCGTTCGCGCCGCTGATGGTGTCCCAACACGCGACGGATCCGAGCCGCTGGCTGGATATCGTCGAGGTGAATTCGAAGTCCGGCCTCGAAGGCTCGAAGCGTAACTTCGCCTACGCCGGCTCCAAGTTCGGTGGCATCGGGCTCACGCAGTCCTTCGCCCTGGAATTGGTGGAGTACGGCATCAAGGTGAACGCCGTGTGCCCCGGAAACTACCTCGATGGCCCCCTGTGGATGGACCCCGAGCGAGGCCTGTTCGTCCAGTACCTGCGCGCCGGTAAGGTTCCCGGGGCGACAAGCGTCGACGATGTGCGGGCCTTCTACGAAGCCAAGGTGCCGATGGGGCGAGGCTGCCTACCCAAGGACCTCGCACGCGCCATCGTCTACATCACCGAACAGTCCTACGAAACCGGCCAGGCTCTACCCGTCACGGGCGGCCAGAACATGCTTAATTAAGGAGAGCTTCATGACCGACATTCCCAGCACCCAATACGCCGTCCAGTTCACGGGCGTCGATGAGATCGAGATCAATAAGGCCAAGGAGGTGCCCGAGATCGGCCCGACGCAGATGCTCCTCAAGGTCGAGGCCTGTGGTATCTGCTTCTCGGATACGAAGCTGCTCCACGCCTTCGATTCGCATCCGCGCAAATCCGAGATCGTCGCTGGCCTCAGCCCCGAAGCGCTCGAAACCCTGCCCGGTTACCGGCCCGGCTCCCAGCCGACCGTACCCGGCCACGAACCTGTCGCCCGCATCATCAAGGTTGGCGAGGACGTGACGCACTTCAAGGTTGGTGACCGCGTCCTCGTGCAGGCCGACTGGAAGCACCTGCCTACCGCCAAGTCGAATGCGGCGTTCGGCTACAACGTCGAGGGCGCCCTGCAGGAATACGTGGCGGTCGACGAGCGGTGCGTCGTCTCGCCCGACGGCGAGGAATTCCTCATCCACGTCGCAGAGGAGCCGACCGCGGCCGCGATCGGCCTCATCGAGCCATGGGCCACCGTGGAGGGAGCCTATGCGTGGCACGAACGCCGCCAGCTGAAGGCCGGTGGTCGCATGCTCGTCGTCGCCGACGCCGAAGCCTCCTCAATTGAGGAACTCGCCCGCGCCGCCACCCCGGCTGAGGTGACAATCCTTGGGGCCAGCGCCGAAGACCTTGGGCTGGCCGCACTGGACTGCACGGTGCGTGAGATCTCGGATCTTTCCCAGGTAGGGGAGCAGCACTTCGACGACGTCATCTACTTCGGGCACGACGCCGAGCGCCTGGGGGAGATCTCGGCACTCGCCTCCGCCCGCTCCATCGTCGCCGTGGTCCTGGGGGGCGCACGTATCGATCGTCCTGTGCACATCGACGTCGGACGCATCCACTATGACTTCGTGCGCTACTGCGGCACGACCGGATCGGATCCGGCCGACGCCTACTCCTGGATCCCCGAGACCGGTGAGATCCGCGATGGCGATGCACTCGCGATCATTGGCGCCGCCGGCCCGATGGGGCTCATGCACACCATGCGCGCGATAGTCCTGGACCGCTCAGACATCCGGATCGACGCGACCGATCTGTCCGATGAGCGCCTCGCGCATCTGGAGGAGGTCGTTACCCCCGCCGCTGTGGAGCATTCGGTACCGATGCGCTACATCAACACGGCGAACGAGGAACTCGAGCCCGGCTACGACTACGTCGTGTGCATGGTGCCGGTACCGGCGCTCGTGGCGCAGGCGGTGGATCTCGCCGGTGAAGACTCGATCGTGAATGCCTTTGCGGGCATCCCGGCAGGCAAGACGGCTGAGATCGACATGCAGGGCGTCATCGAGCGGCGGATCTTCATGATCGGCACGTCGGGTTCGGATGTCTCCGATATGCGGACCGTCGTGAAGAAGATCGAGGATGGCGACTACGACACCACGATCTCGCTCGACGCGATCACCGGCATGGCCGGTTTCAAGGACGCCATTACCTCGGTAATCGATCGCACCTCGGGGGGCAAGATTATGGTCTTCCCGCAGCTGCATGATCTGCCGCTCATTCGCCTGGCCGATCTCGAAGAGCAGCTCCCTGAGGTGGCGCGTCACCTCAACGGTGGGCTGTGGAATGCCGAGGCTGAAAAGGCGCTTCTCCAGAGTGCCACGACGGGGCGTGCCTAGCCGGACGAGATGACGAACCCCTTGCGAACAGCTTTGGAACGAAATAAAATCGAAAGCGAATCGTAAGGAACTCGAAGGGGAGAGATGGGCAGCGACCGCCGCGAGCGCGAGGCCGTAATCCTCGACGCCCTGGCCAAGGATGGACGCATCCAGGTCTCGGCGATGGCGAGGCAGCTTCGCGTTTCCGAGGTCACGATGCGTGCGACACTGCGCGATCTTGAGTCGCGCGGCCTCCTGCGTCGGACCCACGGCGGCGCTGTCCCCTCGTCGATCCACCACGTCCTCGCGCGCCGTTCCCATCGCGCCGACGCGAAGGAACGGATTGCCGCCGCCGCGGCGGACCTCGTGCGTGACGGAGACAGCCTCATGATTGAGGCGGGGACGACGACGTCCCTCGTCCCGCGCTTCCTCACGGGAAAGAAGGACCTGCACATCGTCACGAACTCGACCCTGGTCGTGAACAATGCCCGGGTCAATCCGGAGCTGCACGTGACACTCACGGGTGGGATGTTCCATCGCGCGAGTGAGTCGATGGTCGGGTCGATTGCGCAGCGCACCATCCGCGGTTTCAACGCGCGGCTGGCTTTCGTCGGCACCGACGGGCTCCGCACCGACGATGCTCTCACCACCCAGTTCGCCGAAGGAGCGGACATCATTGCCGCTATGCACGAGAGCGCATGCGAAACGTGGCTGTTAACCGACTCCTCGAAATACGACCACGCAGGCTTCGTGAACGTCTTGAACGTCGAGGACCTGAAAGGCATCATCACCGATTCCGAGCTGGCCCCGGAGGCTGGCCAGCTCCTCACAGACCACGGCGTTGACCTACGCGCCGTATAGGAAGGATTACTGATGGCAGAGGCAGTTGTGATGCCCCAAGCGGGCAACACCGTTGAATCGTGCATCCTCGTGTCGTGGAATGTCGCTGTAGGCGACACCGTCGAGGCCAGCACCGTCATCTGCGAGGCCGAGACAGACAAGTCCACGGTCGACGTGGAGGCCGGCGCGAGTGGAACCGTTCTCGCCCTCCTGGCCGACGAGGGCGACGAGGTCCCGGTGAAGGACCCGATCCTCGTGCTCGGTGCCGAGGGAGACAATGCTGAGGCCGCCTTGAAGGAGCTCGGAATCGAACCGGCGACGACCGGTGAGGCAGGCGAAGTTGAGGAGAGTGACGACGACGATCTCACTCCCGAGGCGAGCGAGTCGAGACCCGTCAAGGAATCGGCTGAACCCGCCCCCGCCCCCGCGCGCGAACGCACTTTTGGGCAGTCCTCTGGGGCCGCGAGCCCCCGCGCGCGCCGCGCCGCCCAGCACAAGGGCGTCGACCTCAGCGGTCTGTCGGGCAGCGGCCCGGGTGGTCGGATTATCGAGGACGACGTGCTCGATGCGGCCGCCTCGAGTCCCGGCACGACGGTGGGCGCGCGGGCGACCGGCCAGGGTGCTCCGGACACGCCGGGCACCGGGATCGGCGGGCGCCACACCCGTGCCGATCTTGACGCGGCTGCGGCGCGCCCCGCTCCCGCGGTGGTCTCCGGTGCCGCGACGCGCGAGTACCCGGGCCCCGTCAGCGAAACTCCCCTGAAGGGGGTGCGCGCCATCATCGCTGAACGGATGATGCACGCCCTCGCGTCGACCGCTCCGGTCACCTACAACGTCTCCGCCCGGGCGGAGGGTCTGCTCGGCCTGCGCAAGCGTTTCAAGAATTCCCCGGAGGAGCTCGGCTACTCGCGGATCACGATCGGCGACCTGGTCTGCTATGCGACCGTGCAAACGCTCCGCCGCCATGGCGCACTGAATGCGCACCTGGAAGACAACACCCTCACGACGTTCCAGTCGGTGCACCTCGGTCTCGCCGTCGATACGCCGCGAGGCCTGCTGGTTCCGACGATCCGCAACGCGGATGCGATGGGGCTGCGCGAATTCTCCCAGACCTCCTACGATCTCGCCCAGCAGGCAATCGGCGGAAAGATCGACCCCGACCTGCTCGGAGGAGCGACCTTCACGGTCTCGAACCTCGGTTCCTTCGGCATGGAGTCCTTCACCCCGATCATCAACGTGCCGCAAACCGCGATCCTCGGGGTCAATACCATCACGCCGCGTGCTGAGGCGGACGCCGACGGCGAGGTGCGGCTCACCCAGCGGATCGGCTTCTCGCTCACCGCTGACCACCGCGCGATCGACGGCGCCGACGCGGCCCGCTTCCTGAAGGATCTCGTCGCCGCCATCGAGAACATCGAACTCACCGTGATCGGCTAGGAGAGAGCATGACGCACGTAGATGTCACCATCATCGGGGGAGGACCCGGTGGCTATATCGCCGCCGAGCGCCTCGCCCATGCGGGTCGGACTGTCCTGCTCGCGGAACACACCGAGGTCGGCGGAACCTGCCTGAACGTCGGGTGTATCCCGACAAAGGCCCTGCTGCACTCGGCGAAGCTCTACCGGCACTCGCGAGACGGCGAGCGTTTCGGCGTGACGGCTTCCGACGTCGCCGTCGACTTCGCCACCATGCAGAAGCATAAGGCCCGTACGGTCCAGGCCCTCGTCGGAGGAGTACGTCAGCTGCTGAAACGCGGCAAAGTCGACGTGCGCGCCGAGGCCGCGACCCTCCTGGGCCCCGGTCGCGTGCGCGTGGGGCAGGACGTGATCGAATCGGAGCACGTCATCATCGCCACGGGCTCCGAGCCCGTCGTCCCCCCAATCCCCGGCGTCCAGGACAACCCCGCGATCGTCGATTCCACGGGCCTGTTGGCCATCGAGGAGATCCCCGAGCGACTCGTCGTGATCGGCGGGGGCGTGATCGGCGTCGAGTTCGCATCCCTCTTCGGCGCACTCGGCTCGACGGTTGACGTGATCGAAGCGATGGATGAGATCGTGCCCTTCATGGACGCCGAGCTCGCCGGTACGCTGCGTACGGCCATGGATAACGTCACCTTCCATACCTCGAGCCGGGTCGAGAAGGTCGACGGTTCGCGCGTCATCTTCACCGACGCCGACGGCGGCGACCAGCATCTCGACGCTGACGTCATTCTCATGGCGGTGGGCCGTCGCCCCACCCTGACGGGGTGGGGTGCCGAGGAGGCAGGAGTCGCCACCGACCGCCGCGGCGTACGAGTCGATGACCGAATGCGCACCAATCTGCCGAACGTGTGGGCCGTAGGAGACGTCACTGGACGCTCTCTGCTCGCCCACGCCGCCTACCGCATGGGTGAGATCGCCGCCGCCCACATCATCGACCCCCAGCGGGCGGTCCGTGAAGGGCAGGTCCTGCGTCCCGAAGCGATCCCGTGGGCGGTCTACTCGATGCCCGAGGCGGCCGGCGTTGGCCTCACCGAGGCCCAGGTGCGGGAACGCGGTATCGAGACCGTCACCGCGACCGTGCCCCTGATCCTGTCAGGCCGGTTCGTCGCCGAAAACGGGCTTCGCGCGCCGGGAAGCGTCAAGCTCATCGCCGAGGCCGACTCGCGAGTCGTGCGCGGTATCCACATGGTCGGCCCCTATGCTCCCGAGATGATCTGGGGAGCGGCCGCCATCATCGAACAGGAGATGCGGGTCGAAGACCTGCGTCAGGTGATCTTCCCCCACCCAACCGTGAGCGAGGGCATCCGCGAAGCAGCGTGGGCCATCGCCGATCAGAACTAGACACGAGGCAGCACACATATGACTAAGGAACTCATCGTCGATCCGCAGGCCGTCCGGTCCGCGAGTTCGATTAGCTTTCAGGACATCCCCGTTAACGCCTATGAGATGACGTGGAAGGACGAGCTGAAGCGGCACGGTAAGGATGGGTTGCGCAACATGCTGCGCGACATGATCACCATCCGCACGTTTGAGTCGATGCTCGATTCCATTAAGAAGACCGGCGGCTGGCAGGGGATCGAATACAACCACCGCGGCCCTGCCCACCTGTCCATGGGCCAGGAGGCTTCCGCCGTCGGCCAGGCTGCCGAGCTCGGTGCTGAAGACTTCGTCTTCGGCTCGCACCGCTCGCACGGCGAGATCCTCGCCAAGTGCTTCTCCGCCTCCCGCGCGCTCGGCTCCGAGAAGGTCGAGGCCATCATGGAATCCTTCCTTGACGGCGACACACTGCGACTCGCGGAGAAGGTGAAGCTCGACGGTGACGACGACCGGATCGCAAACTTCATCCTGGTTGGCACTCTCGCTGAGATCTTTGCCCGCTCCGCCGGCTTCAACCGCGGAATGGGTGGCTCAATGCACGCCTTCTTCACGCCGTTTGGCTCCATGCCGAACAATGCGATTGTGGGAGGCTCAGCCCCGATCGCCCAGGGCAGCGCCCTGTTCAAGCGGATCAACAACGAACCCGGCATCGTGATCGCGAATATCGGTGACGCCTCCATGGGGTGTGGCCCCGTGTGGGAGTCCATGGCATTTGCCGCGATGGACCAATTCCGCACGTTGTGGCGGGAAGAGGACGGCGGCAACCCGCCGATTATGTTCAACTTCTTCAACAACTTCTACGGCATGGGCGGCCAGACGTCTGGCGAGACGATGGGCTACGACATCCTCGCCCGCGTGGGTGCCGGCGTGAACGTCGATCAGATGCACGCGGAGCGCGTCGATGGTTACAACCCGCTTGCCGTCGCCGACGCCGTGAGGCGCAAGAAGGATATTCTCCTGGAGGGCCGCGGCCCCGTCCTCCTCGACACGATCACCTACCGCTACGCGGGTCACTCGCCCTCGGACGCCTCCTCTTACCGCACGCGCGAAGAGGTCGAGCTGTGGGAGGAGATTGACTCCATCAAGGACTTCGGCGACCTGCTCGTGAAGAAGCGGGTGGTGACGCGCTCGGACATCGATGCGATGCATTCGGAGATTGAGGAGCGCCTCGCGAAGGTTCTCGCGATCACGATTGACGACGACACCTGCCCGCGCGTGGACGTCCCCTTCATGGAAAAGGTGCTCTTTTCCAACGAGACCGTCCCAGCATTTGCTGACGGTGAGCCCGAGCTGTCCGAAGCGCTAGAGGACAACGCGCGCGTGAAGTCGATCGCGAAGAAGGTCCGCACCGCGCGGACCGAGGACGGCAAACCGGTCTCCAAGATCCGCATGTACTCCTTCCGTGACGGCCTCTTTGAGGCGATGGCCCACGGCTTTGCCACCGACCCGACCATGGCCGCGTGGGGTGAGGAAAACCGTGACTGGGGTGGCGCCTTTGCCGTCTACCGCGGCCTTACCGAGTTGCTGCCCTACCGCCGCTTGTTTAACTCGCCGATTTCGGAGGCCGCGATTGTCGGCGCCGGTGTCGGATACGCGCTGTCGGGGGGCCGCGCCGTCGTGGAGCTCATGTACTGCGACTTCCTTGGCCGCGCGGGAGACGAGATCTTCAACCAGGCCGCCAAGTGGCAGGGCATGAGCGCGGGCCTGCTGCGCATGCCTCTCGTCATCCGCGTCTCGGTGGGCAACAAGTACGGTGCTCAGCACTCGCAGGATTGGTCGAGCCTCGTGGCCCATATCCCGGGCCTAAAGGTCTACTTCCCCGCGACGCCGACCGACGCTAAGGGGATGCTGAACCTCGCGTTGCAGGGCACCGACCCGGTGATTTTCCTCGAATCTCAGCTCCTTTACGACAAGGGCGAAGAGTTCGAGGTGGGCGGCGTGCCCGAGGGCCACTACGTCACCCCCGAGGGTGAGCCGGTCGTGCGTCGGGAGGGTAAGGACCTCACGATCGCGACGCTCGGAGCCACGCTCTACCGGGCGCTCGAAACCGCAGACGTCTTGAAGGAGAAGTATGGACTGGAGGCAGAGGTCATTGACCTGCGCTTCCTGTGCCCGCTGAACTACGACGTCGTGCTCGAGTCGGTGAAGAAGACCGGAAGGCTGCTGCTGTCCTCCGACGCGGTGACGCGCGGCTCCTTCCTCAACCAGGTGGCGACCGACATCCAAACCATGGCGTTCGACGACCTGGACGCGCCTGTCACGGTCGTGGGCTCGCGAAACAACGTGACACCGGCGCCGGAGCTGGAAGACCTCTACTTCCCGCAGGTCGACTGGATGCTCGATGCGATCCACGAGCGGATCCTGCCGCTGCCGGGGCACACGCCCACGACCAATGCGACGTGTGGTGAGCTGGCGCGCCGCGCTCAGCAGGGTCTCTAAGGCGACGATTCGGGCGCCGCACGAATGCCCTTCGGCCCCGACCACTCAAGGGTGGTCGGGGCCGAAGTGTGTCCGGGGAGCCCCGAGAAGGTGGGGTAACCTGGCGGCCATGAATACTTCCCAGGAGCCGCTGCGTGAAGGATTTCGGCGGATCTTCCGCCGCCACGTCGCGGGCGTCACCGTCGTCACCTACGACGAGGGTGGTGCGCCCGGCGGATTTACCGCCACGTCGGTCATTTCTGTGGCCGCCGCACCACCGGCTATCGCCTTTGCCGTCTCCGCCGGCTCAGCAGCCGGCCAAGCGCTCCGCTCGGTGGACTCGGTGTGCGTGAACTTCCTCGATGACGAGCGCTCCGACATCGCGACCCGTTTCGCGGCCCGCGGGGCCGACCGGTTCGCCGAGGGAGGCTACCGTCTGCTCCCCGGCGGGGAGCCTGTTCTCGTGGCCGCCTCCGCGTGGCTCCGAGCCGAGGTCATTGATCGCGTGCCCGTGAGTGAGTCGATGCTCATCATTGCGCGGGTCGCGCAGGTGTCTGCGGCGGAGCATCCCGTTGCTCAACCGAGCCCACTCGTTTATCTCAACCGCACCTACCGCAAGCTGGCCGAGCTCGACGAACGCGAGTAGAGCGGCTCGCTGGCGCCGTCGGCCAGGCGGACGCGCCACCCCACCGAGCCCGCCTCGATCGCACAGTGCTCCCCGGATGGGGACCATACGGCACGCACCTCACACTGCGGATCGGGCAGCGCCCAGGTGAGGATCACCTCACCATCGATACCGCTGAGCGTGAGGTTCTCCGGCGGTGCGTAGGCACGGGTCACCATGTGGGCGGAGGCGGGGCAGATCCCGCCGGGGATGACGTAGCCCTCCGCCTGCACGCCCGCAAGTTCGGCCCTCTGCCCGTCAATCGCGTAGGTGAGGTGGGCTCCGCCGTGCGTGGCGCTTACGAGTACTGCACCGGTGGACGCATCGGGGTAGACGCCCGTAGGAGTCGCGCCCTCCGGCAGGGCGACGACGCGGCTCGACCCACTGACGAGGTGTGTCATCCCCACCTCGCTGCGAGCAGGGCTGAACGTCGCGACCGTCACGCCGTCGTTTCCGACGCGCCCCTCCAGGTCGGCGGGCACGTCCCGCCTGATACAGCGCGCTCCCTCGAACCAGTCCCGGAACCACAGATCGATCCGGTTGGCTCGAGGCGCGCTCGCGCTATACAGGACGCCGCGATAGTGGGTGTCGAGCAGGCGGTGTGAGACGCCCGCGCCGTGCGCGAGCAGATGCAGGCCATCGAGCCCGGACGGGATGATCGTGTGCACGAGATTGAGGAGTGAAATCTGATGGGTGGTGCCCCGCCCCCAATCGTGTTCGATCACGACGGCGCGGTGGCCCGGGACGAATCGGCCCGTGCACGATGTCGGCAGGGAGGTGAGGGCCCGACCACCGCCGGCAGTGAGCTCCCACAGCTGCGTCGGCGCCCCGTGGGTACGGGCGAGGACCCGCCCCGTGAGATCGATATCGAGGAGTGAGAAGGTCCGCCGGACCGGTGCCTGCCCCAGGTGTCCTGGTAGCGGGGGTGTGTCCGGCGTCATAGTCTGATTGTGGCACTAAACCGCGGGGTTCGGAAGCCTCGGCCCCACGCGGTGGGGGACAATGAACGGGTGTTCCACATCGTCTTCCACGAGCCGCGAATCCCCGGCAATACGGGCGCTGCAATCCGGCTGGCCGCGTGCACGGGCGCGACCTTGCACCTGGTCGAACCGCTCGGCTTTGACTTCTCGGATGCGCACCTGAAACGGGCGGGACTCGATTATCATGACCTCGCTGAACTACGGGTGCACCCGAACTTCGACGCACTCGTCGCGGAGCTTGCGGGCGCGCGCATCTGGGCGATGTCCGGGCACTCCAGCCGCTATCACGCCGACGTCGCCTTTCAGGCCAGCGACGCTTTTCTCTTCGGCTGTGAGCCGACGGGGCTGCCGTCCTCGATCATGACCGACCCCCGGCTCGCGGGGGTGCTGCGGATCCCGATGCGGGAGGGACGACGGTCGCTGAACCTTGCAAACTCGGCAGCCATCACGGTTTACGAGGCGTGGCGCCAACACGGCTTCGCTGGGGGAGTTTAGTCCGATGCGCCCGGGCGGATCGCGTAACAGGCGACGGCGGCCGCCGCGGCAACGTTGAGCGAATCGACGCCGTTAGCCATCGGAATACGCACGCTCACATCGCATGCGGCAATGGTCGAGCGTTTCAGTCCGTCGCCCTCGGTGCCAAGGACGATGGCGACCCGGTCCGGTAGGTCGGCCGCCCAGCGATCGAGCGGAAGGGAATCCTCCGTCAGAGCGAGTGCCGCCACGGTGAAACCCAGATTGGCGAGCAGGCGTGCTCCCTCGGGCCAACGTTCCAGACGGGCCCACGGCACCTGGAATACGGTCCCCATCGACACCCGCACGGAGCGCCGGTAGAGGGGATCCGCGCACGAGGGGGTGACGAGGACGGCGTCCATTCCCAGCGCCGCGGCCGAGCGGAACGCCGCCCCAACATTAGTGTGGTCCACGATGTCCTCGAGCACC
This sequence comes from Bowdeniella nasicola, assembly GCA_030537895.1. GTDB lineage: Bacteria > Actinomycetota > Actinomycetes > Actinomycetales > Actinomycetaceae > Bowdeniella > Bowdeniella nasicola_C. Next base: position 133,714 of record JAUNVA010000001.1, read on the forward strand.
ATGACGCGTCGGGCACCCGCCACCACGTCACTAAGCGGGGCCGGTGCAGGCCGATGCATCGCAGCGAGCGCGCCGCGATGCAGATGGAAACCCGTGATCTGGCGCAGCCGATCCTCACTCGCCACGAGTACGGGGACCTCCCCGCCGTCAGGGCGACCCGTTGCTGCGGTGAGCACGTCGGCGAGATCATCGAGCCACGCCCGTGCGAGGAGGAAGGAACGGGGACGGTAACCCGCGCCCACGGCCCGCCGGATCACCTGGGTGGATTCGGCCATGAAGAGGCCGCGTTCCGTCTCGAGTTTCTTGCGTAGGGCGACGTCGGTCAGGCGCGTGTAATCCGCCAGGAGCTCCTCGTCGTGAGTGTCCGCGAGGTCGATGAGCATCGGGTTAGGCGAGCGCGGCGGCGACAGCGAGTTTCAGGGCCGTTGCGAACTGTGTCTCGCGTTCCTCGGAGCTCATGTCCTTCGAGCCATCAAGCAGGTGGTCGGACACAGTGAGAACCGTGAGTGCCTCCTTGCCGAACTCGGCGGCCACGCCATACATGGCGGCGGCCTCCATGTCGACGCCGAGGACACCGTAGTCCGCGAGCTTTTGGACCTGTCCCTCGACCGCGAGGTAGAAGTGATCGCGCGAGATGATGGTGCCGACGTGTACGCGGTCATTCGTCTCGGCCGCATCCACGGCGGCGCGGGCGAGCGCGAAAGAGGCGACGGCGGAGAAGTTGACACCGGGGATGCGGAGCTGGTTCATGGCCGAGTCCGTGTGCGCACCCATCGCGACGATGGTGTCGCCAACGTCGACGGCGGGGCTGATGCCACCGGTTGTCCCGACACGAATGACGCGCTCCACGCCGTAGAACTTGAACAGCTCGGTCACGTAGATCGTTGCGGAAGGCTGGCCCATGCCCGAGCCCATGACGGAGAGCGGTTTGCCATTCACGGTGCCCGTGTAGGCCAGCATGCCGCGCACCTCGTTCACGAGGCGGGGCTCGTCCATGAGCTGCTCGGCAATGCGTTGCGCGCGGCGCGGATCCCCGGGCATGAGGACAGCGGGGGCGAAGTCGCCAGGTTGTGCGGAAATGTGGGGCGTGGCCATCGTTTAACTCCTGTGGTCGTACTCCGTCCATCTTCCCATGCGAGCCGCCGACTCGAGGAGTGGCGCGACTTGTCGGGGCTCACATCTCCACATGTGTTGCGGGATCTCCTCCAATCCGGCCACGAGCGAGATCCGAAAGCGCGGCGACGTCGCTATCGTCGAGCCGCATCGTCGCGGCGGCGAGGTTGTCTGCGGCGCGTGCGGCGCTGTCGGTCTTCGGGATGGGGAAGGAACCGAGCGCCAGGTGCCAGGCGAGCACGACCTGCCCGGCCGTGCCGCCAACCCGTCGTGCGATCCGCGTGATCACCGGGTCCTCAAGGAGGTCGCGGGCGCGTGCCAGCGGGGACCAGGCCTGGACCTCAATCCCGCGTTCACGGTGGTAGGGCAGTGCCTGCAGCTGGGGGAAGTAGGGGTGCATCTCGATCTGGTTCACGGCTGGCCACTCCCCGAACTCGGCGTGGATTCGTTCCAGGTGTTCGGGCAGAAAATTCGAGACGCCAAGCTGCCGAATGAGTCCCTCTTCGCGGGCCCGCATCATGGCCTCGTAGCTCTCGAGATAGCGCCCGAGGTTCGGCAGCGGCCAGTGGATGAGGTAGAGGTCGACGTAGTCGGTACCGAGATCGCGCAGCGAGGAGGTGAGACCCTGGCGTGTGCTCGCCCCCTGATCGCGCCCGCGCAGCTTCGAGGTGAGGAGCACCTGTTCGCGGGGGACTGCAGACGAGCGGATCCCCGCCCCGACCTCCACCTCGTTGTCGTAGCTGGCGGCGGTGTCGATCACGCGGTAGCCGACCCCGAGGGCAGCGGCGACGGAGCGGGCGGGATCGGCGAGGGCGTAGGTGCCGAAACCGAGGGGCGGGTGCGGATCGGTACGATGTGCGGAGGCAGTCATGAGCACAGTGTGACCGAAGGACCTTGATGAGTACCACCTCCCGCGCCCCCCGCCTCGTCGCGTTCGACCTGGATGACACGCTTGCCCCGTCGAAAAGCCCGGTGCCGGAGGCCATTGCCGCTGCGCTGGCCGATCTGCTCGATCGTGTGCCGGTCTGCGTGATCTCGGGGGGACGTTTCTCTCAATTCCGCAGCCAGCTGCTCCCCGGTCTTGACCTTGGCCAGGGGCGCGCCGAGCGACTCCACCTCATGCCGACTTGTGGGACCCGCTACCTGCGGATGGTCAGTGAGGAGGACTGGAGGGAGATCTACGCCCGGGACCTGAGTCCCGAGACCCGGGCACGAGCGAGCGCCGCTATTGAGCGGGAGGCGCGCCGCCTCGGGCTGTGGGAGGACACCACGTGGGGTCCAGCGATTGAGGATCGTGGCTCCCAGATCACCTACTCGGCGCTCGGTCAGCAGGCTCCGCTCGAGGCTAAAGCGACGTGGGATCCCGATGGCACAAAGAAGACTAGGCTGCGCGATGCGCTCGCCCCGATCTTGAGTGACCTCGAGGTCCGCTCGGGTGGGTCGACGTCGGTCGATATCACGGCGCGTGGCGTGGACAAGGCCTACGGGATGCGGGAGCTCGCCGCGCATACCGGGATCGACCTGAACGACATGGTGTTCGTGGGAGATCGGCTCGATCCGGCGGGTAACGATTACCCCGTGAAGGCGCTCGGCGTGCCCTGTCGTGCCGTATCGGGGTGGGAAGAGACGGAGGGGGTCATTCGCGAGATCATCGCCTCGCTGTGACCTCCTACCCGGCAAAGCACCAGCGCACCGGAGCGCCTGACACAATGGGCATATGACGTCACCAACATCACCTGACCGTAACCCGTCCACACCGCAGCCGAAGGGTCGGCCCGGCCGAGGAGCGAAGCGGGCACCCGCGCAGCCGAGCGCGTCAGCCCAAGCACCCGCTGCTGCCTCCGAATCGAAGCTTCCCTGGGTAGCCCTCGGGCTGTCCATTGTCGTGATCCTCTTCCACGCCGCCTTCGCCTACACCTCCGGACGCACCGTCGCTGAAGAATCTGAGACGTCGACGTCGGTCCTCCTGTTCATTTCGCTCATCATGTCGCTGATCGTCGTCGTGGTCTCCACGGTCGCGCTGAGCCAGAAGTGTAAGGTCCGCTGGGCCTCGCTGTTCTCCCTCGGCGTCGGCGTGAACGTCCTCGTGGTCTGCATCGCCTCCTGGGTTGGAGGTCTCGCCGCCGCGACGCCGTGAGTGCGGACACTCGCGGATCCTGGTGGGCGGCCCGTAGCGTCAGACAGCGCCGCATTATCCGCGCCGTCGTGACCCTGGTCGTCCTCACGCTCACCTCCCTGAGCATCGGGACGCTCACGGCGCGCGTACACACCCCGATAGGACCGCACGAAAGCGTCATCGCCACCACGCTGAGCGACGAGGTGCACGTGTCACTTGGGCCGCTCGGCTCCGTCATTCTTGACTCACCCCTGCCCGGGCCATTCGGGCTCGCGATCGAGGTGCGCGAGGTACCGGTTGCGGACCCCACGCGGGAGCTATCCGAACAGCTGGGGGCCCACCTCAGTGCCTACTTCCAGCTCGCCGAGAACCCCGCTGCGGCCCTTGCAGGACCACGCTCCGCCCTCATCACGGATATCCTCGGGCGCAGCGCGATCATCTTCGGTTTCGGTCTTATGGCGATCACGGTCGGTAGGCTCGCGACGGGCGGCCACCTGCGTGCCACCGTCTGGCGGGTCCTCACGATCCGGGGTGTCGCGCCACTCGCTGTCGCGGGCACTGCGGGCGCGCTTGCCCTCACGATCGTTCCGCTCATCCAGGCCCCGACCGGCGGGGGACGGACCATCTCCGCGCTTGCGGATACACCATTTCGCGACGTGCGCGTCGTCGGGCAGCTCGGCCCGTTACTCGACTTTGGCGCCAGTAGCGCCGTTGCGCAGTATCACCGTACGACCGATTTCTATGCCGACGTCATCGACAATGCCCGCCGGGTGCTCTCTGCCGGCCCCAGCCACGCCGCCTACGAGGAGCTCCAGAGTGACGGCACGCGCGGAGCCGTCGTTGAGGTGCGGGGTGAGGGGATCGTCACTGCTCTGCACGTCAGCGACCTGCACTGCAATATCGCCCTCGCCGAGGCGATTGCTGAGATCGCGAACGCGAGCGGCGCCGACCTCATCATCAACACGGGAGATACGGCCACCTCGGGAACCGCCGCTGAGCGCTTTTGCGTCGACGTCTTTGCCAAGGCGTGGGCGGACATTCCCGTCGTCGTCGCGGACGGGAATCACGACTCGGTGCTCACCGCCGAGTACGAGCGGGCGGCGGGCTGGCACGTCCTTGCTGGAAACCCGCTCACGGTGGCGGGACTCACGCTCCTTGGTGACACTGACCCCACACTCACCGTTATCGGTCAGGGAACCCACCTGGAGCGCGACGAGTCGAAGCGGGAACTCGGCTCCCGTATTGGCGCCGCCGCGTGCGAGAGCCAGGTCGACGTCGTCGCTCTGCACGACCCGTACACCGCCCGAGCCCCCGAGAACACCGGCTGTGCGCCCCTGTGGATCAGCGGGCACATGCATCGCCGGATCGGCCCCGAGCTTTTCGTAGGTGACGATGGCGCGCAGGTGCGCTACACGAATGCCTCAACCGGCCGAGGACTGAAAGAAAACACCGTCATTGGCCCGATGCAATCGGACGCCGAGATGACGCTGCTGCGTTTTGGCACGACGCGCCACCACCCCATCGACATGCAGGTGATCGCGATCCATCGCGATGCGAGCGTCAGCGTCGAGAGTCGCCTCGTCTTCTCCCATCTTGCACCGGCTCGCCCCATTTCCGCGCGCGATACACTAGGCGGCGCGACGCAGGACCCAGGCGAAGGTGGGCAGGAAGATGAGCGCTAAGCGAACGCGCGCGAAGGCGGCGTCGAGTATCGGCGGGGCACTCCAATACGCTCTCGTTCTCACCATTGCCTCCCTCGGGGGCCTCGTCTCCTCCGGCGCACTGCTGCACGCTGAACTCGACCACCTGGCGAACCCGGGCGAGGTCGCGATGTGCGACCTGAACTCTCTCGTCGGCTGCGGAACCTCCCTGCTCAGTCCCCAGGCCCACCTCCTGTTCGGGTTGCCCAACGCGATGGTGGGACTCGTGGTCTTCGCGATGGCGACCACGGTCGGCTTGCTCCTGCTCAGTGGCATCGCCCTGCCCCGCTGGATGTGGTGGGTACTCAGTCTTGGGAGCCTCGGCGGGATCGGTTTCGTGGCGTGGTTTGCCTACCAGTCGATCGCTGTATTTCATACCCTGTGCCCCTACTGCATGATCGTGTGGCTCATGACTATCCCGATCGCGATCTTCACACTTGCACGCGCCTGCGCCACCGGCCAGGTGCCGGGCCGCTCGCTTGGCATCCACGTATGGACCTTCCGCTGGCTCTACGCATTCGGTGCCGTGATGGCGATCGCGCTGGTCGTCGTGATCGGGATGCGCCACGAGATCGCGGCTCTCCTCTAACCTCAGATCACCCCGCCGACTTCGTCGGTTCGATCCGCGGCCGGATTCCGCGCTTGGGCCCCAGCGTCCATACAATGGCCCCATGAGTGACAAGGACGCGAACGACGCCATCCCGGCCCATCGATACACCGCCGAACTCGCCGGTCAGATTGAGACGCGGTGGCAGGAGCGCTGGCTGCAGCGCGGTACCTTTAACGCGGATAATCCCGAGGGCAAACTCGCCGGCCCGAAGGCCGAACGGGAGAAGTATTTCCTGCTGGACATGTTCCCCTACCCCTCCGGCAAGGGGCTGCACGTGGGACACCCCCTTGGTTTCATTGCCACCGACGTTGTGGCCCGCTATCAGCGGATGAAGGGCAAGAACGTCCTGTACACCATGGGCTATGACGCCTTTGGTCTTCCCGCGGAGCAGTACGCTGTGCAAACCGGTCAGCACCCGCGCATCACCACCGAAGAGAACATCGGCAACATGGCCCGCCAGTTGGCCCGGCTCGGCCTATCGCACGACGAGCGCCGTTCCTTCGCCACGACCGACGACGATTACGTGAAGTGGACCCAGTGGATTTTCCTGCAGGTTTACTCCTCGTGGTACGACCCGACGGCGGTTCGCCGCGACGGCGGGACCGGATCGGCACGGCCGATCAGCGAGCTCATCGACGAGTTCGAGTCCGGCACACGCGCCACCCCGGACGGCCGCCCCTGGGCGGATCTCGAGCAGTCGGAGCGCGACGCGATCATCGACTCCTACCGTCTGGCCTATATTGATGAGGCCCCCGTGAACTGGTGCCCGGGACTCGGCACCGTGCTCGCCAATGAGGAAGTCACGAACGAAGGACGCTCTGAGCGGGGTAACTTCCCGGTCTTTCCTTCGCGCCTGCGCCAGTGGATGATGCGAATTACCGCCTACGCCGACCGACTCACCGACGACCTCGAAACGATCGACTGGCCCGAGAAGATCCGTTCGATGCAGCGGCACTGGATCGGCCGCTCGCACGGCGCAACCGTGACGTTCTCGGTTCCCGCGACCGAGGGTAGGCAAGAGTCGGATCTTCAGGTCTTCACGACCCGGCCGGACACGCTCTTTGGGGCCACCTTCATGGCGGTCGCCCCCGAGCATCCGCTCCTTGGGCAGGGGGCGACGGCGCCAACCGTGCCGAGCGCATGGCCGGAGGGTACTCGTGACGCGTGGACCGGCGGGGCTGCCAGTCCCGTCGAGGCAGTGTCCGCCTACTGCGCCCAGGCAGCCGCCCGCTCGGAGAGCGAACGCCAAGACGAGGAGCGCACGAAGACGGGCGTATTTACCGGCCTGTACGGTGTGAACCCGGTGAACGGCGCGCGCGTGCCGATTTTCGTGGCCGACTACATCCTTATGGGCTACGGCACCGGCGCCATCATGGCGGTCCCCGCCCACGACGAACGCGACCACGCCTTCGCGCTCGCCTACGACATTCCGATCATCGCGACCATGTCGAGCGACGTCGACACCCAGGTTGAGGCGTTCACGGGGGACGGTACCGTCATCAACTCGGCTTCCGATCGCATCGATCTGAACGGTCTCGATCTGGCGGCCGCCAAGGAGAAGATCACGGCCTGGCTGGAGGCGGAAGGCCTTGGTAAAGCTACGGTCACCTACCGGCTGCGCGACTGGCTCTTCTCTCGGCAGCGCTACTGGGGTGAACCCTTCCCCGTCGTGTACGACGACGAGGGACGCGTCCACGCGCTACCCGAAGAGATGCTGCCGGTCACCCTGCCGGATATGTCGGACTTCTCGCCGCGCACCTTTGATGCTGACGACGCGAACTCCACGCCCGAGCCGCCCCTCGGGCGCGCGACGGATTGGCTCACTGTCGAACTCGACCTCGGTGATGGGCTCAAGACCTATCACCGCGATACCAACACGATGCCCAACTGGGCCGGCTCGTGCTGGTATGAGATGCGCTACGCCGACCCCCTGAACGAGGACGCGCTGATCTCCGCGCGCAACGAAGCCTACTGGATGGGGCCGCGATCCACCGGTGCTTCCGGCGGCGCGGACCTGTACGTCGGCGGCGTCGAACACGCAGTATTGCACCTGCTGTACGCCCGCTTCTGGCACAAGGTGCTCTACGACCTCGGGCACGTCTCGAGCTTCGAGCCCTTCCACCGCCTGTTCAACCAGGGCTACATCCTCGCCTACGCCTACAAGGACTCACGCGGCCAGTACGTTCCCGCCGATGAGGTCGAGGGCGATGCCGAGACCGGCTTCACCTACCGCGGCGAGCGCGTCGAACGCGAGTACGGCAAGATGGGCAAGTCTCTTAAGAACATCGTCACGCCGGACGACATGTGTGACGTCTACGGCGCCGACACCTTCCGCCTCTACGAGATGTCCATGGGCCCCCTCGACGTGTCGCGTCCGTGGGAGACGCGCGCCGTCGTCGGCTCGCACCGCTTCTTGCAGCGGCTGTGGCGCAACGTGATCGACGAGACCACGGGAGAGCTCACCGTGAGCGAAGAGGCGCCTGATGAAAAGACGGAGCGCCTGGTACACCGCACCATCGCCGACGTGACCGAGGAGCTCGATCACCTGCGCGTCAACACGGCGATCGCAAAGCTCATCGTGCTGAACAACCATCTCACGGGCCTTGGCCGAGTGCCGCGCGCCGCGATCGAGCCGCTCATCATCATGGTCGCGCCGATCGCCCCGCACATCGCCGAAGAGCTGTGGCACCGCCTCGGACATGAGGAATCCCTCGCTTTCGAGCCCTTCCCCGTGGCGGATCCGGCCAAGCTCGTCGAAGAGAGCGTCACCTGCGTGGTGCAGGTCGCTGGCAAGGTGCGTGCCCGGCTCGAGGTCCCCGCGGACATCTCCGAGGAGGACCTCACTGCGCGCGCCATTGAGAGCCCCGGTGCGCAGAAGTATCTCAAGGGACGCGAGCCCATGAAGGTCATCGTGCGCGCTCCGCGACTCGTGAACCTCGTTCCGCCGCGCGACTAGCGGCAGTGAAGCGGCCCGGCACCACGGTGTGCCGGGCCGCCTCTGTCGTGGGGCGACGACGGCGGCGCCCCACAGTCCCAGCGATGCTAGGGACGCTCGGGCGCGTCGTCCTCCTGCGCGGGGAGGGTGACGACGAGAGCCGAGTGGATCAGGCCGAACCCCCACCCGATATCGCGTACGTGCAGGCGCGCGTCGGCTCGCTGCGCGAGGCGACGGTAGTCCGCCGTGGAACGCAGTGGGCGGCCTTGGGAGACGAGCGATGCGAGCGAGAGCGCGGCCACCGCCTTATCGCGCACGGCCCGATCGGAGGTCGCCTCGAGGAGCACGACGACGGAGCACACACGCAGTGCGCCGCTCAAATAGGCTGCGGCACGCTCGTCGTCGAGTGAGCCGAGCACTCCCGCGAGGACGGCCGCATCGGCGGGGCCAGCCGATGGCACATCGGAAACCGCCTCCCCGTCGGGCAGATCCGCGGCGAGCGTGGCCGAGCCCGCCACGAGGATCCGTGTGGCGCCGGCGAGCTCGGGTAGTTCGCGCACCGGCCCGACGAGGTAGGGCAGGAAGCCTTCGTCGACCGTCGGGATGACGCCCCCGAGGCCGCGCCCCGTGCGGAGCACCTCGGGGAGCTTCAGCAGCCCGAGCTCCCCCTGGGCCCGGGGATTGGCGAGGTTCAGGTGAGACTCAGCTTCCTCTTCGAGCAGGACGCCGCCAAGATCGCTGAGGGCGCCGTCGCTATCGAGGAGTCCGAGTAACGTCATGGCGTCGAGCAGTGGGGGCAGGAGTGCGGGATTGATCCCCGTCGCCGCGGCAAGCTGTTCCGGGCTCGTGAGCCCCTCGGCCAGGAGGGCAGGAAGGCCGAGTGTCACGACGACTCGGAGCAGTAGCGGTGGACCAAGGTCAGCCATGTGGTAGATCCGCGACGTGAGCTCGAGCGGGTCCGTATCGCCCGTGCGACGCCAGTATCCGACGACCTCGACGTCTTCCTTCGGTAGCAGCGAGCGCAGGTGCCGTCGGATTCTCGTGATCGAGAGCGCTTCACCTGCGACGAATGCGAACGTGCCCTCGGGAAGGTGGAGGGTCTCCACTTCGTCGGCAAGCAGTCGAGAATGTCCTGCACTGACGCCGTCTCGCACGACATAGCGGACCTCCACGCCCGCGGGGTGGGTGAGGTCCTGACGATCGGCGGTGCTGGGGACCTCAAGAATCGCGAGTCCCTGGGCATCGGCGGGGAGTTCTTCCAGAGCGCGCGCGATCGCGGGCAGGGCGGTTTCATCGCCCACAAAGAGGTGGTACGACGCGTGTGGACTGAAACCCGCGCAGGACTTCGGGCCGGCGATAAAGATCGTGTCACCGGGCCGGGCGGCGTCGGCCCAGGCCGCCGCAAGGCCCCCACGGTGACGCACGAAGTCGACGTCGATCACCCCGGCCTCACCGTCCCAGGCGCGGACCGTATAGGAGCGGGTCGAGGAGAAGATCTCCCGGTTCCACTCGAAGCGGTCCCCGCGGGGGATGCCGATGTCAGCCTTGCGCACTCCGGGCCGGACAATGATCTTGATGTGGTCGTCCCAGCCCGTGGAGGTGAACCCGGACTGCGCCGTCAACTCTTCGCTTTGTAGCCGCACGCGCCGCATCGCAGGGCTGAGGTCCCACGCCTCGACCACTTCCGCTTCGCGGACGCGAATGGGGTGTGTCGTCAGCGGTCGGGACGTGCGCGCCATGGCTCACCTTTCGACAGGGCAGTGTGCTCACCTGAGCTTAGGCAAACCTAAGTGACTGGTCAATGTCCCTTTGCCGCGCGGCGGTCCAGAGTAATAGAGCGTCCTGTGGACCCTTCACCGACGGCGTGTGCCGAAGATTGTACGGGTGATCTCCCGGGTGATCGTCCGTCCGGCGGTGCGCAGCATGTCCTCCATGATCCGTCCCCGCCGCGCCTCGGCGCGCTCCTGCTCGCGCTTGGCCGCGGCCGCCTCCTTTTCCGCCTGCTTGCGCATCCGTTCGAACTCTTTGGCCCGTTCCTTCTCGGCCGCCTCGGCCTCTTTGCGAGCAGCCTGTGCGGCGGCGGCCTCGGCTTCGGCGCGTGCTTCGGCTGCCGTTTCTTCCTCTTCGCGGGCTTGCAAGAGTTCGTAGGCGGACTCGCGATCGACCGCTTCCCCGTAGGTCGCGAGTGCGGGGGAGGAGGCCACGATGCGTTCCGCAACGCCCGCACTCGCCGGTCCCATGACGGCGGCCGGAGCGAAGAGGCGGGTGGGGGCGACCGGTGTCGGTCGGCCCTTCTTATCCAGGACGGTGATGACCGCCTCGCCCGTGCCCAGGCTCGTAAGGACCTCCGACAGATCATAGGGCGAGGTAGGGAAGGTTGAGACGGTCTGCTTCAGACGCTTCGCGTCGTTCGGTGTGAACGCCCGCAGGGCGTGCTGCACACGCGCCCCGAGCTGTGCGAGGACGTCCGCGGGGACGTCCTTGGGGGTCTGGGTGACGAAGAAGACCCCCACGCCCTTCGAGCGCACGAGCCGTACCGTCTTCACCACTTCCGCCAGGAATGCGTCGGAGGCCCGATCAAAAAGGAGGTGAGCTTCATCGAAAAAGAAGACCAGGCGTGGCTTGTCGACGTCGCCCACTTCCGGCAGGTCCTCGAAAAGGGAGGCCAGCAGCCACATCACGAACGTCGAGAAGAGTGCTGGCTGGTCATGCACGGACGGCAATTCGAGCAGTGAGATGACACCGCCCTCAGACCCTGAGGTGAGCAGATCGGAGGTCTTGAATGCCGGTTCGCCGAAGAATTGATCGCCGCCTTGCGCCTCGAGCGCGGAGATCTCTCGCAGGATTACGCCCGCAGTCGCCGTCGAGATTCCCCCGATAGCCTTCAGCTCCGGTTTGCCGCGTTCGCTGGTGAGATAGTGGACGACGGCGCGCAGGTCCTTCAGGTCGATGAGGTCGAGACCCTCGCTATCCGCCCAATGACTGATGAGTTGGAGTGCCGATTCCTGGGTTTCGTTAAGACCGAGCACACGCGTGAGCAAAAGGGGCCCGAAGTCGGTGACGGTCGTGCGTATCGGTACCCCCACGCCCGTCTCACCGAGGCGGTAGAGCGCAACGGGGAAGGATTCCCCCGCCCAGTCTTGGCCGAGCGCCTCGGTTCGCTCGGTGAGTGCGCCCGACGCTGAGCCGGCCTGTGCAAGCCCGGTGAGGTCCCCCTTAATATCGGTGATAAACGAGGGCACCCCGGCTGCGGAAAGCCGCTCCGCCAGGAGCTGCAGCGTACGGGTCTTACCCGTGCCGGTTGCGCCAGCCACCAGCCCGTGCCGGTTGAGCATTTCCATGGGGAGTCCGATCCGTGTGTGCGGATCTGGGGTGCCATCGACCAAAAGTGCGCCGAGCTCCAGTGTCAGGCCCTCGTGGGAGTAGCCTTCCCGCACCGTCCTCACCCACGGATCCGCGGCAGGGGGGATGGTCTCATCCGGCTCGCCTGAGCCCTCCTGTGCACCGTTCGCGGGGGTTGCGGCGTCATCGTGCTGCTCCTTCGGCGCCGCTTCCGCTGTGCTGATCTGAGCGTCATCGTGAGGGGCGTGAGGTCCCGCACTCTCACTCCCTTTGCGGGACCCGCCATCCGTCTCACCCGCCGGGTCATCCTGGTGGGGGGCTGCCGCCTGCGCCGCCTCTAAAGCGGCCTTTGCCGCGGCCGCTTTCGCGGCCGCCGCCTTGGCAGCGGCTTCGGCCGCTTCCGCTTCGGCCTGTGCGGCCTGGGCCTGCAGCGCAGCGAGATCGGGTGTGGGCTCAGTCATGGTCTCATCCTAATGGCGGCTTGGAATCGCGCGAAGGGCCGTAGGCTAGGGATATGTCGTTCGCTGTGGTGACGGACCAGACCTCCGGGCTTGATCCGTCGCTGGTTGCCACTCTCAGGCCGGAGCATGCGGTCGCCCCACTGTTGACGGTCCCGCTCGTGGTCTCGCGGGTCGGCGATCGCCTCACCACGTCCCAACCTGCTATCGCACAGATCCGCGAGGTCCTCCGAGACGCGTCGGACGGCGGCCGCCTCCCGGTCGTCGCCCCGGTGCTCTCCGCTCGAATCTCGGGTACCGGTCAGGCGTTTCGTGTGGCCGCCGCGCAGGAGGGCGTCACCTGTGAGGTCATTGACACCCGCACTGTGGGCGGAGCCCTCGCACTCGCGGCCCTTGCCGCCACGTGCCAGCGCGATGCGAACGCTGCCGCCGCCGTCGTCCGGGAGATGAGCGCAAAGTCCGCCACCGGGCTGGTGGTGGCCGACTTGAAAGCCCTCGCCCGCGGCGGTCGGCTCCAGGCCCCGAAGGCGGCACTCGGGACGGCGCTTGGCATTGTCCCACTGATCGAGATGCGCGACGGCGCCCTGCAGGTCACCGACATGGTTCGCGGCCGGATGCGGGCGCGTCGTCGTCTGGTCACACGGGTCCTCGAACACGTGACGGGGCGCGGCAAGGCGCGTAACCGTACGATCGAGCCGGTGGATATCGCCGTGCACTGTGCCGACGCGGATGACGACCTGATCGGGCTGGTCGATGCGGCCCTTGCCGAGGCCGAACTCACCGTGCGCCGCCGCGTCACCATGGGGTTGCCGGAGGTCTTGCGCGCCCACACGGGGGACGAGTTCTGGGGATTCGCACTCACGCCGGCCCTGTAAGTCCCCAGGCCGCAGTTCACACGCCGGTATCCACCGTTGCCCACGGTGGCCTTCGGGTGGCGGTGGATTCCCCCTAGCGTGGACGCATGTCCAGGTCAGCCCACCGCTCGGCGCGCCATCGCCTCGCGAGTGCGCCGCCGGCCCGCCCCCGACGCACTCGCCTTGGCACACAGCACCTCATTGCGCTCGTGGTGGCACTCGCGATGGTGCTCGGTGGGATCCTGGCCATGCGGCTCTTCGCCGCGAACTCCGCCGAGGTCATCGCTACCGAGCCGCCCGCCGCGAGTTTGCGTCCCCTGCCGGACTCGCCACTTTCCGACGGAGCTGCGGCGTCGTCGCCGGACTCGTCCGCGTCCCCGCCGCCGGTTTCGGAGGGACACGGAATCAGCGACCGTGGAGATGACACGGCGGCCAGTGAGAACGCACCCTGCGTCATCTACCTCACCGGTCACGTGCAAGAGCCGGGGCTGGTGGAGCTGACCGAGGGAGCTCGCGTGGGCGACGCCATCGAGGCGGCGGGCGGTTTCACACCACGTGCCGACGTCGCGAGCGTCAACTTGGCTCGCCCAGTGACCGACGGCGAACACCTGCACGTGCGTGCCCCCGGGGAGAGTGCCCCGCCCTCCGCCGGCAGAACACGGGAAACGACCGACGTCGAGAGCGAGGAGCCCATCAACGTCAATACCGCCGATTCCTCACGCCTTCAGGAGCTTCCAGGCATCGGTCCTGCACTCGCTGCCCGGATCATTGAACACCGAAAGGCGAATGGGCCATTTACGAGCGTTGATCAGCTCGACGACGTCTCTGGGATTGGCTCAGCGCTGCTTTCTCGCCTGCGCGATCACGTGCGCGTGTCATGAGGCGCGAGTTCCAGGAAGGCACAGGCGTGCGTGTCCTGGACCTGCGCCTCCTCCCACCGGCAATAGGTCTGTGGACTGGAGCGGCGAGTGCGCGTGCCGTGGAGCTGCCTGAAGCGCTGCCGCTACCGGTCGCCCCTTCCGGTTTCGGGTCGCCGGATGCGCGTGCGCTTTCGCCGGCGCTGACGTTCACCAGCGGATGGGGTCCGATTCTCGCGGCTGTGCTGCTGCTCGGCTGGCTCGCGGCAGTGGTCGAGCGTAGGAGACGGCGAGGACGCCATCTGCACCCGCCGGGCATCGGCGTCGTAGCCACCTTTCTGGTGGGGCTTCTCATCGGCTCGAGCGCCGTCGTTATCGATTCCTTCACGCGGGGCACGGTTCTGGCCGATGCCGCAACAGACCCCGCACCACTGTTCCTGGAAGTGCGTGGGCTTGCCCGCTCCGACCCTGTCGAGCTGTCGGTCGGGGCGAGCGACCGACGCGGCCACCGCCTCGAGGTGGACGTGCGGGCGGTCTGTCATCGCGGACGGTGCCGACCGGATCGAGAACGGGTGCTCGCCATCGCCGAAGCCGGACATGTTCGCGCGGGTCAGGAGGTGAGCATCCGTGGTCGCGTGCGGCCGAGTCAACATAGCTATCAGGTCGCCGCCCTTGTGCTGGGGACACGAGTGCAGGTGCTTTCCGAGCCACGCGGCATCGCCGCCCTTACCGATCGCTTCCGAGTGGGGCTGCGATCGGTGACACACGGATTGCCTCCCCAGGCACGTGGACTCGTTCCCGGAATCGCGATCGGTGATGATCGGGCACTGCCCGAGCAGTTAAGGACTGACCTACAGACGGCCTCGCTCACCCACCTAACCGCCGTCTCTGGTGCCCACGTGGCGATCGTGCTCGCGCTCGTCTTGTTCATGATTCCACCCGCCGGTGCGCTGCCCGCCGCCCTTATCACCGTGGTGTCGCTCGCCCTCATCGTGGGCCCCATGCCATCGATCCTGCGCGCCTCTGTCATGGGGGCGATCCTGGCATGGGCTCGCTTCCGAGGGCGCGAGGCGGCGGGCCTGCCCGCCCTGGGGGCCGCCATCATGCTGATCATTATCGTCTGGCCGCAGTCCGCTCTGTCCTACGGCTTCGCACTATCCGTGGCCGCGACGGCGGCGCTCCTTCTCTTCTCTCCCGTTCTTGCACGCGTCCTCGGGCGGTGGATGGGAATGCAGCTCGCGCGAACCCTTGCCATCCCGCTGTCCGCGAACCTCGCCTGTGCGCCGATCCTGGCCTCCTTCACCGGCCAGGTGAGCCCGTACGGCGTTCTCGCAAACGTGCTTGCCACCCCCGCATTTCCACCCGCCTTGATCCTCGCCATGGTCACGGCGCTGGTGGCGGTGCCCGCGCCCGGACTCGCGTCGCTTGCGGCTCATGCGTCGGGGTGGTTCACGGGATGGATTGCGCGAGTGGCCACGGGGGTGGCAGACCTTCCCGGGGCACGCCTGAGCGTGGGCTCTGGAGCCGCGGGCGTGGCGACTGTAGGTTTCGCCAGTGTCCTGGTGCTGGCGATGGTGCTCGGGCTCGACCATCGTGCGCGCGTGCGCCCATCAGTGGGCGAGAGCCCGACGACCTCGGGGCTCGGTGCTCACCGGCGATCCCGCGCCCGCCATCGGAGCCGTAGCAGGCGCTCGGGGTGGGCGGCGCGTGGTGCCGGGATCGCCGGCGGCGTCGCGGCCGTAGTCGGCTTCACGATCTGGTCTGCTGCCCCGTGGCGAGGGGCCCCAAGTGCTCCATGGCAGATGTTCCAGTGCGATATCGGCCAGGGATCGGCCTTTCTAGCCCGTACGGGGCCGGCCTCCGCCATCCTCATCGATGTGGGGAATACCGACTCTGGCATCGATCGCTGTCTGCGCGACGCCGGCATTACGCACCTCGATCGGGTCTTCCTCTCCCATCCACACGCCGATCACGTGGGTGGGCTCGGCGACGTCCTGGACACCGTCGACGTTGATGCCATCGTCATCGGCCCGGGACACCATCCACGGAAGAACCTCGCGCGCATCCGCGAGGAGGCCCGCGAGCATGGCGTCGACCTCGTGGATGCCCTGCATACCGGCAGGGATTTGGCAGGGACCGAGGGATGGAGCGCCTGGGTGATTGTGGGGCCCACCGCAGAGCTCGCCAGAGCGCGCGATACGCAGGACGGCGCCAACGACCTCTCACTGATCGTTTACGTGCGCACGGCAACTCTGACCGCACTCATCCTCGGCGATATCGAACTGGAGGGCCAGGACGCGCTCACCGGCACGTGGCACAGGCTCTGCCACGCGCGGGCCTGTCCACGCGTGGACGTCCTCGTCATGGCGCATCACGGTTCGTCCCGTCAGTTGCCGGCCTTGGCCGAGGCCGTGAATGCGCCCGTCGTCGTCGTGAGCGTGGGAGAGAACGACTACGGACATCCGGCGTCCGCTGCTCTTGACCTCTATCGGAGTACGGGCGCCCACATCTATCGCACGGACCGGCACGGGCACGTGCGATTCGCCCGGGTCGAGGAAGGGATCTCGGTGCAGACCGAGCGCGTTCCGTGAGAAGGTGATGTACGTGTCTGCACGCCGTCAAGCCGCCACCGCCGGGTGGGATAACGTCGAGCTCGCGCCCGTCGTCCTCATTAAGGGGCCCGAGGCTGTGCTCGCCGACCGCGCCGTCGCGCGGCTCACCGCCCAAGCCCGGGACACGGACCCCGACACCGAGATCACCCACGTACAGGCCGCCGCTTACGCGCCGGGCCAGTTGACCGTGTTGACGTCGCCTTCGCTCTTCGGCGAGCGGCGCCTGATCATCGTCGAGGGGGCCGAACATATGAATGACGCCTTCCTCACTGACATGCTCGCCTATGCGAAGGCCCCGCAAGACGAATGCTGGGTCATTATCCGGCATGGGGGAGGGCAGCGCGGCGCCAAACTGGTGAAGGCGCTTACCGGCACCTATCCGTGCGTCGCGTGCGATCAGATCAAATCCGATGCTGACAAGGCACGTTTTGTCTCCTCTGACTTTGCGCGCGCGCGCCGGAGGATCGCGAATGACGCCGTCGTGGCCCTGGTGGAGGCCGTGGGCTCCGACGTCGCAGAACTCGCCTCCGCCAGTGCACAGCTCATTGCCGATACCGAGGGGACGGTGAGCGTGGACGTCGTGCGGCGCTATTACGGGCACCGCGTCGAAGCGACGGGATTCGCCGTGGCCGATGCCGTCATCGCCGGACGGAGTGCCACCGCACTTGCCCTGCTGCGGCACGCGGTCGATACGGGAACATCACCGGTGCCAATCGTGGCCGCGCTCGCGATGAAGCTCCGCACGATGGCACGCGTCGGCGGTGCGCGAAATATGCGGGCGAAGGACTTGGGGCTCGCTCCTTGGCAAGTAGAGCGTGCCCGCCGAGATTTGCGAGGGTGGACTCCCGAGGCGCTTGGAGCCGCCATCATGGCCGTGGCCGCCGCGGATGAGGGCGTGAAAGGCGGCGCGAAGGATCCCATCTATGCCGTGGAAAAGGCAATCCTCACTATCGGCCGCGCACGGGCGAGCGCCAGACGTCGCTGAGCGATCCCGGGGGTGGCTCCGGTCGGTGCGTGCCGAGCGCGCCTTACTCGGGTTTCTCCCGTCCCGACCGGCGGCCCATCGTCGAATCGCCTCCTGGGACAAGGGCACGTACCCGCCACGGTCTGCGCACACATTCGTGCCTGCCGTTCACGGCTTCGGTGAGGGGGGCCAGGGCTCGCGTTTCTCACCCACGTTCTGAGTCCTTGCCAGTGGAGAGCACGTCAGAGACGCTAGTGCGAAATACTGCGCCGCATTGGTTCAGTCTGCCCAGTCGTTGCGGGGATCGCCGTGCAGCGGTCGGCATATGTTCTGGCGGTCAGGTCGTCCGCTGTAGCACGGCAGGGTGCCAACGCTCAGGCGCGGAGGGACACGCGCGAGAACACGGCGTGAATCGTTGAGCGATCCTGCATAGGGAGCGCCATCGACTGATCGTCTGAGAAATCGGGGTATGGCCGGCGGCGTGGGTGCGATCAGGAAGCGTGAGAGGCTGTGCGGGCGCGACCAAGGAAAATGACTCGCCTCGTAGGCGGATAGTGCCCAGCTGAGATACGAGTGAACGCCGGGCAGCATCATGCTGCCCGGCGTTAAACCTCTGAGATGGTCGAGGCTAGAGAGCCTGGACCTGGCGCGCGAGCTTGCTCTTGCGGTTCGCGGCCTGGTTCTTGTGGATGACACCCTTGGACTGGGCTTTATCCAGCTTGCGGCCCGCGGCGCGCAGGGCGGTCTCGGCCGCCTCCTTGTCGCCAGCCGCAATGGCCTCACGGACCCGACGCACGTAGGTCTTGAGCTCGCTCTTCACGGCCTTGTTACGCAGACGAGCCTTCTCGTTCGTCTTGTTGCGCTTGATCTGAGACTTGATGTTAGCCACTTGTGGTGAACTCTTTCGTTGTTCGCTTTCGCGATCGGATGTGGTCAGTGAGGGCTGTGCTGGTTCCGGACTGGGGCCGTGGGGATGGCCCGGGCGCTGGTCCCAGCAGGTGCGTGCATGACCATGCAACACACCGAGGGTCTAGGTTACCAGGTTCGAGTGCGCGCGCGAACCCCGCGCGATGTGACACCGGGCACCAGAGTGGATCGCCATGCGCAGGCGGGAGTTCTGCAGTGACCCGCGCGCCTCGGTGATGGCGTGGTGTTGGGCGAGAGGTGTGCGTGCTCGACCCGATAAAGCGTGCCGTCCGCCGGTTCGTGTGCGAAAGCATCCCATCCGTACCTGAGGGGCGCGTTTGTGCTAGGCGCCGTGCATGTCGCGCAGCGCTGCCGTCACCTCGCGAAACCGATCCTCGGCCAGGCGTCCACCCTCGCGACGGATCGCGCTGGGCTCGACCCACAAAAGTCGGTCGAGGCGGACCTCGGAGGGCCGGCCGCGTCGATCCCAGGCGCCGGTGCCGATGTCCATCCAATACCGTCCCCAGTGGGCTTCCTGTTCCGCATCGCGGTCGTGGTCCTTGCTCGTGAGCTGGGCAACGATGAGGTCGCCGCCGTCACGGGCGAGGACAAGGACAGGGCGGTCTTTACCCTGGGAGGCGTCCTCCTCGTAGGGAACCCAGGTCCACACCACTTCACCCGGATCGGCTTCGCCATCGGGCTCAGGGGCGTAGGTGAATCGCGGCAGACCGCGGCTGGTGTCGTATTCGCCAATCGGTGCGTCGCGCCGGGACGAGATGCTTGTGCGCTTCGAGGTGCGGGGGTGTGTCCGAGTCCGGGGGCGAGGTCGTGTGCTGCGCGAACGGCGCGAGCGGGAACGCTGAGTGGACGAGGACCGCAGGGCCGATCGCAGAAGGTCTTCAGCGATTCCGGTTGCGATCTTGAGGCCGCGAGAGAGCAAACGGTTCACGCGCCCAGCCTAACGCAGGTCGCTGCGCTGGCAGGAGAAGCGATCTAGAACAGGAGCGCGAAGGCGCAGGTGATGAAGCCGAGGATCGAGAGGGGGATGGCGGCCGCCGTAAGAAGGAAGGACGCGAGGACGAGGCGCATGTCGTATTTCAAAAACGGTGCCTGCCCCAGACCACCGGCGGCGCGCACCAGACCCCGCTGGGCGGCCTCGATGCGCGGGAAGAAGCGTGCGGTGCGAATCATCGACTCACGGTAGGCCTCGCCAAGGATTTCGGCTTCCTCCTGCAATTGACTGCTGAGTTGGGATGTCTCGCTCTCTCGCGGCTCGGCGACGTCTTGGCTCACGATGACCTCGGTGCGGGTTCGCCGGTTCAGTTCCTCGACTCCGGACAGGATGCGTGAGCGGAAGAAGGCGAACGAGGCGATGGCGATAAAGAGGATGACCGCCACGATGACGGGGAGCCAGACAGCACCCGAGTCGCTACGGAACCACAGGGCGAGCGTCATGACGGCGAACAGCGCCCATACGACGCTGGACGCAATGAGGAGGAATGCTCCCGGCTTCGCGGTGATCCGCACCAAAAGCGGGAGCAGCTGGTTGACGGCGTGGCTCTGGGACATACCTTCACTGTGACACGCCTTCCGGTCACCTTCCACTCGCCCGCTGCGGGTGGGGTCCAGGCACTGCCTTTGCTGGGTTCCGTCACGCGGGGGTAGTGAACCAGCGCGATAAATCGTGGTGTTGAGGGGGGCTGACTGAGCGCGGGCGACTACCCGAGCCGCTCACTTTCCGGCGGGTGTGCCCATTGGATATCGACGCAGCCGCGCCAGTTTCGCGTGGCGCTGATGGACCTCACGATGGCTGGGCTGTGGTGTGCACGCCCGCGATAGTGTGCCGACAGCGCTTCGTGAGACAATGCCGAGAGAATATTCGTCCGAAGGAAGAGCTCAGTGCCTGCCAAGTCCACTCCCTCCCTGGAGCCGATCACACCGGCCGCCACCGACCCAACGCTGCTGCGCAATTTCTGCATCATCGCTCATATCGATCACGGTAAGTCCACACTTGCGGACCGCATGCTTCAGCT
This sequence comes from Bowdeniella nasicola, assembly GCA_030537895.1. GTDB lineage: Bacteria > Actinomycetota > Actinomycetes > Actinomycetales > Actinomycetaceae > Bowdeniella > Bowdeniella nasicola_C. Next base: position 154,214 of record JAUNVA010000001.1, read on the forward strand.
GACGGGGGTGGTCGAGGACCGCCTCATGCGCGCCCAATACCTCGACCGGATGGAGATTGAACGTGAGCGCGGCATCACCATCAAGAGCCAGGCGGTGCGCATGCCCTGGGTGATGGACGAAACTCCGTACGCGCTTAATATGATCGACACGCCTGGGCACGTGGACTTCTCCTATGAGGTATCGCGCTCGCTTGCGGCCTGCGAGGGCGCGGTCCTGCTCGTCGACGCTGCGCAGGGCATCGAAGCACAGACCCTCGCCAACCTGTACATGGCGCTGGAGAACGATCTCACGATCATCCCGGTGTTGAACAAGATCGACCTGCCGGCCGCCCAGCCGGAACGCTACGCGGAAGAACTCGCAGGCCTGATCGGGGGCGAGCCCGAGGACTGCCTGCGCGTCTCGGGGAAGACTGGCGAGGGCGTGCGCGAGCTCATGGACCGGATCGTCTCGGAAATCCCACCGCCTGCGGGCAAGCCGGACGGCCCCACTCGGGCGATGATTTTTGACTCGGTCTACGACACCTATCGCGGCGTGGTCACCTACGTGCGAGTTGTCGACGGCGAAATCCGCGCGCGGGACCGCATCGAGATGCTCTCAACCAAGGCCACCCACGAACTCCTCGAGATCGGCGTGATCTCCCCCGAGCCCCGCGCGACCGAAGGGCTCGGTGTGGGAGAGGTGGGCTATCTCATCACGGGCGTGAAGGAGGTCCGACAGTCTCGGGTTGGCGACACCGTCACGACGACGGCGCGCGAGGCCACTGAGCCGCTCGCGGAGTATCGGGACCCGCAGCCCATGGTGTTCTCCGGGCTCTACCCGATCGACGGTTCCGACTATCCCGCGCTGCGCGAGGCCCTTGACAAGCTCAAACTGAACGACGCCGCACTCACCTACGAGCCCGAAACGTCAGCCGCGCTCGGATTCGGATACCGTTGCGGCTTCCTTGGATTGCTCCACCTGGAGATCGTGCGCGAACGCCTCGATCGCGAGTTCGGTCTCGACCTCATCTCCACGGCGCCAAACGTCGTCTACACCGTGGATCTCGAGGACGGCTCGAGTGTGAAGGTGACTAACCCCTCGGAATTCCCTGGCGGCAAGATCGCCGCGGTACACGAACCCACGGTGAAGGCCACGATCCTGCTGCCGAGCGAATTCGTGGGGCCGGTGATGGAGCTGTGTCAGTCCCGCCGAGGCTCTCTCGACGGTATGGATTACCTCTCGCCCGAGCGCGTAGAGCTGCGCTATCACCTACCGCTCGCCGAGATCGTGTTTGACTTCTTCGATCAGCTCAAGTCCCGAACGAAGGGATACGCCTCGCTGGATTACGAGCCGGCGGGTGACCAGGTCTCGAACCTCGTCAAGGTCGACATTCTGCTGCACGGCGACCCCGTGGATGCCTTCTCGGCCATCGTGCACCGCGATGCCGCATACGACTACGGGGTGCGCATGGCGAGGTCCTTGAAGAAGCTCATTCCGCGTCAGCAGTTCGAGGTGCCGATTCAGGCCGCGATCGGATCGCGCGTCATTGCGCGCGAGAATATCCGCGCGCTACGCAAGGACATGTTGGCCAAATGCTATGGCGGCGATATCTCGCGTAAGCGCAAGCTGCTGGAAAAGCAGAAGGAAGGCAAAAAGCGGATGAAGGCCATTGGTCGGGTGGAAGTCCCGCAGGAGGCGTTCGTGGCCGCACTGTCGACCGATGGCGGGGGTGACTCGTGAGCTCGCTCGGCCGCCTCGAGGCGGTGTGCCTCGCGCATCCCGTCCTCAAGGTGGTGCCGGGCCACGTGGGACTCTCGGCAATCGATAAGCGGCCGACATCGGAACCCGTCACGGTGACAACGCTGGGGCTGCGTGGCGATATCCAGTGCGACCGGGCGCATCATGGCGGCGTCGATAAGGCGATCTACGCGATGGACGCCCGCGAATTCACGTACTGGGAGCGCGAACTGGACACGGAGCTTCCCTCCGGCGTGTTCGGTGAAAACCTCCGCATTGATTCGTCCTCCGAGTGGGGAATTGATGACGCCGAGATTGGAGAACGCTGGCAGATTGGCGGCGTGCGTGTGGAGGTGACGGGACCGCGTAACCCGTGTGCAACCTTTGCCCATCACATGGGTGAGGAGCGCTGGGTTCGCCGGTTTCGTGATCACGGCCGGCCCGGGGTCTACCTCAAGGTAGTGGAGCCAGGTCAGGTGCGCGTCGGTGATGACGTCACCCTGGTCGATCGGCCCGGGCACGGGGTGAGTGTCGCGTCCTGGTTTGCCGAGCCGACGCCGGACAAGGCCCGCGCCGTCTTGAGCATGCACGATTCGGGAGCCATCACAGTCGCCCATTACACGTTGAAATACCTGATCGCGGCGGTCCACCGATGAGCGATCGAGGGACAGACGCTCGCTTTCCGGCGCGCACGACGTCCTTCGTCCGGCGCGGCCAGCGAATGACACGCGGTCAGGCGGCTGCCCTGAAAGAATCAGGGGCCAGCTACGTGGTAGAGATTCGACGTGGTACGGCCGTGACGACCGTTGCCGAAGACGAGCGCCTCGACGTCGACACTCTGTTCGCGCCCCTCGGGGCCGATGCGCCGCTCATCGTCGAGATCGGCACCGGCACAGGAGATCAGATTTGCCACGCGGCGGCAGCGGCCCCACACACGCGGTTCCTCGCGTTTGAGGTGTGGCGCCCGGGCGTCGCGCAGACGGTGGCGAAGGCGCGAGATGCAGGTCTGCGCAACCTGCGCATCGTTGAGGCGGACGCCGAACAGTGCCTTCGCTTTCTCCTGCCGGAGGCGAGTGCCGATGAGGTGTGGACCTTCTTCCCCGACCCGTGGCGTAAGCGTCGCCACCACAAACGACGGCTCGTCAAGCCGAGTTTCGCCAGTGACGTCGCGAGGCTCCTTATCGATGGCGGCCCGTGGCGGCTCGCCACGGATTGGCGATCCTATGCCAGCCAGATGATTGCGGTGCTCGCCGCTCACGAAGAGTTCGACCTCTACAACCGGGGCCGCTACGAGGGCCGTATTCTCACGAAATTCGAGCAGCGCGCCATCGACGAAGGGCGGTTTCCCTACGACCTCACCGCCGTGCGGCGGCCGCGCGCCTGATGTCGGCCCTACCGGACGGAGATCCGGCTCCCGACGACGGCGCCTTACCGGCGTCGGCTCTCGCGCGGGTTGGAGAACGGCCCTTCGCGGCATACGTCCACGTGCCGTTCTGTTCGGTGCGCTGTGGCTATTGCGATTTCAACACCTACACGGCTACCGACCTGGGGCCGGGCGCGGATCGCGAGAACTACGACGAGACCGTCGCGCGCGAAATCGCGCTCGCCCGCCGTGTGCTGGGCCGTGCCGGTCCCCTCGACACCGTCTTCTTCGGTGGCGGAACACCAACCCTTCTGGCCCCAGGCCAATTGACGCGTATGCTCGAGGCGCTCGAGGCAGCTTTCGGGCTCACATCCGGCGCAGAGGTGAGCGTCGAAGCCAATCCGGATACGGTTGACGCGTCCTATTTCGCTCGGTTGGCGGCAGAAGGCATCACGCGGGTCTCGATCGGTATGCAAAGTGCCGACCCATCGGTGCTGGCAACCCTGGAACGCACTCATGATCCAGCCCGGGTCGCGCGAGCGGTCGAGGCCGCACGAGCAGCGTGCCTGGAGGTTTCAGTGGACCTGATCTATGGCACGCCGGGGGAGAGCGCCTCCTCGTGGGATAGGAGTGTGCGCACAGCATTGGAACTCGGACCGGATCACGTGTCCTGCTACGCGCTTGGAATTGAAGAGGGCACGAAGCTGGGAGCACAGGTCCGCCGCGGGGAGGTTCCCGACGTCGATCCGGATGTACAAGCGGAGCGCTACGAACACGCCGATGCGCTCCTGCACGCCGCGGGCTACGCCTGGTATGAGGTCTCTAACTGGGCGCGTCCGGGTGCCGCCTGTCGGCACAACCTGCACTATTGGCGCGGCGACGACTGGTGGGGTTTCGGACCCGGCGCCCATTCGCACGTGGCGGGTGTGCGGTGGTGGAACGTGAAACATCCGCGCGCCTATGCGGCACGGCTCGCTGCCGGACATTCGCCCGCAGCAGGGCGGGAGGTTCTGTCCGCAGAAGCGCTCGCGGAAGAGAAGGCAATGCTCGGCGTCCGTCTCGCCGAGGGCATGGACCTGCCAGGTGGGGCGCCTGCGGGGACGCTCGAGATGCTCGTGGCCGATGGGCTGATCGATGGGGCGCTAGCCGAGCGTGGCCGGATTCGTCTCACCCTGCGCGGTCGCCTCCTCGCTGATCGGGTGACCTACGCGATCCTCGGAATCTAGACACGCGATGGTCTAGACACTCGAGGGCCCATAGCGGTCGGACAGGACGAAGTCGATCAATTCTTCCACCCGTCCGATGAGCGAGGCCTCAACGTCGCGATAGTCGCGCACCCGCGCCAGAATTGCACGCCACCCGGCAGCGATATCGGCTTGAGTCTCAGCGGGCAGCCCGAGAGCGTGCAGCGTGCCAACCTTGATGTCCATCGAACGGGGAACGTTCGGCCACGCCGATAATCCCACCCGGTGGGGCTTCACGGCCTGCCAGACGTCCACGTAGGGATGTCCCAGCACGAGCACGTGCGGCGCTCCGGGCAGGTGTGCGAGGACCCGCTCGACGTGCCTGCTCTCCTTGGACCCGGGCACGAAATGATCGACGAGGACCCCCGCTCGGCGGCCGGGGCCAGGACCGAAGGCGGCCAGGACCTCCTCGAGACGGTCGACGCCCTCCAAGAGTTCGACGGCGACGCCGTCGTAGCCCAGGTCTTCACCCCACACTTTCTGGATGAGATCGGCGTCGTGGCGGCCCTCGACAAATATGCGTGAGGGCAGCGCGACTGTCGAGCGGGCGTCGGGGCGAGCGAGCGATCCGGATGCGGTGCGCCTAGGGGGCGGTGCTCCTCGGCCCGCACCGGTGCGCTCGCAGGGACGCGGAGGAGTGAGGATCACGGGGGCGCCGTCGAGTAGAAACCCGGGGCCGAGCGGAAAGGTGCGGACCCGCTCGTGGCGGTCGGTCAGTTCCACGACGTGGAGTCCGCCAGATTTCTCCACCCGCGTAATCTCCCCCACCCAGCCGGTCTCCACCTCTTCGACAACCTCCCCGAGGGAGGCGGGAATCTCACGAGCGCGCGCCCGTTGAGCGCGCCTGGCCGCATGGGGATCGTGGGTGAAGATATCGGTGCCGTATCGATCGATCACCACGCCAGGGTAGGGGATTTGCGGTGACGGCGGTACACTTGGCACTCGAGGCCCGAGAGTGACAGCGCCCGTCGCGGAGCCCGACGGCAGTATCGAGGCGGCGCGCAGTCATGAGTAAACGCGGGCTGTGCGTCCCGGGCACGGGGGACGTCGCTGAGCTGGTGCCAGAGAGGAGGAACAATGAGCGACCGCCGGGTGCGCGTCCTGCAGGCGATCGTGCAGGACTATGTGCAGACTCGTGAGCCCGTGGGCTCCAAGGCGCTCGCCGAACGCCACGCCCTCGGGGTCTCTCCGGCGACCATTCGAAACGATATGGCCGCACTCGAAGACGCCGGCCTCATCACCCAGCCACACACCTCCGCCGGACGCATCCCCACGGACCTGGGCTACCGGGCCTTCGTCGACCAGATTTCGCGTTTAAAGCCGCTGTCCGCGGCTGAGCGGCGCGCGATCGAGACCCTTCTCTCGGACGCGGTCGACCTCGAAGAGGTGTTGGAACGGGCAGTGCGACTGCTCGCTTCGCTCACGCGGCAGGTCGCCGTCGTCCAGTACCCGTCGCTGCACCGCACTGTCATCCGCCACCTCGAGATCGTGCCGCTGTCGGTGCGGCTGCTGCTGCTGGTCATCATTACCGATTCCGGTCGCGTTGAGCAGCGCACCATTGGTTGCCCCATCGAGATCGATGACGACGCGCTGCACAAGTTCAAGACCGCGATCAATGCGGCGCTCGCGGGCAAACGGTTGCCGGAACTCGATGAGCCACTGGCAGCATTGCACGCCGTGGTTCCCGAGTACCTGGCCCCCCTGCTGGCCGCGATTAGCAACGAGCTGGTGGCGATCCTGCAGGACGAGTCGGTGGACCGGGTCGCGATGGCGGGCACGGCGAACCTCGCGCGCACGCCATCGGATTTTTCGCATTCGATTGGCCCGGTCTTGGAGGCGCTGGAGGAGCAAGTGGTGCTGCTGAAGCTCTTCTCCGAGATGAGCGAAGACGATCCGGTGACCGTGCGCATTGGTGCCGAGACTCACCACGACCAGCTCGCGGAGACGTCGCTCGTCACCTCGATGTACACAGCACCCGCGGAATCTTTCGCGGCCCTCGGTATTGTGGGCCCAACCCGGATGGACTATCCGGCGGCGATGACCATCGTGCGCGCTGTCGCACGCTGTATTTCCCGAATCCTTAACGGAGACGACAACACGTGAAGAACTACTACGACATCCTGGGCGTGTCGAAACAGGCTAGCTCCGACGAGATCAAGAAGGCCTACCGCAAGCTCGCCCGTAAGCTCCATCCCGACGTCGCGGGGCCGGACGCAGAAGAAGAGTTCAAGGACGTGCAGCGCGCCTACGAGGTTCTCTCCAACCCCGAAAAGCGCCAGATGTATGACCTCGGTGGGGAATCGGCGCTCGGCGGGGGAGGCGCCCCGGGCGGCGGGTTCGGCGGGTTCTCCGACATCTTCGACACCTTTTTCTCAGCCGCTACCGGCGGTGGAGCCAGCGGTCCGACGCCGCGGGGGCGGCGTGGCCAGGATGCACTCGTGCGTCTCACGATCACGCTGGAAGACGCCACCTTCGGCGTGCAGAAAGATCTCCAGGTCGATACGGCAGTCCTGTGCCCCACGTGCGAGGGGTCGTGCTGCCAGCCAGGTACACACCCCGAGACTTGCGGGACGTGTGGCGGGCGTGGTTCCGTGCAGCGGGTGGCCCGCTCTTTCCTCGGTCAGGTCATGACGACGGCGCCCTGTCCCGACTGTCGCGGCCACGGCACAGTCATCACCCACCCGTGCACCGAGTGCTCGGGTGATGGGCGCGTACGCACCCGCCGGACCCTGAGCGTTCAGGTGCCGGCCGGTGTCGATACGGGCACGCGTATCCGCATGAGTGGGCGGGGAGAGGTCGGCCCGGGAGGCGGGCCCGCCGGGGACCTCTACGTGGAGATTGCCGTCTCCTCTCACGCAGTCTTTGCCCGGGAAGGTGACGACCTGCACTGCACCGTGACGATCCCAATGACCGCAGCGGCGCTTGGCACAGTCCTCACACTGACGACCCTCGACGGCGACCGTGAGATTCAGGTCGCACCGGGTACGCCGAGCGAACATATCGAAACGTTGCGGGGCCTTGGCGTGACCCACCTGCGCGGTGCCGGCCGCGGGGACCTGCTGGTACACATCCGAGTGGCCGTGCCCACGGATCTCGATGAGCGGCAGCGCGAACTTCTGAGTGAACTCGCCTCGCTGCGCGGTGAAGAGCGAGTGGAGCCCACCATCTCTCCGGCATCCTCGGCATTCGCTCGGTTCCGCGAGAAGATCGGCCTGTAGCGCGTGAGCGCCCCGGTCTTTCTCGATCCCGCGCTCGCCGAGGTCCGTACCGGCGCGCGCCTTGAGCTCACCGGTGAGGAGGCCCGCCACGCCGTTGCGGCGCGGCGGATCCGGGTAGGGGAGCGCGTCGATGTCGTCAATGGGGCAGGGCTGCGGGTGCGCGGCTGCGTCAGTGCGGCGCTAAAGAATCCGGCCCGCCTCCAGATCGCGGTCGAGGAGGTGATCCGTGAGGCCGAGCCGTCTCCGCGCCTGACCCTCGTGCAGGCGATCGCGAAGGGAGGGCGTGACGAGTTGGCCGTGCAGATGGCGACCGAAACCGGCGTCGACTCGATCCTCGCCTGGCAGGCAGACCGATGTGTCGCTCGGTGGGGCGCAAAGGCTGAGCGCCGTCGCGAACGCTGGGCCGGGATTGCAAGCGAGGCAGCCAAACAGGCGCGGCGCGCCTTTCGACCCGAGGTCGCTGGCCCCGTGACGACGGCGCAGCTGAGCGATGTGATCGCGGATGGCACGCTCGGAGACATCGTGCTTCTCGCTCACGAGGAGGCCACACACCCAATCTCGACCGTCGATCTCACCGGAGCCACCTCTGTCGCGGTGCTCGTGGGACCCGAGGGTGGCATCACTCCCGAGGAAGTCAACCTCCTTACCGGCGCGGGGGCACAGGTGGTGCTCCTCGGACCCCACGTCTTGCGAACCTCGACGGCCGGGCCGGTGGCCGTCGCTCACCTGGCCGAACGCAGCGGCCGGTGGGCCACATGACAGATGACAGTGACGCCGCCGCCTGCGCCTCGTAGCATGAAGACATCGTCCACGTCAGCGAAACCCCAGGAGGGGCACGGGCGCGAGCCCACCACCATGATGAGTACCGAACAGCGCACTGAGACCATCGAGATTCCCGATGGCCTCGATCCGATCACTGTCTTTGGGCTACGAGATGACGTGCTGCACAGCATCGAGCGTGGCTTTCCGTCGCTGCGTCTTGGCGTGCGCGAGCGTGCGATCACGCTTGAGGGGCCCGGCCCCGAGGTGGTGACCGCGACGCATCTTCTCCAGGAACTCATTGAGATCGCCCGCCAAGGGACGCCTCTCACCTCGGACGCCGTCGACCGGGCGATCACGATGGTGCGCGCCTCCGCGACCCGTCCGAGCGAGGTATTGACGACGGATATCGTCTCCGCACGCGGTCGCACCATCCGTCCGAAGACCCTCGGCCAGAAGGCATACGTCGACGCTATCGATCACAACACCATCGTGTTCGGGATCGGCCCGGCGGGCACCGGTAAGACCTACCTCGCGATGGCGAAGGCCGTTGTTGCACTGCAGACCCGACAGGTGAACCGTATTGTGTTGACTCGACCTGCCGTGGAGGCCGGCGAGTCACTCGGGTTTCTGCCCGGCAGCCTCAACGACAAGATTGACCCCTACCTGCGCCCGCTGTATGACGCGCTCCACGACATGGTCGACCCGGATTCGATCCCGAGCCTCATGGCGGCGGGCACGATCGAGGTGGCACCGCTCGCCTACATGCGTGGCCGTACCCTCAATGACGCATTCATCATCCTGGATGAGGCCCAAAACACGTCCGCCCAGCAAATGAAGATGTTCCTCACACGGCTCGGTTTCAACTCGACCGCCGTCGTCACGGGAGATATCTCGCAGGTCGACCTGCCCTCCGGCACGCAGTCGGGACTGCGGCTCGTACAGGAGATCCTGCCGGGGATTGAGGGGATCGAGTTCGCCTACCTCACGAGTCAGGACGTCGTGCGACACCGCCTGGTCTCCGACATCATTGATGCCTACGAGAGATTCGACCAGACCCGCCCCGCTGCGAGCAGGAAGGGAGCACGGCGATGAGCGTAGACGTCGCGAACGAGACCACCACCGAGATCGAACTCACCGAGTTCGCCGCGCTCACGCGATACGTTCTTGACGAGATGCACGTTCATCCGCAGGCAGACGTCTTCATCCGATTTGTGGACGAGGATGAGATGGCGGACCTCCACGAACGTTGGCTCGAGCTGCCGGGTCCCACGGACGTGATGAGCTTCCCGATGGATGAGCTCACCCCCGGCAAGGACGCAGATCACCTCTCCGAGGGGTGCCTCGGAGACGTCGTCATCTGTCCGAGCGTGGCGGCTCGCCAAGCCCTCGAGCACGGGCACAGCGCCGTCGAAGAGATGCTGCTGCTCGCCACGCACGGCCTGCTGCACCTGCTCGGGTTCGATCACGCCCTCCCGGAGGAGGAACGCGTGATGTTTGACCTGCAGCGCAGGCTCCTGCTCACCTTCCTTGCGGGTCGCTAACGATGGAAAGTGTCCCCGATCTCGGGCTCATCGCCCTTGCCCTGATTGCGCTGCTACTCTCGGCCGTGCTCACGGCGGGGGAGGCGGCGCTGACACGCGTCACGCGCAGCCACGCCGTCGAATTGGCGAGTGCACACAAGCCGCGAGCCGGTTCGGTCGAGTGGCTCGCGGAACGGCGCGATAGTGCCATTCTGGGCACGGGCTTTGTGCGCGTCCTCGCGGAGATGACCGCCGCCGTCGCGACAACCCTCGTGATCTCGACCCTGTTTGATCACTGGTGGGCGGTCATGGCGGTCGCGGTCGTCGTCCTGGCGTTCGTGCTCGCTCTCATCTCTGGTACCTCGCCGCGCCACTACGGTCGGCGGCACCCGGCACACGTGACGCACGCGCTCGCACCGATCCTCGTGCCGCTGGAGCGTCTGGGGCGGATGCTGCGGGCGTTCGTCGCCTTCCTCAGCCCCGCCTCCGATCGGACCTCGCGCGAACAGATCGAAGACAGCGCGGAGGAGATGCGCGACATGGTGGAGCTCGTCTCAGAATCCGAACACCTGGAAGACGACGAACGCGAGATGCTCCACTCCGTTTTTGAGCTCGGACGCACGATCACGCGCGAGGTCATGCTGCCGCGCACCGAGATGGTGACGATTGACGCGGACACGACACTCGATAAGGCCTTACGCCTGTTTGTCCGATCCGGCTTCTCGCGCATCCCTGTGATTGGGGACGGCGACGTCGAGGACATCCGGGGCATCGTCTATCTCAAGGACGTGCTGCGCCGGGTGGAAAACCCGCAGGCGGAACACGACGAGACCCACACGCGTGTGGAGCACGTGGCGCGTCGGGCCCAGTTCGTGCCGGAGACAATGCTCGTGGATGACCTGCTCGAAAAGATGCAGCAGCGCTCCTTCCACATGGCGATGGTGATTGACGAGTACGGTGGCGTCGCCGGGCTCGTGACGATGGAGGACGTGCTCGAGGAGCTCGTCGGGGACATGACCGACGAACACGATCGTGCCGAACCCGAGGTCGAGGAGCTCGGTGCCGGCTGGTGGCGGGTCCCCGCTCGCCTCGGCGTGGACGATCTCGGCGAGATCTTTGACCTGCCGATCGACGACGACGACGTCGACTCGGTGGGCGGGCTCCTCACGAAAGCCCTCGGCCGCGTACCGATCGAGGGAACATCCGCGACGGTGCAGGGACTTTACCTGCAGGCCGAACGCGCCGGTGGGCGCCGCCACCAGATTCAGACCGTGCTCGCAAGGGCCCTAACCGAGGATGACGACGAGTGAAGTTTCCGAGTGACGATGAATTGACGGATGGGCCAAACGTGACGCCCATGCCGATCCAGACGGACTATCCAGAGGATTTCCGGGCGGGATTTGCCTGCATGGTGGGGCGGCCGAACGTCGGAAAGTCGACCCTAATGAACACGATGGTGGGATCGAAGATCGCGATCACCTCGGACCGGCCTCAAACAACACGACACACCATCCGCGGGATCGTGCACCACGCCGATTCCCAGCTCGTGCTCGTCGACACCCCCGGATTCCATAAGCCGCGTACGCTGCTCGGCAAACGGCTGAACGACGTCGTGCGCGAGACTCTCAGCCAGGTGGACGTGATTGTCGTGTGCCTGGCCGCGAACGAGAAGATCGGGCCGGGGGACCGGTTCATCATCTCCGAAGCGACACGCGCCCGGACCCCGTTGATCGCGGCCATCACGAAAACGGATCTCGCGAACTCGGCGCAGATCGCGGGTGCCCTCCTGGAGGCCAGTTCACTGGCCGACTTCGAAGACCTCGTGCCGGTGAGTTCGGTGCGCGATGATCAGGTGGACATCCTCACCGACGAGATTTTGACCCGCCTGCCACTCTCCCCGCCCCTGTACCCGAACGGGGATATTACCGACGAGCCCGAGCACGTCCTCTTCGCTGAATTCGTGCGCGAAGCGGCACTCGAGGGGGTGCGCCAGGAACTCCCACACTCGCTTGCGGTGGAAGTGAGCGAAACCTGGCGAGAGAAGACCTCTGCGGGCAAGGACCTGCTGCACGTGGAGGTCACCATGTATGTGGAACGCGAGTCCCAAAAGGCAATCGTGATCGGGCGTGGGGGTTCACGTCTGCGCGAGGTTGGCACCCGGGCCCGACGTCAGATTGAGGCCCTTATCGGCGAGCAGATCTTCCTGCGACTGCACGTGAAGGTAGCGAAAGATTGGCAGCGTGATCCAAAATACCTTGGACGCTTTGGCTTCTAGTGGGCCGGCGCGGCGACGGCGCGCGCCGTCCTGGTCACTGGCAGCCATCACGATGGCATTCGTCGTTCTCCTTTCGCTGCTCGGCTCGGCCTCCGGGCCGGGCTGGCGACCGAGCCCGCTGACCGCTCAGATCACCACGCAGAGCACGGACACGACCATCGGCTCCTCGGCCCTCACGCCGCCTGTCGGATCCTATGAGGTGACGCGCGAGGTCGTTGAGGTACCCCTCACCCCCGAGGTGACGATCAAGGCCTCCATCTATCGCCCGGAGGGGGCGCCGGGGTTGCGGCCCGGCATGATCTTCCTGCACGGGGCGGGGACGGCGACGCACCTGCGCTTCGAACCGCACGCGCGGGCCCTCGCAAGCGCGGGGATCGTCACGATGGTGCCCGACAAGCGGATGGACACCTACACCGTGTCCTCACGCAACTACCTCGCGATGGCGGATGACTACGAGCGGTCCGCCGACCTGCTGCGTTCCGACCCGCAGGTTAACCCGGCGGCGGTCGGCGTCTACGGGGAGTCGGAGGGCGCCTATGTCGCACCCCTGGTGGCGGCGCGCTATCCAGCGACGGCATTCCTTGTGCTCGTTTCTGCGCCCGTCGTTCCACCACGTGAACAGGCCACCTTTGCTACCGACGTCTACCTTCGCAACACCGGGGTGCCCCGCGCGCTTCTTACGGTGATCCCGCGAGGGCTCGGACCGCAGTTTCCCGGGGGGAGCCTCGCGTACGCTGACTTCGACGTGTCTGCCTACCAGCGGCAGCTCACCTGCCCGGTGTTCATGGCCTACGGCACGGCCGATCCTTCGATGCCGATCGTGCAGGGAGCCCTCCAGGTCATCGGTGACCTCGCGGCCGCCGGCAATGCCGACTACACGGTGCGCTACTACGCCGATGCGAACCACGGCATCAAAGTTGATGACGTGATCGTGCCCGCCTTCTTGCGTGACGTCGCCCGGTTCGTGGGTGGGCTCCCCCTCACGGCGGGGGCGGAACCGAAGATTGCGGGCGACCAGCCGCTCCAGCAGTTCCAGGCCGAACCTCCGCCGCGACCGCGGTGGTATGCGAGTGGGGACATGATTGTGATCGGCCTGTTGGCAGGCCCGATTATTTCCGCCAGCGCGCCACTCGTGGGCGTTGTGCTGGCGGGGGCGTCCGCACTCATGCGGCGGTGGGGCCTGCGGCGACACGGGGAACCGAGCCGACGGGTACGCGGCCCTGTTGTCGCCGTGCTCCTACGTCTGTCCATCGCCGCCTCATTGGCCGCCTTTGCTGCCTGGGTGCTCTACCTGGCCTATCTCGCGACCGTTGGTACGCTCGCTGTCAATTACGAAACCTCCCCACTCGCCGTTGACGGCGGCTGGGTCGTTACTCGCCTCGCGGGTATCCTCGCGGCGTTTGTGTTCGTACTCGCCGTGCGGGCCGTCCACCGGCATCTGCGGGGGGAGGATCGGCTCTCGGTGCCCGTTGCGCTCACCATTGCCGGCAGTCTGCTCGGCTCCGCCATCATGCTTCTCACGGGCGCGTACTGGGGAATTTTCGCCACGATTCTCACCTGGTAGCTGGGCGGGGAATTCCATCAGGTGGATTCGTACGGCTGGAGGCCCGCGTGGGAGGTTAGGATGCCTGTGATGTGTCGGTACTCGCTTCTGCTTCTCCGCCGCGTCGAGCTCCGGTAATGGGTTGGCTGCTTGGCGCGGTGCATTGACGAGCCCGACCCGCCACATGATCCGACCGTTGAGGACACAATGAGGACTTCTTCCGCGACCACCTGCCAACCCTCCACGATGCCGGTCGAAAAATACCGGTCCTTCCTGGAGACCAACCCCGTCTCCCTGCCTGACCGCACCTGGCCCGACGCCCGTATCGAAAAGGCCCCGCGGTGGCTGTCCACCGATCTACGCGACGGCAACCAGGCGCTCATCGAGCCGATGGATCCAGGCCGCAAGCGCATGGTGTTCGATCTGCTTGTGGAACTCGGCTACAAGGAGATCGAGGTGGGCTTCCCTGCCGCTTCGCGCACTGATTACGATTTCGTGCGCTCCCTGATCGAGGACGATGCCATCCCCGAGGATGTCACAATCTCGGCGCTCACCCAGTCCCGCCAGGACCTCATCCATACCACGATCGAATCGATGCGCGGCGCTCCGCGCGCGACCGTTCACCTGTACAACGCGACGTCGCCAACGTTCCGCGAACTGGTATTCCGCGCGGACCGCGATGCGACCCGCGAACTGGCCGTCTCCGGGACGCGCGAGGTGATCGCGCACGCGGAGAAGGTCCTCGGTGATGAGACGATCTTCGGATACGAATATTCCCCGGAGGTCTTCATTGATACCGAATTGGAGTTTGCCCTCGAGGTGTGCGAGGCCGTGATGGATGTGTGGCAGCCTGAGGATGGGCGGGAGATTATCTTGAACCTGCCTGCCACCGTTGAGCGCGCCACCCCGAACGTGTACGCGGACCAGATCGAATGGATGTGCCGCCACCTCTCGCGGCGCGAACACATCGCCGTCTCGGTGCACCCTCACAACGACCGTGGCACCGCCGTCGCCGCGGCCGAACTCGCCGTCATGGCGGGTGCAGACCGCGTCGAGGGGTGTCTGTTCGGTCAGGGGGAGCGCACTGGAAACGTCGATCTCGTGACTCTCGGAATGAACCTGTTCAGTCAGGGAGTCGACCCGATGATCGACTTCTCCGATATCGACCGCATCCGCCGGATCGTCGAGGGCGCCACGCGGATGGATGTGCACCCGCGTCACCCCTACGGTGGCGATCTCGTGTACACCGCGTTTTCCGGATCGCACCAGGATGCGATCGGCAAGGGCATGAAACGTCGGGAAGAGGAAGTCGCGGCCGCCGGCGGCAATGACACCGCGGTGCCATGGACGGTGCCCTATCTGCCAGTTGACCCGCACGACGTCGGCCGCACCTACGAGGCCATTGTGCGCGTCAACTCGCAATCGGGTAAGGGGGGCGTCGCCTACCTGCTCTCCTCAACTCGCGACCTGCAGCTGCCCCGCCGGTTGCAAATCGAGGTCTCACGCCTGGTACAGCAGCACTCTGAGATGGACGGCGGCGAAGTCACGGCCGAGAGCCTGTGGCGTCTGTTTGCCGACGAATACCTGCCCGCCGCTGCGGCCGCCGGTAACCGCCCCTGGGGACGGTTCGCGCTGCGGGGTACCACGGTGACGACGGCCGACGATGGGGAGCACGCGACTCTGACCGTCTCGCTGAAGGACGGTTCTCAGGACCGCGTCCTCGCCGCGACGGGTAACGGACCGATCGACGCCTTTACCCAAGCGCTCAAGCAGATCGGTGTCGATGTCCACGTCCTCGATTTTGCGGAGCATGCGCTTTCCACGGGTGGGGACGCGACAGCGGCCGCGTATATCGAGGCGGAGGTCGATGGCCAGGTCCTGTGGGGCGTGGGGATCGATCCGTCCACGTCGGCGGCGTCCTTCAAGGCGATTATCTCAGCCGTCAACCGGGCGGTGCGCAACGCCTCGAGCGTGTAACGCGCCCCGGGGTGAGACACTGGGGGCGTGAAGACCTACCGGGATGACGCGATCGTGCTGCGCACCCACAAGCTGGGTGAAGCCGACCGCATCCTTACGCTGCTCACGCACTCCTCTGGCCAGGTGCGCGCCGTTGCGAAAGGGGTGCGCCGGACCTCCTCTCGCTTCGGTGGACGCCTCGAGCCGTTCAACCACGTTCAGCTTCAGCTCTACCGGGGGCGCAATCTCGATACGGTCACGCAGGCCGAATCGATTGCGGCTTACGGCCACGTGCTCGCAGCGGACTACGAAAAGTACACGCGCGCCTCGGTGATGGTGGAGACCGCGGACCGTCTCACGCGCGAGGACTCGGACCCCTCAACCCAACAGTATTTGTTGCTCGTAGGAGCCCTGCACGCCCTCGCGACGAGTCGCCATCCCGACCAGCTGGTCCTCGACTCCTACCTGGTGCGCGCCCTCGCGCTCGCCGGGTGGGCACCATCGTTCTATGACTGCGCGGTGTGCGGAGCGGCCGGACCGCACTATTCGTTCCACGTCGCCTCCGGCGGCGCGGTGTGCGAGACGTGTCGGCCTCCCGGCTCAGCCCGGCCGGATCCGGCCTCCCTCACCCTGCTGGGGGCCCTACTCTCGGGAGACTGGGCGGAAGCCGAGGAATCGGAGCCGCGCGTGCGGAGCCAGGCCTCGGGGCTCGTCGCCGCCCACCTGCAATACTCCATGGAGCGGCGCCTGCGCTCCCTATCCCTCATACCCGACTAGCCCGCGAGGTCCCGATGCCGATTCCCCCTCCGCCGCACCCCTCGGGGGCGCGCCCCCCAAGCATTCCACCGGAGTTCGTGCCCCGCCACGTTGCCGTCGTCATGGACGGCAACGGCCGCTGGGCCAACGCCCGAGGCCTGCCCCGCGTGGAGGGGCATAAGGCGGGGGAGGCCGCACTGCTTGACGTCGTCGCCGGTGCGATCGAGATCGGCGTGACTCACGTATCCGCGTACGCGTTTTCGACCGAGAACTGGAAACGCTCCCCACAGGAGGTGCGCTTCCTCATGGGCTTTAACCGTGACGTGCTTCGGCGCCGTCGCGATCAGATGAATGAGTGGGGCGTGCGCGTGCGCTGGGCGGGGCGTCGTCAGCGTCTGTGGGCCTCGGTGATCAAGGAGCTGCGCGCCGCCGAGGAACTCACACGCGACAACACGACGTGCACGCTCACCATGTGTGTGAACTACGGCGGGCATGCCGAGCTCGGCGACGCCATGCGACGGATCGCCGAGGATGTGAAGGCGGGTCGGTTGAATGCTGCGCGCGTGGGGCCGCGGACGATTGAACGGTATCTCTACGTTCCGGAGCTTCCGCCGGTGGACCTGTTCCTGCGGACTGGGGGAGAGGAACGCACCTCGAACTTCCTGCTGTGGCAAAGCGCGTATGCAGAGCTCGTGTTTCTCGCCGATGCGTGGCCCGACGTCGACCGGCGCACCCTGTGGCGGGCGATCGAGATCTATGCGCGGCGAGACCGGCGCTACGGAGGTGCCGTCGACGCGGTTAGTCCCGGGGACCCTTCGGCGTAACGAGGCTCGGGGTGGGGGCTGCGGTGCGGCGGTCGCGCAGGTAGCGGCGGGTGAGGAAGGCGGCGAGGATCAGTACGCAGACCCCGGCGAGGGACCACCAAGAACCGGCTAGGGCATTGAGGGCCGCCACCCAGACGGCAAGTAGTCCGAGTCCATACAGGAGTGCCCAGACGACGGCGCCGGGCAGCATTGCGACCGTGTAGCGGCGCCACGACAGTTTCAGCATGCCGGCTCCCGCATTAACAGCCGTCTGGAACCCCACCGTCAAGAAGGACAGGGGGATGATGAGCAGGCCCCACCGCTCCAGGGCGCGCTTACCCCGCGCGGGGACCGGCCCCTCGAACCAGGCGCGTACACTCGCGACGATCCGCCCTTCTCGGCGTGAGTGCGAGACTCCAGCGGCGACGCCACGACCGAGCCAGTAGGTGGCCTGGGCTCGGAAAAAAACGACGACGAAGAGGAAGGCCACCATGAGCCAGATGGGCCCCTGTGCGACCGCCTCAGGCATCGGAGGCGCACGGCGCACAGAGCCCGAAAAGCTCTACCGTGTGGTCAACGTCGACGAATCCGTGTTCCTTCGCGATGGCCTTTGCCCAGTCTTCGACCTCGGGGCCGGTCAGTTCCACCGCGTTGCCGCACGAGCGGCAGACCAGGTGGTGGTGATGTCCGCGGCGGGCGCACATGCGGTAGACGTTCTCCTCCTCTAGTCGGAGCACATCGACGGTTCCCGCTTCGGCGAGGGCCTGCAGCGTGCGATAGACGGTGGCGAGCCCCACCGTCTGGCCGCGCTCCTTCAGCAGGTCGTGGATCTGCTGAGCCGAGCGAAAATCGTCGAGACCTTCCATCAGCTCCGTGACGGCTTGACGCTGGCGCGTCATGCGTTGCATGGGGCGTGACCTCCGATCTCCGCGTTCGCTTCCTCCTCATGTTTGTGATGGGGCAGACGACGGATGAGGAGGGGGCGTATCGCTGAGACTACCGTGTACAGGCCGATGGCGAGAAGCACGATGGTGGCGCCGGGGCTGTAGGGATAGATGTAGGTGAGCACGAGTCCGGCGACGGCGACGACCGCTCCCACGCCCATCGCTGCGCGCATGGTGCCGACGAAGGATCGGCAGACGAGCTGAGTGATGGCGACCGGAACGATCATGATCGCGGAGACGAGCAGCACCCCGACGACCCGCATCGCCACGGAGACGGTCAGCGCGGCGACGATCGCGATTGCGATGTTGAGAATCCCGGCTGGCAGGCCCGTCGCGCGCGCGAAATCCTCATCGTAGGACAGCGAAAAGAGCGCGGGGCGTAGCCCGATGCCGACGACGAGGATGACGACGGCAAGGGCGATCATCCACGCGAGGTCGACGGCCGAGACCGTCGCGATCGAGCCGAACAGGTAGGCGGTCAGATTAGCGGCCGTCCCCCCAGCGATCCCGATGAGCATGACTCCGCCAGCAATCCCCCCATAGAAGAGAAGAGCTAGGGCGACATCGCCGGAGGTGCGACCCCAACGACGGACGAGTTCGATGAGGACCGCGCCCACCACGGAGGCCAGCACGGCGCCGGGGATGGCCCAGGCGTCCCGGTCGGCGGCACCTGCGGCGGCAGCACCGAGCCAGCCGAGCGCGACGCCGGTGAGGGCGACGTGCCCGATCCCGTCGCCTAGGAGCGCGAGGCGGCGCTGGACGAGGTAGGTCCCAATCACGGGAGCGGTCGTCCCGACGAGCAGCGCCGCGAGCAAGCCGCGGCGCATGAGCGGGGAGGAGAGCATCTCGGTGAGGATCTCCATCATGGGCGCACACTCCAGGACAGGTCGGGAGCGAGCGTCGGTGGAGCAGGCGGCGCGTGATCGGGATGCTGATGCACGTGGCCCGGCTCGGCGTGGTGCCCGCGCGGGGTCGGTGGTGCGCCGTCGTGGCGGATCGTGCCCTGTGCGAGGACGAGAGCGCGATCCAAGAATCCATCGAAGGGGCCGATCTCGTGCAGAACGACGACGATCGCGGTGCCGGCATCATGGAGGTCGTGCAGCGCGCCGAGGAGAAGATCTTGGGAGTCCTGATCGATCCCGGCGAGTGGCTCGTCAAGGATGAGCAGATCCGGTTGGCGCACGAGTGCGCGGGCGATCAGGGTGCGCTGCATCTGCCCACCCGAGAACACCCTGATGGGGCAGTGTGCGCGATGCCCGAGCCCCATCTGCTGTAGGGCCGCCAGCGCCCGCTCGCGCCCGCCTCGCGGCGGACGAAGACGCCACGAGCCGATGAGGCCTGAGGCGACGACCTCGAGCGCCGTCGTCGGTGTTTCTGAGAATGCCGCCGATCGCTGCGGGACATAACCGATCCGATCGAAGGCTACGCGCGGGCGGCCGCCCACGGACCGACCGAAGATTTGCACCGAGCCGGCGCTGATGGGGGCCAGGCCGAGGCAGGCCTTCATGAGCGTGGATTTGCCGGACCCGTTGGCGCCGAGCACGGCCACGACCTCGCCGGCGTCAACCTGGGTGGTGACGTCGTGCAGGATTGTGGCCGGCCCGTACGCGACGGTGAGGTCATTGACCGCGAGTGCGTGGGGAGAAGACTTCATCACTGACACTCTAGGGCAGTGCGCAGAGCTGCCAAGTTCTCCCTCATGACGTCTCGGTAATCCTTGCCCGCATCGACCTGGGACTCCAGCGGGTCCAGCACCGCCGTATCAGCGCCCGTCTCGGCAGCAAATACCTCTGCGGCCTTCGGGTTGATAAGGGACTCGGTGAAGATCGTCGTCACCCCCCGATCGGCCATGAGAGACTTCACGTGCGCCAGAGTTGCGGGGGAGGGTTCGGCCTCCGGATCAAGGCCCGAGAGTCCCACCTGCGTGAGCCCGTAGTCGGCGAGCAGGTAGCCGTAGGCTTCATGCGCGACGATGACGGTATCGTGCGTGCAGGTCGCCAAGCCCTTGTCGAACTCGCCCTTCAGAGATTCCAGCTCGCCGGCGAGCCGGTGCGCGTTGGTGGAGAATGTCTCCGCATGCTCGGGGGCGGCGTCGCCGAGTGTCTCGGCGAGGTGCTCGGCCACGTGGGCCATTCGCTCAGGGTCGAGCCAGAAGTGTGGGTCGATGCCGCCGTGGTCATGGTGGTGGGGGTCGTGATCCCCATGGTCGTGGTCAGGTTCGCCATGGTCGTGGTCGTGATCCGCGTGGTCCTGGTCCGCCGCAGCTCTCAGGTCGGCGTCATCGGCCGCGTCGTACACGTGGGGGGGTGCACTCTCCTGAATCGCCGAATCGACCGACGGCTGGAAGCCGGACAGGTAGACGACGGCGTCGGCCTTGCCAATGTCCGCGACCTGCGCGGGTGAGAGCTCCAGATCGTGGGGTTCAGCGCCCGCCGGCGTCAGTGACGTGACGGTGACGAGATCACCGCCAACCTGCTCGGCGAGGTAGCGCAGCGGATAGAAGGACGCGAGAACGTGGAGACGCTCGGCGTCCGCCGAATCAGCAGAACCCTCGGAAGCGGAGTGTGAGGTCGTGCAGCCGGTGAGGGCGAGTGCGGCGGCACCGAGGATGGGAATCAACTTTCTCATGATAACGATTCTCAACATAAATTAGCTGCGCGTCAAACGTGCGCCTCGTGACGTCCCTCACGAGGCCTCGCGCCTTGGGTTCTCGCAGCTCGCCCTCGCCGGCGCGCGCGATAGGCTGGCAATGTCACGCACCAGCCAGGTGCGCCCCCGAACACAGGAGAGAACATTGGCTAAGGCCCCATCCCGTCTGGATGCCGTCATCAACCTCGCCAAACGTCGCGGTTTCGTCTATCCGTGCGGTGAGATTTACGGTGGTACCCGTTCCGCGTGGGATTACGGACCCTTGGGTGTGGAGCTGAAGGAGAACATCAAGCGCCAGTGGTGGAACGCCATGGTGCGCGGTCGCGCCGACGTCGTCGGGCTGGATTCCTCGATCATTTTGCCGACGGCGGTGTGGGAGGCCTCCGGGCACGTCGAGGCCTTTACCGACCCGCTGGTCGAGTCGCTGCACACACACAAGCGCTACCGGGCGGATCACCTCATTGAGGCCTATGTGGAAAAGCACGGACATGAGCCGGAGAATGGCCTCGCCGATATCCCGGACCCGGAGACCGGGCAGCCCGGCAAGTGGACCGAGCCGCGAGCCTTTTCCGGCCTCATGAAAACCTACCTCGGTGCCGTTGATGACGAAACGGGCCTGCATTACCTGCGACCGGAAACGGCACAGGGAATCTTCATTAACTTCCTCAACGTGCAGCAGTCCGCGCGCATGAAGATTCCGTTCGGCATTGGCAATATCGGCAAGTCCTTCCGGAACGAAATTACTCCCGGAAACTTTATCTTCCGGACTCGGGAGTTCGAGCAGATGGAGATGCAGTTCTTCGTCAAGCCCGGTACGGACGAAGACTGGCACGATTACTGGATCGAACAGCGCATGAACTGGTACATCGACCTCGGGCTTGCCGAGGAGCATCTGCGCCTGTACGAGCACCCGCAAGAGAAGCTGTCCCACTATTCCAAGCGCACGGTCGATATCGAATATGCCTTCGGGTTCCAGAACTCCCGATTCGGCGAGCTCGAGGGCATCGCGAACCGGACCGACTACGACCTGCGCACCCACCAGGAGAAGTCAGGCCAGAACCTCACCTACTTTGAGCAAGCCAGCGGCGAACGTTTCATCCCGTACGTGATTGAGCCGGCGGCGGGCCTCACCCGTTCGCTCATGGCCTTCATGATTGAGGCCTACGAGGAAGACGAAGCCCCGAACACCAAGGGCGGCGTCGATAAGCGCACCGTGCTGCGCCTCGATCCGCGCCTCGCCCCCGTGAAGGTCGCCGTCCTCCCGCTGTCGCGCAAGCCGGAGCTCCGCCCGCTCGCTGAACAGATTGCCACCGAGCTGCGTGGCATCTGGAACATTGAATTCGACGACGCCGGAGCTGTCGGGCGACGCTACCGCCGCCAGGACGAGATCGGCACGCCCTACTGTGTGACCGTCGACTTTGAGTCTCTGGACGACCACGCCGTGACCGTGCGCGAGCGCGATTCAATGCTCCAGGAGCGGATCAGTGTGGACCAGCTGAAGGGATACCTCGCCGAGAAGCTCGTCGGCTGCTGATGCACCACCACCACGGCAGGAGTGAGCTGCCTGCCGCCGCCCGGCGGCGGGCACAGCTCATCCTGTCCGCGATCGTCCTCCCGCTCCTGGTTGCAACGCTGCTTTCTCTGTGGTGGCTGTGGCCGCGCGGTGACACGCTCGTGGGATCGCGGCCGCTCTTCGATGAGAACGCCCCGCACGACAGTGCGCTTGTGACCGCGGTGCACTCCGATTCGGCGGATAGCCCGACGGCGGATATCACCCTCACCTCTGGGGACCACAAGGGTGCACGCACCACGATGACGGTCCCTGCCGAGGTCGCCGATCATGGCCTGGAGGCAGGCGACCGCGTCCAGGTGGTGTTTTTAGCCGACGCTCTCGAATCGGGCAGCCCCTACGTCTTCTTAGATTATGAGCGGCACACACCGATGCTCGTGCTGACCCTGGTCTACCTCCTTGCGGTGCTCCTCGTAGCCCGCATCCGCGGCCTCGCCGCGGTGGTGGGGCTATTGTCCTCTCTCGGGGTCATTGTCTTCTTCGTGATCCCTGCGCTGATGGCGGGCTCACCGCCGGTAGCGGTGGCCCTTACAGGGGCGTCAGCCATGATGTTCTTGGCGGTCTACCTCGCCCACGGAGTCTCCATCAGAACGACGACGGCGCTGCTGGGGACCTTCGGCGGGCTTGCGATCACCCTGGTCGTCGGCTACCTGGCGTTGCACTCGGCGAATGTCACCGGTGCCCTCACCGATACGGGTCAATTCCTCGCGACGGCCCTGCCCTCGATTCGACTCGGCGATCTGATCCTGTGCGGGGTCCTCATCGCGGGCATGGGGGCCCTGAACGACGTGACCATCACTCAGGCCTCGGCGGTGTGGGAGCTGCACGCCGCGAACCCGGCCCTCAGCCGTACGCAGCTGTGGGGCGGCGGAATGCGCATTGGGCGTGACCACATTGCCTCGACCGTCTACACCCTCGCTTTTGCCTACGTGGGAACGGCGCTCCCGCTCCTGATCCTCGCCGCGATGATCGATCGCCCCTTCCTTGCGACGCTCGGAGCCGGGGAAATCGCCGAGGAGATCGTCCGCACGCTTGTCTCTTCGATCGGGCTCGTGCTCGCCATCCCGATGACGACGGCAATCGCGGTCGCCCTCGTCCACAACGCTCCGGGCCGGGGCGTACCTGGCGCGAGGACTGCCGCGTGAGCGCGCACACGCTGCACCTCGGTCCGATTGAGGTGGGGACTCCCGTCGTGCTGGCGCCGATGGCGGGGGTCACGACGCCGCCCTTCCGTCGACTCTGCCGGGAGGCGGGTCTCGCGGGGTTGGCCGAGGACGCGACTTCAGCCGGGGCGTGCGCACAGGGTGCCTCGGCTCAAAGGCCGTTGTCCGCCCCCGCCGGCCTGTACGTGACGGAGATGGTGACGAGCCGGGCGCTTGTGGAGCGCCATCCGGCAACCATGCTCATGGTGCGTCCGGACCCCACCGAGATGGTTCGCTCCGTCCAACTCTACGGCGTCGACCCGGCGACGATCGCGGAGGCTGTACGGATTCTGCTCGCCGAAAACCTGGCCGACCACATCGACTTGAATTTCGGCTGCCCGGTGCCGAAGGTGACGCGGCGAGGCGGGGGAGCGGCGCTGCCGTGGAAGGCCGACCTGTTTCGTGAGATTTGCCGCCGGGCCGTGGCGACCGCCGAGCGGGAGGCGAGCGCGGGGATCTGTGCGCCGGTGACCGTCAAGATGCGACTCGGGATCGACGAGGAGCACCTCACCTACCTGGACGCCGCGCGCGCGGCGCGTGACGTCGGCGTGGCGGCCGTTGCCCTGCACGCCCGTACTGCGGCGCAACACTACTCCGGGCACGCGCACTGGGACCGCATTGCGCGTCTGAAGGAGGACCTGGGCGAGTACCCGGTGCTCGGCAACGGCGATATTTTCTCGGGTGATGACGCACTCGCCATGCTGGAGCGTACGGGCTGTGATGGCGTCGTCGTCGGGCGGGGCTGCCAAGGCAGACCCTGGCTGTTCACCGACATCGTTGCCGCCCTGCACGGCTCCCCCGAGCGGGTGCGTCCTACACTGCGCGAGGTGGGGGCGATCGTCTACCGGCACGCAGAGCTCATGGTCGCTCATTTCGGGGACGAATCTAAGGCGCTGCGTGAGATGCGCAAACACATGGCCTGGTATTTCAAGGGCTACCCGGTCGGGGGATCGCTGCGCCACCGGCTCGCGTTGGTGCAATCCCTGGTGGAGTTGCGCGCCCGGCTCGACGAACTCGACCCGGATGCGGGCTATCCCGGAGCACCCGTCGAGGGACGGCGTGGCCGGGCGGGCTCGGAGCGAACGCCACACTTGCCGCACGGATGGTTGGATTCGCGCGAACTGAGCGCCGAGCATCGCGCTGCCCTCGAGAGCGCCGAACTGGGGATCTCGGGCGGTTAGTGGCGGGAGGGGCACAGAGCTGGCGCGGCGGCCACCCACGTGGGGGCGGCGCGCCGGGAGCGCCGGAGAGTGATCCGGGCGTTCCGCTCTGCGAACGAGCGACGATGGGGCGGGTGTGCTGTCAGCGACGCCGTGCCCACACGGTGGTGTCCGCCGGGATCTTCCCCTCGTCGGTCAGTGGAGCGGAGGAGACGAGCACTTCGAGGTCCTCAGCCAGGGAACACTCCGCATCGAAAGTGGTGAATACCTGGATCTCGTCGGACTCCGTGTGCAGCCGCACGCGCAGCTCCTCCTCGCCGACGGCCTCGATCTCGGCCTCGGCTTCACCGAGTCCGAGCGTGCGTCGCAGCTCGAGTAGACGCCGATAGAGGTTCAGGGTCGAATCAGGATCGGCCTCCTGGCGATCGACACAGAAAGCCTCCCACCCCTCGGGCTGAGGGAGCCACGTTTCGCCATCGGGGGAAAAGCCGAACGCCGGCGCATCTGAACGCCACGGCAGGGGGATCCGGCAGCCATCGCGCCCCAGCTCGGCCCCCTGGGTACGGGCGAAGGTCGGATCCTCGCGCAGCTGATCGGGGAGCCGTGTGTGCTCGGGCAGGCCGCGCTCCTCACCCTGGTAGAGGTATGCCGATCCCGGTAGAGCCAACATGAGAGCGGTCGCGGCTCGGGCGCGCCGCAGTCCGAGGGCCGCATCGGGCTGTTCGTCATGTGCGCCGATCCCGTTCGGGCCCTTGCCCGTCACGGAAAGCCCGAGGCGTGAGGCATGCCGGACGACGTCGTGGTTGGAGAGCACCCAGGTTGGCGGGGCACCAACGGCTGCGAACGTATCCCTTGTGGTCCGGATGATCTCGGCGAGGTCGGTAGCCCGCCACGGGGTGCACAGGAAATCAAAGTTGAACGCTTGGTGGAGCTCACCCGGTCGCACATAGCGGGCGAGCCGCTCGGGCGGGTTGACCCAGGCTTCGGCGACGAGCATTCGGTCACCGTCGTATTCGGCGAGGACCTCGTTGAAACGTCGGTAGATATCGTGCACGCCCTCCTGGTCGAACATCGGGGGCCGGGCTCCCTCGGCGCCCTGAACCATCGACATGTCACCCGACCAGGCCGGTAAGGAGGGATCCTTCACGAGGCCGTGCGCCACGTCGATCCGGAAGCCATCGACACCACGATCGAGCCAGAATCGCAGGATCTGTTCAAAGCTGCTCAACACATCGGGGTTCTCCCAGTTGAGGTCCGGTTGGGTGGAGTCGAACAGGTGCAGATAGTAGTGCCGGTCATCCTCCCATGGCGAGCTCGGCGCGTCGGGACGGTCGCACACGCGCGTCCACGCGGGGCCACCGAAGACTGACCTCCAGTCGTTCGGGCGCTCGTCGCTCTCGCGGAACCAGTACCGCTCCCGCTCCCTCGATCCGGGCCCCGCCTCCAGGGCCGCACGGAACCAGGGGTGCTCGTCCGACGTGTGGTTCGGCACCAGGTCGATGATGATGCGCAGGCCCCGCTCGTGGGCACCGGCAATCAGGCGGTCGGCATCCTCGAGCGTGCCAAAGCGCGGGTCGACGTCGGTATAGGACGCGACGTCGTAGCCGGCGTCGTGCTGGGGCGAAGGGTAGAACGGGGAGAGCCACAGCGCGTCCACGCCGAGGTCGCGCAGGTAGTCCAGACGGTCGGTGATGCCGGTTAAGGTTCCGAGGCCACCGCCGCTGGAGGCGAAAGATCGCGGATAGATCTGGTAGATCACCGCTGAATGCCACCACGGCAGCGGTGGCGTGGGCGAGGGCTGCGCAGCGCTCGAGCGGTTGGACGTGTCAGGTTTAGTCATCTCTACCTCAGTGTGTCGGTGGGGGATGGGATGCGGCCTATGCCTAGGCCTCGCCGTCGAGGGGCGCGAAAGGCGGCAGTGTGATCATGACGGCGGCGTTGGCAGGGAGCTGTAGCTCGCCGTCGGCGCGCCGACGCAGCGATGTGGACGAATGCGCGACCTCGGTGTGTTCGGGCAGCCAGATTGCCTCGCGAGAGGCGTTCAAGACGAGTAGCTGGGTGCGGTTCAGCGCCGCGACGAGGTCTGGTCCATAACGGTGGCCTTCCACCCATGCGACGGTCCCGGTGCCCAGCTCGTACTCGGCACGCAGACGTAGGCAGCGCCGGTAGTGCTCGACCATTGAGGCCGGGTCCTGACGTTGCTGCGCGTGCGCCTCGCGCACTCGCCTCGTCCGCTCGCGGGGGTCGGTCTCGAGCGACCAGTCGCGCATCCCGACCTCCTCGCCGTGCAGGAGGTAGACCGCACCGGGGAGGCCCATGACCATGAGGGCGACGGCGCGCACCCGGTCGACCGGCATACGATCGGCCTGCCACGAGTCGCCGCGGGGGCCACAGCGATAGAGGGCGTACGTCGTCGTCCAGGCGGGAGATGCTCCCAGCGCGTCACGACTCGTGAACGTCGTCGTCACGGCCTGTCGAATCGCCGACGCTTCCCAGGGGACGTCGGTGAGTGTGTCATCGCGTAAGTGGCCGAGCCAAGCGTCGGCGAGATGGCCCGCGAGGTCGTCACGTGAACGCATCGCTCCCGCGAGCAGACCATCGTCGCGGGCGCTGTGGACGAGTGCGTGAAAGGGGCCGGTGTGTTCGACCTGCCCGGCCGCGAGCGCCGAGCGCAGGTCGATCCCGTCCGCCCCGCATTCGAGCCATGTCTCAGCATCGGCGAGCAGGCCGCGTTGACCGCGGGCCGGCGCGAGCGAGGGGAGGACGCGCAGGCCGGCGTCGTGGTGGGCGGCGACGATTGCCTGAGCGTGTGAGCGCTCGACAGGAGCTGCCCCCGTCGGGACGACCGCGCCGTGTACGCCCAGGTCCGCGGCCTGATCGATACACTCGATCGCGAGCTCGGGGTGCTCACTCGCGGCGAGGGAGTATTCGTACAGGACAGCGGATCGCCACCAGGGCTGGGGGCTGCGGACCGCATGGTGCACGACGCTCAGGCGCAGGAGGGCGGGGTCCATGACGGACGTGTCCCGATGCTCTCTCATACGCCCATTGTTGCCGTTGCGTCCAGATTTTTCATGTCGTCGCCACGCCGGGCTGGTCAACTCGGGGAGGCAACGTGGGGATGGGGAAAATGCGGCGGGAGACAACTCGATAGGCTGGGTCTGTGACTATCCCACCTGAAGGCGCCGTAGCCGACCCGGCCTACCGTGCAGAGGACCAGGAACGCTTCGTCGCAGAGCCCGCCAAATCGGCGAACCGCACCGCGTTCGAGCGCGATCGTGCGCGCGTGCTGCACTCGGCCGGGCTCCGGCGTCTCGGCGCGAAGACTCAGGTGCTCGGCCCCAGCCAGGACGACTTTATCCGCACGCGGCTTACGCACTCCCTCGAGGTCGCGCAGGTGGGCCGGGAGCTCGGCAAGATCCTCGGGTGCAATCCCGACGTCGTTGAGACCGCATGCCTCGTGCACGACATGGGCCACCCTCCCTTCGGGCACAACGGGGAGCGCGCCTTGAACGAGATCGCCTCCCAGATTGGCGGCTTTGAGGGCAATGCTCAAACATTACGTCTCCTGACCCGCCTCGAGGCAAAGACACGCAATGAGGAGCGCTCCGTTGGATTGAACCTCACGCGCGCGAGCTTAGACGCCTGCTGCAAATATCCCTGGCCGCTCGGGGGGGGACCCGAGCGTGCCGATGGCAGCGTCAATCCCAAATACGGTGTCTACGGCGAGGACTTCGAGGTTTTCGGTTGGCTGCGGCGCGGTGCCCCATTCGCGGTACGCTGCCTCGAGGCTCAGGTGATGGACTTCGCCGACGACGTCGCCTACTGCGTGCACGACGTCGAGGACGCCATTGCCTCCCGTCATCTGGACCCTGCGCTCCTCGACGAGGACTCCGTCTTGGAGCAGGTGATCGCTTCCACCCGCGCCTGGTACGGCGATTCCCGCTCGGCCGATGAGCTGGCAGCCGCATTCGCGCGCCTGCGGGCCGAGCCCTTCTGGGTTTCCGCCTTCGCTGGAACGCGCCAGGATCTCGCCGCTCTCAAGGACATGACGAGCCAACTGATAGGGCGCATGTGTTCGGCCGTGGAGGGCGCCACCCGTCAACGCTACGGCGGCGGCCGACTCGTGCGCTACGCCGCGAACCTCGTCATTCCCGCCGCCGTCGCCGCGGAGATCACGCTCTTGAAGGGGATCGCCGTCCACTTCGTCATGGCACCACGCGAGGTCGAGCCGGTCTACCTCTCTCAGCGCACGATCCTGTTCGACCTGGCCGACGCTCTCATGGAGGGCCACGGCACCGAGCTGGAGCCCGCCTATCGGGAGGACTGGCGGGCGGCGGGTAACGACGGCGAGCGGCTCCGCGTTGTCGTCGATCAGCTCGCCTCTCTCACCGACACCTCCGCCCACCAGTGGCATGCGCGCCTGTGCGGAATGTTTTCCCGTCTGTCGTGACCTAGGCCGCCGCCTACACTAGAGACCATGGCCGGGTTGATTAAGCGCGAGGACATCGACGCGGTTCGAGAACGCACGCGCATTGAAGACATCGTCTCCCAGCACGTCACGCTGCGGTCGGCCGGCGTCGGCTCGATGAAGGGACTGTGTCCCTTCCACGATGAGAAGACCCCGTCCTTTCATGTGCGCCCGCAGGTGGGCCGCTGGCACTGCTTTGGGTGTGGAGAAGGCGGTGACGTCATCTCTTTCGTGCAGCGAGTCGAACACCTCTCGTTCGTGGAGGCGGTGGAATACTTGGCCGAACGCCTCGGTATTGAGGTGCGTTACGAGGACGGCGGCTCCCGCGCCGAAGCGGCCGCACAGCGCAGCGTACGCCAGCGGCTGCTGGCGGCACACGAAATCGCGGAGACCTATTTCCGCGAGCAACTGGCCAGTCCCGAGGCCGCCCATGCACGCGCCTTCCTCACCGACCGGGGCTTTGACGCGCAGGCCGCCGAGCATTTCGGCGTGGGATTCGCGCCCCGGGGGTGGGACAACCTCCTCAAACATCTACGAGGACGCGGATTCACGGAACAGGAAATCTCCGCCTCGGGCCTCGTGAGTCCCGGATCGCGCGGCGTCTACGACCGCTTCCGAGGACGCCTCATGTGGCCGATCCGCGACATCGTGGGGGCCACGATCGGCTTCGGTGCCCGCAAACTCGACGACGAGGACCGCGGTCCGAAGTACCTGAACACCCCAGAGACGGCGATCTACAAAAAGTCGCAGGTGCTCTACGGCATCGACCTCGCGAAGCGGGAGATCGCACGGCGCAAGCAGATCATCATCGTGGAGGGTTATACCGACGTCATGGCAGTGCATCTCGCGGGCCTGCCTACGGCGGTCGCGACCTGCGGTACCGCCTTTGGTGCGGACCACGTGCGCATCGTGCGGCGCCTGCTTGGAGATAGCCGCGACGCCACCGCCGGTTTGCAGTTCTCCGACGGCAGCCTTGCCGGCGGAGAGGTGATCTTTACCTTCGACGGAGACGAGGCGGGCCGCAAGGCGGCACTTCGGGCCTACCACGAGGATCAAGCCTTCGGAGCCCAAACCTTCGTCGCAATTGAGCCGCGTGGGATGGACCCGTGCGACGTACGCCTTGCCGACGGGGACGAGGCCGTACGCCGGCTCATTGAGGGGCGAACGCCGCTCTTCGCGTTCGTCTTACGATCGACGCTCGCCGAGCTGGACCTCGACACGGCCGAGGGGAGGGTCCGCGGATTGCGGGCCTGTGCTCCGGTAGTCGCCCAGATTCGTGACAGTGCACTGAAAAATGAATACGTGCGCGAACTTGCCGGTTGGCTCGGCATGGAACAGCAGCAGGTGGCACGGGCCGTTCGCCAGGCGGGACGCGGACGGCGTCCCCAGCAGTCGGAGAGCGCACCTCACCCGCCGCCACTGCGGGAGCGAGTGAACCTTTCCGACCCGGTTGTCCAACTTGAGACCCAGGCACTCCAACTTGCCTTGCAGCACCCGGTCTCGACCTATCAGCTCGGCTTTGACTCCCTTGACGCCGACACCTTCTCGACGCCGGTGTACCGAGCCCTCTTTGAGGCTATCCGCGCCAATGGAGGCACGGGAGCCGCGATGGATGCGACGGATGCCGCACGGTGGCTTGACGCGGTGCTGGAGACACTGCCGGAGGCACTGGCCCGGCAAGCATCGTCGCTGGCCGTCTCACCGATCCCGGTGGGGGAGAGCCCTCTCGAGACATTCACCTTCGAAGTGTTGAATGCGCTCGTACGGATGGATCTCACTCGCAAGATCGCCCAGTTGAAAGGTGAGCTGGCGCGCAGAGACCCTGATGAACCCGGCTATCAGGAGTTGTTTGCGAGGCTCGTCGCGATGGAAAACGAGCGGCGGGCCCGCCAGCCGTAGTTATCCCACGCGGTGCAGCCAACGCACCGGAGCACCGGCTCCCGCGTAACGGAAGGGTTCGAGCTCTTCGTCCCACGCCTGGCCGAGCGCGAGGTCGAGTTCGCTGCGTAGGGTCTCGAGGTCCGAGCCTGTCTCGAGGGCGGCACGAATTCGGTCCTCGGGAATCAGCATGTTGCCTACCGAATCGATGGGCGCGTGGAAGATCCCGAGTTCAGGCGTGTGAGACCAACGGGAGCCATCGACGCCCAGCGACGCCTCCTCGGTGACTTCGTAGCGCAGGTGCTCCCAGCCGCGGATCGCGGAGGCGAGGGCGGCACCCGTTCCCGCGGGGCCGACCCATGAGTATTCGGCGCGCAACATGCCCGTCAGGGCGGGTTGCTCCATCCACTGCATGTGCACGGACACGCCAAGAACCGCGCCGAGTGCCCACTCCACATGTGGAGCGAGGACCTTCGGCGCGGAATGCACGAAGATGACGCCTCGGGTAGGGGCGTTTGCCATGGTGTCCTCCGGTGGTGCTCGACGGGACGTCTTCCCCAACGACCGTGCGGGCGTGCCTTCGGACACTCCTAGTATGGCATATCAGCCAAGTTGCCTGATGGCGCGCATCGCTTTCTTTCGGTTGGCCCGGTCGAGCCGGTCAATGTAGAGCATGCCGTCCAGGTGGTCACATTCGTGCTGGATACAACGTGCCATGAGCTCTTCGCCCTCAAGAATGACGGGTTTGCCGTCCAGATCGATGCCCTCGGCGCGCGCATACCAGGCGCGCTCGGTCGGATACCACAGGCCCGGCACGGAGAGGCACCCCTCATCCCCGTCCTGCACCTCGTCTTGTGATACCTCGACGATGTGCGGGTTCAAGATGTAGCCGATCTCGTCGTCAATATTCCAGGAAAAGGCCCGCAGGCTCACGCCGATTTGGTTCGCCGCGAGACCCGCGCGGCCGTCCTCATCGACGGTCTCCAACAGGTCCTCCACGAGTCCTTTGACGGTGTCGTCGATGTCGGTGATCGGCTCACAGGGGGTGCGCAAGACGGGGTCGCCAACGATGCGGATTTCGCGGTAGGCCATGGGTGTCCTCGCTTCGTTGATACTAAGAACGCCCCAACCACACGGGTGGGGCGTCGGAGCTCCCGCGACTGGATTCGAACCAGTAACCGTCCGATTAACAGTCGGATGCTCTGCCGTTGAGCTACGCGGGATCGCGGGCTCCAGACTAACAAAGGAATGGCCGAGGGGGAAATTGCCGGTGGCCATCATGGCGTGCAACACCAGTGAGGTGTGTCACGATTGCGGTCCGATCCCGAATCCGCCGTCGGGTGATCGACGCCCGTAGTCGACGCAGGGCCAGCAGCGCCGGTTGTGCCTCGCCCTACCTCACGGGTCGGGCTGGGGTCCCAGCTCGGCTGAGACCAACCGCTTCGCGGGCCGAGGCCTCCAGTTGGGCGATGTCATCGAGGGCATGGGATGGCGCCTCCTGGGGACCGTTCCAGATGGTCTGGGAGATCAGCTCCCCACTCTCGGTGCGCCGGATCAACACCTGAATCATGCCGGCACCGAGATCACGTTCCTCGTGATGCACGATGGAGGACTCGATCCGTTCACGTACCGCAGTCGTGAAGGTGTAGACGGCATCACTGGACAGGGTGAGATGGAGCGGGGCCGTCCGCCCGTCGACTGGCTGAAACATCAGGAGCCGGCGATCACCGTCCCAATGGGCAGCGGTCCAGAGCACCCAGGGGTGGCGTGTGGCACCGCTCTCGTCGGCCACAAGGAGAGCTGTGGGCGTGATAGCGGCCCACCGGCCATTGGCCAATTCGACGGCGTTCGATCGCGCCGCGCGGGGCAGCTGGCGGGCGATGTCGGACGGGATCCGGGAGCGACGCAACTTCATGGCACCACCGTATCGGACCCCTCCATCGCCGCCCCAGTGCGAAATCCTCAAGTAGTTTCAGAATCGGGTTAGAGTAGGGGCACGGTTCCATTGATCGCATACGCGGTCTTCACAAGGAAGTTGAGACCCCATGTCACTACTCGCCCTCCCGCTTGCTGACCAGGCTGACACCTGGCAGCAGACGTTGGGGGTCGGCCCGCTACTCGCTATTGCGATCGGCGCGGTTGCCCTCATCCTCGTTCTGATCATCGGGCTGCGCGTGCACGCATTCGTCACGCTCGTGCTCGTATCCCTCATCACAGCGTTCGTCGCGGGTATTCCCGCCTCGGAAGTCGTCGGGACGATGACCGGAGGCTTCGGATCAACCCTCGCATCCGTCGCCCTACTCGTCGCACTCGGCGCCATGATCGGGCGCCTCATCGAACATTCGGGTGGCGCCCAATCCCTCGCTGATGCGATGGTTCACAAGTTCGGAGAAAAGCGCGCCCCCTTCGCGCTCGGCATCGCCTCCCTCATCATGGGCTTCCCGATCTTCTTCGACGCTGGCCTGATCGTCATGTTGCCGATCATTTTCGCCGTTGCACGCCGCCTCAACGAGCCGGTCCTGCGCTACGGACTTCCTGCTGCAGCCGCGTTCTCGGTGATGCACGTGTTCCTGCCGCCCCACCCCGGGCCCGTCGCCGCGGGCGAGTTCTTTGAAGCGAATATCGGCTTCGTCATGCTGATTGGCCTCATCATCGCTTTCCCGCTGTGGTACGTCTCCGGTTACCTGTGGGGCCTCTTTGCGAGCGACAAGCACCCGCTGCCCGTGCCCGCGCTGCTCGGTGGCCTAGATAACGATCAACCGAAGAACCCACCGTCGGTGGGCACCATCATCGGTCTGCTCCTCATCCCCCTGGTGCTCATCTTCATGAACACGGGCCTGAACACGCTTGGGTCCGCGGGAGTGATTGATAAGGACGCGGGCTGGGTCCACTTTGTGCGGGTCTTCGGTGAGACCCCGATTGCCTTGCTCATCACGCTGCTCGTCACGATCATCGTGCTCGGTTTCAAGCGGGGCGAAGACAAGACCGCCCTGGAGAAGTTGCTCGATTCGGCCCTGGGTCCCATCTGCTCCGTCGTCCTGATCACCGGCGCCGGTGGCATGTTTGGTGGCGTGCTGCGTGCCTCTGGAATCGGCGACGCGATGGCCGATTCACTCTCGAACCTCGGCCTGCCCCTGATCGTTGCCGTCTACCTCGTCTCGGTGCTGCTACGTCTCGCACAGGGCTCGGCCACGGTCGCGCTCGTGACTACTGCGGGCCTGTTCGCCCCGGCCGTCGCGGCGGCGGGGTACAACGAGATCCAGCTGGCGTGCATCACGCTGGCGGCCGCTGCGGGCTCCGTGTTCTGTTCGCATGTGAACGACTCCGGCTTCTGGCTGGTCGGTCGCCTCATGGACATGGACGTGAAGACCACGCTGAAGACCTGGACTGTCCAGCAGGGGGTGGAGTCGCTCCTCGGCTTCGTGCTCGTCGCCGTGATCTACGGCCTCGCGGGCATGGTCTAGGGAGCGTCGAGACTCATGGCTCAGTTCTCCGTATCTGAACAGGACGCGCTCGATCCGCTGATCGTGGCGCTCGACGTCGGCTCCTCGGGTACCCGTTGTGCGCTGTATGACGCCGCGGGGACCCCAGTCAAGCGGCGCCGCCTCAAGGCGGAGCACCAATTCACGACCCGCGCCGACGGCGAGGTCTCGATCGACCCGGACCAGGTCGTGGCCGAAGTACGCGACCTGCTGGACGCCGTCGTCGGCAAGGATCTCGTCGGACGCATCGGCGGCGTCGCGATGGACACCTTCGCGGCCTCCATCGTGGGGGTCGACGAGAAGGACGACGCCGTGACGACGTGTTTCACCTACGCGGATTCCCGCGGGGCCGAGCACGTGAGCGAATTGCGGGAAGTCCTCGATATTGAACGGGTGCACGAGCGCACAGGAGCGTTCATCCACACCTCCTACGTACCCGCGCGCCTGCGGTGGTTTAGGGCGACGCAGGGGGTGGACCCGCGTCGGATTGACCGGTGGATGAGTCTCGGTGAGTACGTCTACCTGAAGCTCCTCGGCGAAACCGCGACGGGTACAGCGACCGCCGCGTGGACGGGAATGCTCGACCGGCTGAGCGGTGAATGGGACGAATCCATGGTGGCGGCTGCGGGTATCCGCGTGAGCCAGCTGTCAGAGATTCGCGACCCGGATCAGCCGATCATGCACGACGGCCCGGACAACGACCGGTGGCCGGCCCTGAAGGGCGTGGCCTGGTACCCGGTGATCGCCGATGGCCTGGCCTCCAACATTGGGCCTGTGCCGCCGGGTGTGAGTGGCTGCGTACTCGGAGCGTCCACCTCGGGTGCGATGCGTGTGTTCCTGCCCAAGCACCCGACCCAGGTTCCGGCCGGTCTGTGGTGCTACCGTGTGGATCGCCACCGCTCCCTTTTGGGCGGCGCGATCAACGACGCGGGCCGGATCCCCGCGTGGCTCTCCTCGGTTCTGCAGTTGCCGGACCAGGAGACGATTTCCCAGTGGGTCTCAGCCGAGCCGGAGGCGGCGACGCCGCTCCTGCTGCCGTTCCTCACGGGGGAGCGGGCCACGGGCTGGCGGGCCGATGCGCGCGCCATCTACACGGGAATCTCTGCCGCACACGGCGTACGCGAGATTTATCGCGGTTCCCTGGAGGGGCTCACGCAAGCGTACGCCCGCGTGGCCCGCGAGCTCTTCGCGGTACACCCGGCGATCGACTCAGTGATCGCGACGGGCGGTATGAGCCAAGGCCTGCCCGCGTGGCTCACAATGGTCGCGGACGTGCTCGGCAAGCCGGTCGTCCCCGCGACGTTCAAGCGCTCCACGCTGCGCGGCACCGCGCTGCTGGCGCTCGAACATGCGGCGCCGGATGTGCCCCGGGCGACCCCTCCCGTCGGGGAGATGGTCCACCCGCGGCCTCACGTCGCGGACTACTACCGTGAGCAGGCCAAGGAGTTCGAGCGGATCTATTCCGCCGTCATCCGAAACGGCTAATCCTCACAACGCGCTGTGCCCGCCACCAATGGTGGCGGGCACAGCGCTATCTGGGGCCGTGAACCGCGGTTCTACGCCACCCCGGGCGTGTCGCATTCGGGGCCGCCCACGCCGACGCACTTCTTGTGCGGCGGTGCCCCCACTCGGGCTTGAACCGAGGACCGGCGGATTATGAGTCCGCTGCTCTAACCGGCTGAGCTATAGGGGCGAGGGCGCGGGCACCCACCCCGCATCGTATCGTGCGAGGGTGAGCGCGGGGAAAACCCCTAGTCGGTAAAGACGAGGGCTACGTTGTGACCGCCGAAACCGAACGCGTTATTGACGACGGCGCCAACACCGATCTCCTCAGGAATCCGCCCCGTCACCCGCACGGGCAGATCGGGCTC
The DNA here is from genome assembly GCA_030537895.1 of Bowdeniella nasicola. GTDB lineage: Bacteria > Actinomycetota > Actinomycetes > Actinomycetales > Actinomycetaceae > Bowdeniella > Bowdeniella nasicola_C. The sequence continues at coordinate 190,598 of JAUNVA010000001.1, forward strand.
GGGGTTATCCAGATTGATCGTCGGCGGAGCGAGACGATCACGCAGGGCAAGAACCGAGAAGATCGATTCGAGGGCGCCCGCGCCGCCCAACAGGTGGCCGGTCATAGACTTTGTGCCGCACACGATTGCGTCCCGGCTGACGCGTCCGATCGCGGCCGCTTCGATACCGTCACCGGTCGGCGTCGAGGTTGCGTGGGCGTTAATGTGCACGACGTCGGAACCGGTGAGGTCAGCGTCCTCGAGTGCGAGACGCATGGCGCGCTCCTGACCCGCTCCACTCGGGTCGGGCGGAGCGACGTCGTAGGCATCTGCGCTCATCCCTACACCGACGAGCCGGGCATAGACGCGGGCACCACGCGCGGCGGCGTGCTCCTCGGATTCCACGATGAGGATGCCAGCCCCCTCACCCATGACGAAGCCGTCGCGGTCGACGTCATAGGGCCGCGACGCGGCCTGCGGATCGTCATTGCGTTTGGACAGGGCCTGCATGCGGGAGAAGGCTGCGAGCGGCATCGGGTGGATGGCGGCCTCGGTTCCGCCCGCGATCACCACGTCGGCCTCGCCGTCGCGGATCATGCGGGCGGCCCACGCAATCGCTTCGGCACCGGAGGCACACGCCGATGTCGGGGCGTGCGCGCCCGCCTTCGCGCCATACCGCACCGAGATCTGTGCAGCCGACGAGTTTGGCATGAGCATTGGCACGGTCATGGGAAGGACCCGTCGGACTCCCTTCGTGAGGAGGGTGTCCCACGCATTCAAGATGGTGCGGATTCCGCCGATTCCCGAGGCGACGACGACGCCGAGGCGTTCGCCGTCAACCTCGGGTGAACCGGCATCCGCATAAGCTTCGTGCGCGGCGATGACCGCGAACTGGGAGGAGCGATCCATCTTACGCACCTGGGGCCCGGGGAGAACACTCGCCGGATCGACGGCGGCCTGACCGGCGAAGGTTACCGGCAACTCGAAGCGCTCGACCCACTCCTCCTGCAGAGTAGTGATGCCCGAAGTACCGGTGAGCAGTGTCTGCCAGGTTTCGGGGGCGGTGCCAGCAAGCGGGTTGATGGTGCCGATACCGGTAATGACGGGGGTGATGGCCACGGGTCCTCCCACGGGGCTCGAAGCAGGGCTGGGGACCCAGTCTTAGGACTGGGCGCCTTCGATGTAGGACACGGCATCCTGCACGGTGACGAGGTTTTGGAGCTCCTCGTCGGGGATGCGCACGTCGAACTTTTCTTCGGCAAAGGTGCAGATCGACATCATCGACAACGAGTCGATGTCCAGGTCGTCGGCGAAGGATTTGTCCAACTGGACCTCCTCAGCCGGCACGCCGGTCTCTTCGGTCACGATCTCGGCGAGGCCCGAGAGGATGTCGTCGGTGGTGTATGCCATGGTGTTCTCCTTTACGAGTGCCTGATGCCGTCAGGCGCGGTGGGTAGGACGATGACCTGTCCGGCGTAGACGAGGCCCGCGCCGAAACCGATCTGGAGGGCGATCTCGCCGCCCGAAACGAGCCCATCGCGGTAGAGGCGTTCCATCGCGAGTGGGATCGAGGCCGCCGACGTGTTCCCGGTGTCGGCGATATCGCGCGCAATCACACAATCGGAGCGGAGCGCCAAGGTCTTCGCCATGTGATCGATGATTCGCATGTTCGCCTGGTGGGGGATGAAGACGTCGATGTCCTCCGGGCTCAACCCGGCCTTGTCGATGATGGTGCGTGCGACCTCGGACATCGAGAAGGCAGCCCATTTGAAGACGGTGGGGCCCTCCTGGCGGAGTGTCGGCCAGGTGGTGTCCGATCCGTCCCGGAACGTGAGCCAGGAGTGAGTCTGGGAAATGACCCCGCACTGGGAGCCATCCGAGCCCCATACGGTCTGCGAGATTCGGGGCTGCTCATACGGCCCAACGACCACGGCGCCGGCTCCATCCCCGAGAATGAAGGAGATAGAGCGGTCGCTCGGGTCGATGAAGTCGGAGAACTTTTCGGCTCCGATGACGAGCACGTGGGTGGCTTGGCCGGAACGCACGAGGGCGTCGGCTTGGGCAAGCCCGTAGCAGTAGCCGGCACACGCGGCGGAGATGTCGAACGCAGCGGCCGGGGTGGCGCCGATGGCATCGGCCACCTGCACGGCCGCCGCCGGCGTCTGCTCAAAGTGGGTAACGGTAGAGACGATGACGGTGTCGATATCGGAACCTGCAAGGTTCGCGTGTGCCAGCGCATCGCGCGCCGCGTCAATGGCGAGGCTTACCGTGGACTGCTCCGGCGTCGCGTAGCGGCGGGTCGCGATCCCGGTGCGGCGACGGATCCACTCGTCTGAGGAGTCAATCGGGCCGACGATGTCCTCGTTTGGGACGACGAGAGTGCCGCGGGCTCCTCCACATCCGAGGATTGCGGAGCCGGCCCGAGCGGGGGCGACACTGAGGCGGGTGGTCATGATGGGGTCTCCGTGCTGCTCGGGGCGATATCGGTGGGAGTGAGGGCCTTCGTGGTGACCCCCGGTAGGTCACGCTTGACGAGCCCGGCGAGGACTCCGGAGGGGGCGAGTTCGATCGCTTCGGTGACGCCGCGGCGCTGCATCTCCACTTGGCACAGGTCCCAGCGCACCGGGGCGGTGATCTGCTCGCTGATGCGCCAGGCAGCCTGAGTGCCGGCGATCATCTCGAGTCCGTCGGCGTTTGAGAGGACCACAAGATTCGGGCTACGTGTCATGAGGCCCTCGACGGCGGCGGCCACCGCGGGCACCGCGGGCGCCATCGCCTCGGTGTGGAAAGCCCCCGCGACCGATAGGGGGATCGCTCGCACGCCACGGGGCAGGTTGGCGCTCAGGGCATCGATCCGTTCACTAGACCCGGCGGCGACGACCTGGCGCGTACCGTTCACGTTGGCCACCACAGCACCCGCCTCCTTGATGGCGGTGAGAACGTCCTCGCGTTTTCCGCCGACGAGCGCGCACATCGTGGTGTCGGTCTCGGCCGCCGCCTTAGCCATGGCGCGCCCGCGGACAGCAGCGAGAGACACGGCATCTTCGTCCGTGAGAATCCCGGCGATGGCGAGGGCACTGATTTCACCGACGGAGTGGCCGACACACAGATCGGCGATGACGCCGGTGGCCTGCTGATAGATCCGCCAGGAGAGAATTGAGAGCGCGACGATCAGCGGTTGAGCGTGAGCAGTGTCTCGGATGGTTTCGGCATCAGCATCGCAGCCGAGCTCAGCGAGGTCGAGGCCGGCGGCGGTGCTGTAGCGGTCCACGGCCTCGCGCGCGTCGAAGCCGACGCGCTCGGCAGCGGCCCACCATTCGGTGAGCATTCCGGGACGTTGTGAGCCCTGACCAGGGCAGAGGAGTGCAAGCACGTGATCTACCTTCCCAGGTGTTGTCCCCGCGTAGGGGACTGACAAGCACCAAGTCCCTTCGCGGGCTTTGTTGAACTACTACAAAGCGGTGGTGTCCTCGGGCGGGGTGGCCAGGCGTCCAACGACGATCGACATGTGCAGAATTTGGCCTTCGCGAGCGTCGGTAGGGTCCCATCCAATCACCTGCGCGATCCGACGCAGCCTGTAGCGCACCGTGTTCGGATGGACGTAGAGTTCGCGCGCGGCCGCCTCGAGGGAGCGACCCTGTCCGAGATAGGACTCGAGGGTCTCTACTAAAACATTACCCGCTTTCACGAGGGGGCGGTAGATCTCCTCGACGAGGGTTTGGCGGGCGAGCGGGTCGCCGTCGAGCACGCGTTCCGGCAGGAGGTCATTGGCGTGCATGATCCGCGCGGGCGAGGACAGGGCGCGCACGACCTGGTGTGAGGCCAGCGCGGCGCGGGCGGAGGTATGGGCGGCGACGACGTCCTCGACATCGGGTCCGATGATGATGGTGCCCTCTCCGAAATGTGGGGCGATGTGCGCGGCGAGGTCGGCCGGCTGCTCTTCGGTCGAGAGCACGGCGATAATGCGGTCGCCCTGAATCCCCACGAGGGCATCGCGGGTCGCGCGCAGGCAGGCCTCGCGCAGCGCTACCGTGGCTGAGCCGTTGATTTGGGCGGGGGCCGGTCCCACGAGGACGACTGTTGTTCCGGAGCCGGTCCATCCGAGGGTTGCCACCCGCGAGCGAGTCACGGCCGGAGCGGTGCCGCGCACGATTGCATCGATCGCGGCGGCCTCCAGGCGGGCGTCCCACTGGCCGCGTGTTTCCGCAGCCCGCGCGTAGACCTCGGCGGCCGAAAAGGCGACCTCACGCGAATAAATGAGCGCGGACTCGTGCAGGTCGCGACGGTAAGCCTCGGGCACGTGCTTCAGGCTTTGCTCTTCGACGACCGCGGAGATGAGGCGGAGCACCTGCAGGGTGCGCTGCAACGAAATGGTGCGCGTCAATTCCGGGGGAGCGACACGGAAGATGTCTTGGGGTTTGGCGGCCGCTTCGGTCGGGGAGTCCATCCACGCGAGGTAGCGGTTGATTCCCTCGTGAGCGACGAGGCCGAGCCAGGAGCGGTCCTGGCTGGACAGATCTCGCCACCACGGCAGGTCGGCCTCAACCCGCGCGACGGCTGCGAGCTTCAGCGAATCCGCCGATGACCGCAGTGCCGTAATGACCGCGGGCGGTAGGGCAAGGGGCTCGGGGGCACTGTGATCGTTCATGGCGGTGAGCATACCCTCACCTGGTGGCGAACCGTCGGCTTTGAGCCGGTCCTGCGGGGTATCGGCGTCGACCGTTTGACACACTCCGATAGTGTGGATTGGTAACGAGACCCACGGGAGGACCCTGATGAGTGAGCCGATCGATTCGACCGAGCCGGGCTCGACCGAGCCGGCGCCGCGCGAGTCCGGGACCGAGCGCAGCGCCGATGTCCAGGAGGCGGACGACCCCTTGCGTGATGGCCTACGCCAGGCCGAGGAGGCTCTGCGCACTCGCCTCGACGAGGATCCGAACGACCAGCAGGCGTTCGCCACCTTGGCTCGCCTCGTCTCGGTCGGGGCACACTACGAAGAACTCCCCGATCCGCTGACCGCAGAGGAATTGCCGGCGGACCAGCGGGAACGGATCAACACGGCCGTGTGGGCACTCGCTGATGAATACGTCGGAAACTCCCGCGCATGGTATCCGCTCGTTCAGCTCGCGCGCCTGTCCGTCAACGAAGACCGGGAGGCCGCGCTGCGGCGCCTGAAGACGGCGTGCGAGCGCGAAGACAGCGGGGTAGCCCTTTTCGAATCCCTCCAGATGCTGCGGCGCGCCAACCTCCCAGGCGAGGCCATGCAACTCGGAGTTGGCTGCTGGGCTCCCGCTTCTCACATTCCGGACGCGGGGCGACAGCTCGTCCGGGCTGCGTGTGAGGCGGGCCGACCGGCTGAGGCTCAAAGTCTCCTCGATTCGCTCATCGAAAACGCCCCAGAAGGTGAAGATTTCACCGACCTCAAGGTAGCGATCCAAGACGCCTACGCCGCCCGCGGATAGCAACCGCACGAACCGCGGAGCCGAGCATCACCAATGTTCGTCCCACGGCGTTGACTCCAGTGGAGGGGCTCCCCGAAACGTGATGAGCTAGAAGCGTCACGTTCGTCGAGGGGGATGATCCGGATGGTGCCGACGCATACCAATGCGGCGTTGCGCGAAGATGCGGTGCGCCAGCTCCCGCGAGCGAGCACCCTTCCCGGGGTGGACCCCGAGGGTTTGCCGCGCGGTCGCATCCGCGCGAGACGTCATCGTGTCCGTCCTGCGACGTGGATGCTGACGACGTGTGCCGCGATTAGCGGTCTCCTCCTCGCAGCCTTTGTCCTCGTCCATATGGTCGGCAACCTCAAGGTGTATCAGGGGCCCGAGGCGTTTAATGCCTACGCGCAGTGGTTGCGTGTCGCGGGTGCTCCGCTCCTGCCGGGCGGGGCGCTGCTGTGGGGTTTTCGTCTCACCCTTTTGCTCACCGGCCTGGTGCACATCTGGTCAACCCTGGTCCTACGTCTGCGTGCTGCTCGCGCCCGAGGCTCACATCGTGCTCGACAACGGGTGGCCCTCGGGCGCTGGATGCTCCCGAGCGGCATGGTGCTCTTGATCTTTGTGATCCTGCACATCCTCGACCTGACCACGGGCACTGTGAATCCCGACTTCACACCGGCAAATGCAGGGACCTCTTTCGCCTATCAGAATCTCCTCGCGTCTTTTTCCATGCCGCTGTTCGCCACGGTCTACATCCTTGCAATGGTGGCCCTAGGAGTGCACCTCACGCATGGTCTGGGGGCTGCTGCGACCAGCCTAGGGGTGCGTGGCACACGCACTCGCGCGATCTGGATGCAGGCCTCGCGCCTGCTCGGCGTGGGGATCGCGCTCGTGAACATTTCGATTCCCCTGGCGGTGCAGTGGGGGCTGATCGTATGAACGTCCCGTTTACTCAACCGCCGAGCCGCGTGGAGGGCGTCGCACTCGGCTCTCTGCTCGATTCGCGTGAGCCAGGTGGTGATCCGGCCACTGCCTGGAGGCGCGCACGCGACTCCTACCGGCTCCTCTCCCCAGCGAACCGCGCCCGCTTCCGGGTAATCGTTGTCGGCACGGGACTCGCGGGTGCTGGCGCCGCCTCCGCTCTCGCGGACCTCGGATACCGGGTGAGCGCCGTGACCGTGCACGATGCTCCGCGGCGCGCTCATTCCGTGGCCGCACAGGGCGGGATCAATGCGGCGCGCGCCCGCACCGTCGACAATGACTCACTCGTTCGGTTCGTGACGGACACCGTGAAGGGCGGTGACTACCGTGCCCGCGAGAGTGAGGCCTTTAGGCTCGGCGAGGAATCGGTGCGCGTCATTGACCATATGAACGCTCTCGGCGCCCCCTTCGCCCGCGAATACGGCGGATCACTGACCACCCGCTCGTTCGGGGGAGTGCAGGTCTCACGCACCTACTACACACGCGGGCAAACGGGTCAGCAGCTGCAGATCGCGGCCTCTGCCGCACTCTCCCGCCACGTCGCGAGCGGCGCGATAGACCTGTACGTCCGACACGAAATGGTGGATCTCATCGTCGTCGACGGGCGGGCCCGGGGAATCGTCGTGCGCAACCTCCTCACCGGTGCCCTCACGCCCCTGCTTGGCGACGCCGTCGTCCTCGCGACCGGCGGATACGGAAGCATCTATTACCACTCGACTCTCGCCAAGAACTCGAACGCCTCGGCGGCGTGGCGGGCGCACCGGCGTGGCGCAGCGATGGCGATGCCCTCGCTGGTCCAGTTTCACCCGACCGCGCTGCCGATCTCGCATCGCTGGCAGTCCAAGACAATCCTCATGAGCGAGTCTCTTCGTAACGACGGCCGCATCTGGGTGCCGGAACGAGCCGAAGATGACCGCGATCCGCGGGATATCCCCGATGATGAGCGCGACTACTACCTGGAGCGGCGCTATCCCGCGTTCGGTAACCTCACCCCGCGCGACGTCGCCTCCCGGGCCGCCCGAGAGAGGATCGATGCGGGGTATGGCGTGGGCCCCCTACGCAATTCCGTGTATTTGGATTTCCGGGATGCGATCGACCGTGAGGGCGTCGAGACGATCGCCCGACGGTATTCAAACCTGTTCCACATGTATCGGGACGCAACTGGCGAGGACCCCTACGAGGTACCCATGCGGATCGCGCCGGGCGCCCACTTCACCATGGGAGGTCTGTGGACCGACTACCAGCTCATGACCACCGTCGACGGTCTCTTCGCTGCCGGGGAATGTGCCTCCGGCTATCATGGCGCGAATCGGCTCGGTGCGAACTCGCTCTTGTCGGCCTGCGTGGACGGCTGGTTCACGATCCCGCTCACGGTCCCGAATTACCTTGCCGAGCATCTGGGGTCGGATCCGCTCGAGGCGGATCATCCCGCCGTGCAGGCGACCATGGCGGAGGCCTATGAGCGGTTTGATCGCCTTGTCACGATCGATGGGGACCGTCCGCCGCGCGACTTTCACCGCGCGCTCGGCGAGATCCTCTACCGTGGCTGCGGCGTAACTCGTTCAGCGCGGGGCCTGCGCGCTGCGATCGAAGAGATCCGCGCCCTGCGCACCACTTTCACATGCGATCTGCGCATCGCGGGACCGCTCAATCGGGTCAACCAGGAGCTTGAGTATGCGGGCCGGGTTGAGGACTTCTTGGAGCTTGCTGAGCTCATGTGTGTGGATGCGCTCGACCGAGAGGAATCCTGCGGCGCTCACTTCCGTCTCGAACACCAGACATTGGGCGGCGAAGCCCAACGTGACGACGACGCCTGGGGTTTCGTCTCCGCGTGGACTACCGAGGACTGGGCACACACGCCGTCGTTTGTGCGCCACGCCGAACCGCTGACCTTTAAGACGATCGAGATGAAGGTGCGCGATTACCGATGAACCTCACCGTGCGCGTGTGGCGTCAGGACTCGCCCGCGGATCCGGGACACTTCGAGACCTTCGATGTCACGGACCTCGAACCGTCCTCCTCGCTGCTCGAACTCCTGGATCGACTGAACGATGACATCATCCGCGATGGGGGAGAGCCCATCGTGTTCGAATCGGATTGTCGAGAAGGTATCTGCGGGGCCTGCGGCTTCCTGGTGAACGGTCGGCCGCACGGACCGACACCGCAGACGCCCGCCTGCCACCAGCGCCTCACCTCATTTCGCGACGGCGAGACAATCACACTGGAGCCGCTGCGCTCGGGAGCCTACCCCGTGATTCGTGACCTCATGGTCGAACGCGGGGTGCTCACCGATGTGCTGGGCGCCGGGGGGAGCCCCGATATCGCCGCGGGAACCGCCGCGGATGCGGATGCGGAACGTGTGGGGGCAGCGTGTGCCGAGCAGGCGCTCGACTTTGCCGCCTGCATTGGATGCGGCGCCTGCGTGGCGGCCTGTCCGAACGGTGCGGCGGCCCTCTATGTGGGGGCCAAACTCGCCCACCTCGCCCTGCTGCCTGCCGTGGCCTTCGAACGCGGCCTGCGCGCTGAGGCGATGGTTGCCGAGATGGAAGCGCACTTCGGGGGGTGTTCATTGCACGGCGACTGCCTGGCGGTCTGTCCCGCGGCAATTCCCGCCGATGCGCTGGCCTATGTGGCGCACGAGAGGATTCGTCGCGGCATCACACGATCCGATCAGTGAACGATTCGGCCGGAACCATTGCGCGAGAGTAATGTCACGCACAACCACACCGACTGAACCGGTAAAGCTTACAGCATTATCCACCGGCCCACCGGGCCCCGACGAGAGAGAAGCTACCCGTGGACGGACGCATCGAAGAAGACCTCCTGGGTGCGCGTGAAGTCCCCGCGGACGTGTACTGGGGAATCCACACGCTGCGCGCGATTGAAAACTTTCCAATCTCCGGGCGCACCGTGTCCGATATCCCCGAATTCGTGCGGGCCATGGTGCAGGTCAAGAAAGCTTCCGCGCTCGCAAACGAGGAGCTGCGGGTACTGCCGCACGATATCGCCCAGGCGATTGTGGCGGGCTGCGATGAGGTTCTCGTCCAGGGGCGCTGCCTTGACCAGTTTCCCATCGACCTGTTCCAGGGCGGGGCCGGGACTTCTCTGAACATGAATACGAACGAAGTGGTCGCAAACCTCGCGCTTGAGACTCTCGGCTACGAGCGCGGTCGCTACGACCTCATCCACCCGAACGATCACGTGAACAAGTCACAGTCCACGAACGATGCCTACCCCACGGGGCTGCGTCTAGCGGTCCACGATCGTATCGGGCAGCTCGTCTCCCGCGTCGCGGCTCTCTCTGAAGCGTTCGCAGCCAAATCGGAAGAGTTTCGCGGCATCTTGAAAATGGGGCGCACCCAGCTGCAGGACGCGGTCCCCATGACGCTCGGCCAGGAGTTTCACGGATTTGCCTCCACCATTCGTGAGGAGTGTGTGATCCTTGAGCGAGCCTCGGCCCACCTCCTGCTGGTAAACCTCGGTGCCACGGCTATTGGCACCGGCCTGAATACGCCGGATGGTTACGCCGAGGTTGCCGCCCGCAAACTCGCCGAGGTGACGGGGCTGGATATCTCGTCTTCACCCGATCTCGTCGAGGCGACAAGCGACAACGGGGACTACGTGCTCGTACACGCCGCGGTGAAGCGGCTCGCGAACAAACTCTCCAAGCTGTGCAACGATCTGCGCCTGCTCTCCTCAGGGCCCCGCGCCGGGCTGAACGAGATCAACCTTCCTCAGATGCAGGCGGGATCCTCCATCATGCCCGCCAAGGTGAATCCGGTCATACCCGAGGTGGTCAATCAGGTGTGTTTCAAAGTCATGGGCAACGACCAGACGGTCGCGATGGCTGCGGAGGCGGGTCAGCTGCAACTGAACGTCATGGAACCGGCTCTTGCCGAGGCCATGTTCGAATCGATCCATCTGCTCATTACGGCATGTGAGACACTGCGCACCCGGTGCGTGGAGGGCATCACGGCGAATGAGGAGATTTGTCGGGACTACGTGCTTGGCTCGATCGGAATCGTCACCTACCTGAATGAAGTCATTGGGCACCGTAACGGGGACCGCGTCGGTCAGGAGTGCGAGCGAACCGGGAAGGCGGTCAGGGAGGTCGTGATCGACATGGGTCTGCTAAGCGCCGAGGACGTGGATCGCTATCTCACGATCGATGCCTTCGTTAGCCCGTACTACGCGGGACGCATCTATCGCGACGATGAGCGGGGACTGCCCGAGCGTGCATAATGAGCGGGCCCGACCCGAAGGGCCGGGCCCGCTAGCCTGCTCGGCGCTAGGCGTCGCCGCCCACATTGCCGGATTCCCCGGCGTTCACATTGAACAGATCGTACTTCTCGATTGCCTGACGGGCCTCGTCAGTGCGGCCGAGTGCATGCAACGCGCGGACCACCATCGAGTGTGCGTCGATGAAGAAGTGGCGACGGGCCGCTGCGCGCGTGTCCGAGAAGCCGAATCCGTCGGCCCCCAGCACGTGGTAGTCGCCTGGCACCCAGGTGCGAATCTGGTCCGGCAGCGCGTGGTCGTAATCCGACGTCGCGATGAACGGCCCCTCGCAACCCTTGAGCTTCGCCGCCAGATAGGGCGTGTGCGCTTCCTCTTCGGGGTGCAGGAAGTTGTGCTGGTCGGCAGCCAGACCGTCGCGGCGCAGCTCCACCCAGCTCGTGACGGACCAGACGGCGGCGTCTACGCCCCACTCCTCGGCGAGGATTTCCTTGGCGTGTAGTGCCCACGGCACCCCGACGCCAGAGGCCATGAGCTGGACCTTCTGCCCCTCGCCGGAATGGTCAGCCACGCGGTGGATACCCTTGATGATCCCCTCAACATCGACGTCCTCCGGCTCGGCCGGCTGGACCATCGGTTCGTTGTAGACCGTCAGGTAGTACATGACGTTCGGGTCGCGCGGGTCGTCCTCGCCGTACATGCGCGCAAGGCCGTCCTTGACAATGTGACGGATCTCGTAGGCGTAAGCCGGGTCGTAGACGATCATCGACTCGTTCGTGGCCGCGAGCAGTGGGGAGTGGCCATCCATGTGCTGGGTTCCCTCGCCCGCGAGCGTCGTCTTGCCGGCTGTGGCACCGATGATGAAGCCTCGCGCCAGCTGGTCACCGGATGCCCAGAACTGGTCGCCGGTGCGCTGGAAACCGAACATCGAGTAGAAGATGTACACCGGGATCATCGGCTCGCCCTGCGTCGCGTACGACGTGCCAACCACCTGGAAGGCTGCCGCCGAACCGGCCTCGGTGATGCCCATGTGCAGGATCTGACCCTGCTCAGACTCCTTGTAGGAGAGCATCAGATCGTGGTCGACCGCGGTGTAGTTCTGGCCGTGGGTGTTGAAGATCTTCGCCGTCGGGAAAATTGCGTCGAGGCCGAAGGTGCGGGCCTCATCGGGGATGATAGGCACGATCCGACGCCCGATCTCCCGGTCCTTCATGAGCTCCTTCAAGAGGCGTACGAAGGCCATTGTGGTCGCCACCTCTTGGTTGCCGGAGCCCTTGGCGAGCACCTGGTAGGGCTTATCACCCGGCAACGTGAGGCTGGTGCGTTTCGGCGCGAGCCGCTCAGGCAAGAAGCCACCGAGGGCCTTGCGTCGTTCGAGCATGTACTCGAGTGCCGGGTCATCCTGTGGAGGCTTGAAATAGGGCGGAACGAGCGGATCCTCTTCGAGCTGTTCATCCGTGATGGGGATATTCAGCTGGTCGCGAAGGGTCTTGAGGTCCTTCAGCTTCATCTTCTTCATCTGGTGCGTCGCGTTGCGCCCAGCGAAGGAGGGGCCCAGGCCGTAGCCCTTAATCGTGTGGGCGAGGACCACGGTTGGCTGGCCAGTGTGCTCCACGGCAGCCTTGTAGGCGGCATACACCTTGCGGTAGTCGTGTCCTCCGCGTTTCAGAGCCCAGATCTGTTCATCCGTCCAGTTGGCGACAAGAGCCTTCGTACGGGGGTCACGCCCGAAGAAGTGCTCGCGGACGTAGGCGCCGTCGTTGGCCTTGAACGTCTGGTAGTCACCATCCAGGGTGTTATTCATGAGGTGAACCAGCGCACGGTCCTTGTCGGCGTTCAGCAAGGTGTCCCACTCGCGGCCCCAAATCACCTTGATGACGTTCCAGCCCGCGCCGCGGAAGAATGCCTCGAGTTCCTGAATGATCTTCCCGTTGCCACGCACCGGCCCATCGAGGCGCTGCAGGTTGCAGTTGATGACGAACGTGAGGTTGTCGAGCTGCTGTTGGCCCGCCAGTTGGAGCATGCCGCGCGATTCGGGCTCATCCATTTCACCGTCACCAAGGAAGGCCCAGACATGCTGTTGGGAGGTGTCCTTAATTCCGCGCTCATGCAGGTAGCGGTTGACCCACGCCTGATGGATCGCCTGCGCGGGCCCGAGTCCCATCGAGACTGTCGGGAACTCCCAAAAGTCCTCCATCCGGCGCGGGTGTGGGTAGGAAGGTAGGCCGCGGCCGCCGGCCGGGCGAGAGTACTCCTGGCGGAACCCGTCCAGGTCTGCCTCGCTGAGGCGTCCTTCGATGAACGCGCGGGCGTAGTTGCCGGGGGCTGCGTGCCCCTGGAAGTAGACCTGGTCGCCGCCCCCGGGGTGGTGCTTGCCTCGGAAGAAGTGGTTGAAGCCGACCTCGTAGAGGGTGGCGATGGAGGCGTAGGTGGAGATGTGTCCGCCCACCCCGATCCCTGGGCGCTGCGCGCGCGTCACCATAACCGCGGCGTTCCACCGCAGCCACCGGCGATAGGTTCGCTCGACCTGCTCGTCACCCGGGAAGTAGGGCTCGTCGTGCACGCCGATCGTGTTCACGTACGGCGTCGTGAGCGAGGAAGGGATGGTGACGTTCTTTTCTCTGGCGCGCTTGAGCAGCGACAGGAGGACGTATCGGGCACGCGGTCCGCCCCTGCCTTCGATAAGTGCGTCGAGGGATTCAAGCCACTCGGCGGTTTCTTCTTCGTCAATATCTCCGATCTGACTTAAAAGACCATTGATCAGGGGCTGGGACTGATCGCGTGAGGGCACTGCTTCCTCGCTTTCCTTGCATCAATGTCGTGACGCACCAGGCGCTCCGACCGGATAGTGCCCATTGTCCTTCGAACCAGGGACTTTTGTCATGTCTTGGCCTCGTGGCACGCCTTACGAACTCTCGCTAGGGTGGGGGCATGCTGACAGCACCGTCCTCTGCGGACCTTGGCCCCAATGCAAGCGATAAGACTCGAGAGGCGGCACATCGGGCCGCCACCGAATTCGGTTTCACCTCGGGTCAGATCGTCCAAGAGTTCTATTACGACGACGACGTCGATATGACGTTGCGCACTGCCCTGGAAGAGATCACCGGCGAAGAGCTGGAAGACGAGGATTACACCAACACGACGGATGGCGCCATTGTGTGGTGGCGCGCCGAAGACGCCGAAGAAGACGACCTCGCCGACCTGCTCGTGGACGCCTCCGCCAACCTGGACGACGGCGGAGACATCTGGGTGCTCACCCCGAAGGCCGGTCGGGCGGGCCACGTGGCCGCCGCTGATGTCGAGGCCGCGGCGGGGATCGCCGGCATGCACGCCTCCGCCTCTCTCGCCGCGGGGCGGGACTGGATGGCCATGCGCTTGGTCGTCAAGGCGCGTTCCATGTAAGCTTTCCCATCGTTCGGCCATGCGGCCGATTCGGGCTCGTAGCTCAGTTGGTTAGAGTAGCTGGTTTACACCCAGTTGGTCGGGGGTTCGAGTCCCTCCGGGCCCACACAGTGTGATGCGATAGCCCACTGTCCCGCCACGTGGCGGGACAGTGGAGTGTCGACAATCACTGCGTCGAGGTGGCATCCGAGCTCCGCACGCGAAAACTGGCGACGATCCCACCTGGTCTAACCCCGCGATCGTCGCCTCGCGTGACGTTGGTGGCCTCCCACACAGCCGGCGACGGGGCCCCCGGGTTGGGAGCCAGGTCGACAGTGTGACAGGTGCCATAGGGCGCGGCACGGTTCTCGATCAGCCAGAGCACCGAGGCAAGATTAAAATCGCCTCACGGAACCGATTTAGTTCACTGCTGAGACCCCGAAAGGATACCGTGGCTCACCGTTTGCGCCCTACCCTCGCCGCGCTTCTCGCCGTCATGCTCACCCTCACCGCGTGCGGCAATGGGGGGAGCACGACGAGCCCCGAACTGAAGGAAGCGTCGCTCGGCGAGCCGAGCGACGGCGCCGTTCTGCAGGGCGACGCGGTGGCCCAGGCAATCGAGGCATCGACCCAGTTCTTCGCGAGCGCCCCGGCCGCCGTCCTGACACCGGTCGGGGATGCGGCGGCAGCCGTGCGGGCTGCCTCGCTTGGTCGGGTGCTCGGGATCCCGGTCCTCGCACTCGCCGATGACCTCGAGCCGGTCGCGGCAGAGCTGGACCGCCTCGGCACAACGGCGGTCTTTACCGTCGGGGAGCTCCGGCTCTCCGAGGACCTCGACGTCGACACGCTGACGGTGCCGGACGCGGCGAGCGACGTCGCGAAGCGGACGGGACGCGAACTCACGGGCCGTGAGGCGCCCGCAGAACCCACCGTCTCCGACCTGCTCGATCTTGAGGAGACGGAAGTCTACGACGTGGGAGACGCCGAGTCCGAGCCGACCGAGAGCGCGAAGGAGGACAAGGCCTGGCCGGCTATCACCCGCCCCGAACGTGACTTTCAGGCAAGCGCCTATATCGAAGACGCGCCCGCATCGCTCGCCGCGGCCGGTACCGTTGCGGCAGCCGGCGCAACCGTTGTCCCGTTTCCTGCGAAGAGCTCACCGTTGAGCACGAAGATCGATGTGGGGGAGGATGACGCCGTCCTCGCAATCGGGCAGGACCTGCCGGACGCCGAGACGTTCGCCTGGCACATGAACCTTGCCCGCTCGGGAATCGAGCTGCCCGGTGGTGGACTGCAGATTTTCGACGGCAAGCGCTACATCGCCCTTTACGGCAGCCCCGCGTCTGCCGCCCTCGGCGTGCTCGGGGAACAGGGCCCCGAGGAGACGATTGCTCGGGCAGTAGAGATGGCGAAGCCCTACGAAGCGCTGACCGATGACACGGTGGTGCCCGCACTCGAGATGATCGTGACGGTCGCCGCCGGCAAGCCGGGCGACGACGGCAACTATTCGAACGAGTGGGACTCGGAGCACTTCATCCCCCTGATCGAGCTGGCGCAAGACGCGGGCCAGTACGTCGTTCTCGACTTCCAGCCGGGACGCTCAGACTTCCTGTCCCAGGTGCGGATGTACGAGGATCTGCTCGCCTACCCGAACGTGGGTGTTGCCCTCGACCCCGAATGGCGGCTCGGGCCCGACGAGAAGCCCCTGACCCGGATCGGGCATGTCGAGATCGACGAGGTTAACGAGGTCATCGACTACCTCGCGGCGTTTACCCGGGAGCACGCACTGCCTCAAAAGATGGTGATCCTGCACCAGTTCCAGTTGCAGATGCTGCGTGACCGCGACCGGGTCGACACCTCGCACCCGGAGCTGGCACTGCTGATCCATGCCGACGGGCAGGGCACGCAGGGCCAGAAACAGGACACTTGGCGAACTCTCCTGAAGGATGCGCCAGAGGGCGTGTACTGGGGGTGGAAGAACTTCATCGACGAAGATTCGCCGATGCTGACCCCCGAGCAAACCTATAGCCAGGTCGATCCCCTGCCCGACTTCGTGAGCTACCAGTAGCCTCGCCCGCCCGCGAGGGGGCCTAGGCGAACTGGTCGAACGCGAGCTTCGCGGTGAGCACGCACACGATCACGAGCAGTGCCACCCGGATCAGTGCCGTCCCGCGCGTCAGGACGAGGCGCGAGCCGAGCGCCGCCCCGCCAACGTTTGCGACAGCCGCCAGAAAGCCGAGCGCCCACAGGACGTGGCCCGAGGTGGCAAACATGATGAGAGCACCCACGTTGGTGGCTGCGTTCAGTGCCTTGGCGGCGGCCGCCGAGCGCAGGAAGTCGCCACCCAGGATCGAGGTGAGCGCGACGATGAGGAAAATGCCGGTGCCGGGGCCGAATAGCCCGTCATAGCTCGCGATCAGGGCAACCGCCAGCCCCGCGAGTGCGAGCGGACCCGCGCCCATTCGCGTCTCCGTGTGCTGGGTTCCGAAACCGCGCCGCACCGCCACGTAGGTCCCGACGGCGAGTAACGCCACGATGATGAAGGGGCGGAACACGGTCGGGGGCAGGGTCGCGGCGAAGGCGGCCCCGGCCGCGGCGCACGCGAGTGCGATCATGGCTCCCACCGTGACCGGTACGCGCGGCAGGGGAACCTTTCGCGCGTAGAGCACCGCAGCCGCCCCGGTCCCGGCAAGCGCCGCCACCTTGTTCGTCCCGAGTGCGGTGGCGGGTGGCAGCGTGGGGAAGGTGAGCAGGAGGGCCGGGATCAGGATGAGACCACCGCCGCCGATAACGGCGTCAACGAATCCGGCCGCGAGCGCCGCCCCCAGGAGAGCGGCAATCGAAGCCGGGTCGGTGAGAGTCATGCGCGGAGCTAGCCGGTGATGCCGCTCGCGGCCAACCAGTCCTTCGCGATGACGGCCGGTGCGGCCTTCTCATCACCGGATGAGCGCCCGTTCATCTCGATGAGGTCCTCGGTCGTGAGCGCGGCATTCACACGCTCGAGAAGCTGCACGGCCCCGTCGCTGAGCCGACCGGACTTCACGAAGGCGGTCACGTGCTGGGCGGCGATCATCGACTCGGGGTCCTCGAGTGTCACGAGGTCGTTGTCCTTAATGGCAGGCGTCGTCGAGTACACGTTGGCGACCTGTACGTCCCCGTCGAGCAGGGCCTGCACAGTGGCGGGGCCGCCGCCGTCGTTGATCGGCACGAACCTCACGTTGGACAGGCCGTAAATCTTCTCGAGTCCCGGGATCCCGTAGCTGCGCTCCGCAAACTCCGGGTTAGCCGCGATCGCAAAAGCGTCGACCCCCGCGAGGTCCGCGATGGAGGTGAGGGAGTGTTCTTCGGCGAACGCGCGCGTCACGTTCAGTGAGTCCTTATCCTCGGCTGGTGCGGGCGCGAGGATTTCGGTGCCCTCGGGTAGTGCCTCCGGCAGGGCGGCCTCGATCTCCTCAGCGCCGGTGGCCTCGGTTTCGGGATCGTAGTAGGCGAGCAGGTTGCCCGTGTAGTCCGGGACGACGTCGATCTCGCCGCCCTCCAGTGCGGGCGCGTAGACCTCGCGGGCGCCGATCTGCATGGAGCGCTCCACCTCAAGCCCGGTCGATTCGAGTGCCTGGGCGTAGATCTCCGCGATAATCTCCGATTCGGGGAAGGCAGCGGAGCCCACGGTGAGGCTCTGCGCCGAAGCCTCGCCGTTGCCCTCGGGCGCGGGAGTGTCTGCCGTGTTCGGATCGGAACAGCCCACCAGGGTGAGTGCCGCCGCCGTGAGGACGGCGGGAATGGTCAAACGGGTCATGGTGTGACTCCTTCGGATGCGGGGCTTCGATAACGGACGGGGTACGCCTGGCGGTGAGCCACCCGCTGTAGGGCGGCGAACGCGAGATCGATCGCGAGTGCAAGGACCACGACGACGATGGAGCCGCCCATGACGCGCGGGAGGTCACGCACGGCTAGGCCGTCGATGATATACCGACCGAGGCCTCCCAGGGGGACGAATGCCGCAACGGTGGCGGTGGCGACGACCTGAAGGACGGCGGAGCGGATCCCCCCGACGATGATGGGGGAGGCGAGCGGCAGCTCGACGCGGGTGAGGATTTGCCATTCGGTCATACCCTGGGCTCGTGAGGCGTCGACGACGGCAGCGGGCACCGATTCGATTCCCGAGTAGATCCCTGCGAGCAGCGGCGGGATACACAGGAGTGCGAGGGCGACGATCGGTGCGAACAGGCCGATTCCGACGGCCAGCACGAGGACGGTGAGCAGACCGAGGGTGGGCAGGGCCCGCAGCGCTCCGGTTGTGAGAACGGCGAGGTTCCGACCGCGCCCCGTGTGTCCGATATAGGCGCCAAGCGGGGCGGCGAGCAGCGCGGCAAGGGCGACTGCGAGGGCTGTGTAGCCGAGGTGTTCGGCCGTCCGCAGCGGGATCGAAGCGCTGCCACTCCAGTTCGCCGGGTCGGTGAGCCACTCGAGCACCGCCGTGAGGACACTCATGGCGTGGCCCCTGTGTGCGCGTGCTCGGTGACGGAGCGCACCGCGGCGGTCCAGGGCAGCAGGAGGCGCCCGGCGAGGACGATGAGGCGGTCAAAGACAAAGGCGACCAGCACGGTGAGGACGATCCCGACGACGATCTCTTCGATAAACCGGCGCTGGAAGCCGTCGGTGAACAGGGAACCCAGGTTGCGAATACCGATGAGCGCGGCGACGGACAGGAGCGAGACGGTGGAGACAGCGACGACGCGGAGGGTCGCCAGCATGACGGGGCCGGCGAGGGGCAAGGTGACGCGCAGTGCCTTTTGGGTGGGGCTAAAACCGAGCGCCGTGGCAGCGTTCAGTACGTCGTCGGAGACGGCGTCCAGAGCGTCGGTCACGGAGCGCACCATGATCGCAAAGGCATAGATGGTCAGAGCCGCGATCGCGTTCACGACGGAGAGATATCCGAGCCCGAGGATCGAGGGCAGGATCACGAACAGGGGCAGCGAGGGGATGGTGTACAGGAGTGAGCCGGCAGACAGCAACACTCCGCGCAGGGGCCGTACCCGGTGGGCGACCCATCCCACCGGCAGCGCGAGTGCAAAGCCGAGCAGGATCGGGATAGCGGAGAGCCACATATGCCGGAATGTGAGGGCCGCGAGCATTGACGAGTTATCTGCGAGCCAACTCAAGAGGGGAACTCCCGATCTCCCAGCACGCCCATGAGGCGCCCGTCCGCTGAACGGACCACGGTACGACCGTCCTCGATCTCCAGGTGGAGCTGGCGGCGTGGCCCTCCCAGCCCGACGAAATTTTGCACAAAGGCGTCGGCCGGATTCGCGAGGATCTCGGCAGGTGTCCCACACTGGGCGATGAGCCCACCGGTACGCAAGATGACGACCTGGTCGGCGAGCGCGAAGGCCTCCTCGACGTCGTGGGTGACGAACACGATCGTCGTTTCGAGTTCTGCTTGGAGACGGCGCGTCTCCTCCTGCAGTTCGGCGCGCACGATCGGATCGACAGCGCCGAAGGGTTCATCCATGAGGACGATATTGGGTTTCGCCGCAAGTGCTCGTGCAACGCCCACGCGTTGGGCTTGCCCGCCCGAAAGCTGATGTGGGTAGCGGCCCGCGAGCTCGTGCGGCAGCCCTACGGTACGCAGCATATCTAGGCCGCGCTCCCGGGCATCGCGCGCCCCCATCCCCACGAGCCGGAGTACCGTCGTGACGTTGTCGAGGACCGTACGGTGGGGGAGCAGGCCGGATTGCTGCATGACGTAGCCAATAGAGCGCCGTAGCTCGACCGGATCACGATCTGCGACGTCCTCACCGTCGATGAGGATGCGACCGGATGTGGGTTCGACCATGCGGTTCACGCAACGAAGTAACGTCGTTTTGCCGGAACCGGAGGAGCCGACGAGGGCCGTCACGGAACGTGAGGGGATCGTCAAACAGAAGTCAGTGACGGCCTGGGTGCCGCCGGGGTAGGTCTTGCTCACCGAGTCAAACTCGATCATGGTGGCCTCCCGTTTGCCTGAGGTTCCCTATGGTTCCAGGGCTGACGCGGGGCCGCAAACGCTCGGATGAGCGCCACGGAAGTGAGCGGGCAGGCTCGCGGAAAAGAAGCAGTGCGCGCCGACGTCAGTGGGCCCCCGCGGCGTGCGGGGGCCCACTGTCAGACGCGTGAGCCCGGGGCGGAAGACAGCCCCGGGTATGAATTAGGCGGGGGTGTGCCCCTCAAGTGTGGCCGCGTTCTTCTTCGCGGACTTGGCCTTGGCGGTGCGCATCACCGTGATGATCCCATAGATCCCGATGAGCGCCCAGGCCGCTTCCGTGATGAAGAGGCCCGCGTTGAAGGGGGCGAGCGCCGTGTAGGTGAAGCACGCGGCGCCGAGGAAATTGGCGATCTGATAGGGGTAGGACTGAGAATCGAGCAGTCCGGTGTTGAGGGCGCCGAAGGCGCCGAGGAACAGGACCGATCCGATGATCGAGACAAGAGCGGCAGCAGGCATGAGGGACTCCTTAGGACTGAACCGTCGCGGCCTGGGCACGCCGACGCTTGGTGAAGATACGGAACACCCCGTACAGGCCGATCAGTGTCCAGATCGCCTCAGTGATGAGCACTCCGATGTTCAAGGGGTTGATGGTGGTGTACGTGAGCGCAGCAGCTCCGATCACGTTCATCCACTGGTAGGTGTAATGCTCGGCGGTGAGCTTGCCGAGGTTCAACAGCGCGTAGGCGAGCAAGAGCGTCACCGGCGCGATGAGTGAGATCTCCTGGCTAAACGGCATGATTCTCCTTTGATGGGCTCAGCGATGCTGAGGGTGCCGGCGTTTTTCGGGGGTCGCCACGTCGGCAAGGGTGGGAAGGTTCAGGCGGGTGAGGATTTCCTGCGCGGCACGGCAGCGTTCTTCGAACGCAGTTAAACGTGCCAGCTCCTCGGGGCTGAGCCGTCCCGCCTCCTCGAAATGCTTCAACCGCATATAGCGACCCGCGAGGAGAGTTCCGAAGTCGACGGCAAAGTCGAATTGGCCCTCGTCTCGTGCACTACGTCCGGCTGCGGCGAAGATCTCGATATCGCTCAGCGTGTCTTCGAGCAGGGTGAGGTCAACATCCACGCCGGGAACGGCATCTCCCGGGCGTGCATAGCTGTCGACGCCGGTGGCGACGATTGGCCCGCTCTGCGGCCGCCAGCGTTGCATGCGCAGGGCGTCACGCCCGCGCACGGGAGGGTTGACGCTCAGACGCGGGGCGTCGGCTTCGCCAAGCAGTTGGCCACGACTCATGCGAATGAATGTCCGCTCCTGCTCATGGCCCTCCTTGGTGCAGACAAGCCCCACCGCGAACGCCTCCAGGTCCTCGGTCTGGAAATTCCAGCCCAGGTAGACGGCCTCGTCCATGGGAGTGAAGTCATCGGGGGTCGTGCCCGGGAGGTGGAAATCGACTTCGCGAAGGTAATCGGAGACGCGCTCACGCATCTCGCAGGTCAGCGGGAAATTCTCGTATAGGGGGTACATCGCTTGCTCCTAGATCATCTGCATGCGGTCGTAGCTATCGAAGTCCTCGAACCAGCCACCTCGGCCCTTGCCGATGATGTCGTAGCGGCCGACAACCTCAATACGCTCCACCCACTTCGCTGAGCGGAAGCCAGTGGAAATCTCCTGGCGGATCCGCAGCGGAGCACCGTTGCGCACGGGAATGCTCTCACCGTTCAAACTCGTCGCAACGAGCGTCTGCGGTTGGTTGGCTTCCATGAGCGGGCAGGATTCGTAGTACCAACCCTCCGGGTAGATCGCGTCGTCGCGCCCCATATTTTGGAAACACAGGAAGACGACATCGGTTGCACCTGGAAGGGGCCGCGCGAGCTCCAGTAGCGCAGGTAGCGGTAGACCACCCCAGGTACCGATTGAGGAGAATCCCTGCACGCAGTTGTGCATCGTGGTCTGCTCATAGCCCGCGGCAAGTTCGCGCAGGTCGGCCACCGAGAGTCGCATTGGGCGCTCCACGAGCCCCCCAACCTCGAGGACGAAGTCCTCGTAGTCGTGCACGACCATCGCCTTGTATTCGTCCGTTTGCGGTGGACATCCACTCGCGCGGAAATGCTCGGTGACGTTGTCAGGATCGAGCTGTTGGCGTGAGGGAAGCTTCATGAGCTGGCGCGTGAGCGGCCGCACGATGATGTTGTTGAGCTTTTCGACCGAACGCGGGCGCTCCAGGGACGTCCGGGTAGCCCAGATGTGCAAGAAGACAACGAGGACCAAGCCGATGGTGAAGATGATTCCCCCCGCGAGGGGCTGGTCGCTGTGGCCAAAGACCATCTTTGAGACTTCTGAGCCGTAACCGTGGATGAGCACCATCGTGACGTGTCCGACGATAAAACCGAGGTAGGCGATAAGCCCCCACCAGTGCAGCGATCGGATCATCTGTCGGCCGCCGAGCGCCTTGGTGATCTTTGGCCAGTGCGTGTTCACAGCGGGGGATTGGAACATCCCCGTGAAAATCATGAACGGTGGCAAGACGAAAATCGCAAACGCATAGGCGAGCTGCTGCGCGGCATTAAATGGGTATCCGGGCATATGATCGGGAACCTGGAAGGCCAGGTAGCTCACCATGTTGTGGGCGGCCTCAGGGAATGCTGCAAGGCTTGGCGGGATGTAACGCCCCCACTGACCCGTCGCAAAGAGCAGGATGTAGTAGATCACAAAGCAACTGACGTACCCCATCACGACGATGAAATGCCAGTAGCGACCTTGCCCAAGAAGGCCCCTGCCGGGTAGTGAGATGATGGGGGAGTAGTCCTCGTACTCGGCGCCCACCGCGTAGTACTTGTGCTTCGGCATGGACTTGATCGTGAACTCTGCCCACTGTTTCCCTGCCGGCGTGTGCACGTTTGTGTGCAGGCGAGGAAAGGTGCCGAGGATCTCGATGCCGGAGCGAATAAAGAACGTCACAAAAATGATGTTCAGGAAGTGTTCGGCGCGTAGCCACCAGGGGAAGTCATACATGTTGGTTCTCCGTTAGTCCGTGAAACCCTGACGGTCTGGCCAGACCACGAGGATTCCGAAATTGACGGCCCAGTTCGCCACGAGATAGGCCAAGGGCAAGAACAGCAGAAGGTTCCACGTGGCTGCGAGACCGATCGTGGCCCCATTGGGCACGAGGGGAGGGGTACCAAGCGTGCCGCCGAGGTAGCACAGGAGTGCGACCGCGCTGATGGCGCTGCCGAAATCCCAGATTCGCCAGCGCGTGAACAACGCTAGGAGTACATAGCTAAGGGACAACACCACGACGACGCCGAGCGCAAGGGCTGCGTACGGGAAAGGGGGCCGGGTGAAAGCGATGACGCCAGCTGCGATTCCGATTCCGCTGACGAGTGCCACGAGGATGGCCTTTGTTAGGCGCGGCAAGTCGAAACGGAAGTAGCGCAGGAGGTGGGCGCGTTTCCGGCCCGGCCGGATGTGGTGGCGAACCGCCTCCGTGGCATTGGGCGTCCCGACGGCGTTTGGTCCACTGGTGTTCCCTTGTGGGGGAGCATCGATGATGTTCATTGGCCTCTCCTTGGTGTCTATTCGCAACGCTGCGGTACGAGGCTGCGGGTGCTGCCAAGACTGTGAACACTATCAGTTCAAAGTGCTTGAACCTAATCCATTCTTCATGATTATTTCGGTCCTCCACGCCTTGAGATGAGAACCCAAGGCAGGGTGCGAGAATCTGGTACATTCGTCCTAAAAATGTCCAGATTTTGGGACTCGTCAACACACTTGAATGAGCCCTTCCTGAAGTCCCGCCTTTCGCGGGTTGAGCCGCCGTGCGGGTAGGCTGAGAGCGTGTCACACGCATCGTTGGGCGACGTGATCGCCGAGATGGAAGCTGCCTTTCCCCCGAGCTATGCCGAGGGGTGGGACTCGGTGGGTCTGATCTGCGGGGACCCCACGAGGATGGTCGGCACAGTCCACTTCGCACTCGATCCGGTGGCGGCCACCGTCGATGAGGCCCTCACCGCCGGTGCTGACCTGCTCATCACCCATCACCCGCTCTACCTTCGGGGAACCGATACGGTCTCTGCCGCGACGCCCAAGGGCGCACTCATCCACCGGCTGATCGAAGGTGGATGTGCGCTCTTCAACGCTCACACGAACGGCGACGCCGCGAACGAAGGGACGGCTGTGGTACTGGCCGATCTTTTCGAACTGACCGAGGTTTCCGTCGTCGAGCCATCACATATTGGTGAGGATGTTGGTCTCGGGCGCATGGGGCGCCTGCCCCATTCCATGCGTGCCGCAGAGCTCGGCCGCCTCATCGCGCAGCGGCTGCCCGCCACCGCCCGCGGGGTCGCACTTGGGGGTGACCCGCAACGCATGGTTGAGTGGCTCGCCGTGTGTCCCGGGGCAGGCGACAGCTCGCTCGAGCGGGTCCGCGCGCTCGGCGCTGATGCCATGCTCACCTCGGACCTCCGCCATCATCCGGCCCAGGAAGCTCTCGCCTATGAGGACAGCCCGGTCCTGTTCGATGCCGCTCACTTCGCCACGGAATCGCCGTGGCTCGCTCGTGCCGCAACCGTACTTGAGCGCGCTGCCGCACAACGCGGTTGGGCACTCGAGATCACGGTCTCTAGCCTGACTACCGACCCGTGGACCACCCTCTATCTCCCGGAAGGATCGTCTTGATGAGAGCCCCCGCCGACGAACAAGCCACACTGCTTCCCCTACAGGAACAGGATCGGTTGCTCGCCCGTCTGATCACCGAACAGGCGCGGCTGCCGATCCGGGCTCGGCTGGCCGACCTGACGGAAGCCCACGCAGAGGCGGAGCGTGCTGCGGTGCTCGCCCGCACCGCGGTCTCGGACGCCCGTCGAGAGCTGAGCTTCGCGGAAGGTGAAGTCCAACGGGTCCGTGATCGACGCGAACGCCAGCAGCGCACCCTCGATTCGGGGGCGCTGGATCCAAAATCGCTTGTGAACCTGCAGAGCGAACTGGAACATTTGGCCGGGCGCCAGAGCGAACTCGAGGACCTGGAACTCGAGGCCATGGAAGGACTCGAAGAGGCTGAAGACGCTGCGCAGCAGGCCGGACAGCGCGTCGAAACGCTGGCTGAAGAAGTCGCCGAGGCGAGTCGTCAGACGGATAACGACAGTGCAGCTCTCGATGCGAAAATCGCGAAGGCCCGCACCGACCGCGAGACCATTGCGGAGAAAATCAGCGCCGACCTGCTCTCCCTGTATGAGGAGGTGCGTGCCCGTACCGGCGGTCTCGCCGTCGTGGTACTCGAGGGGACGTGCACGACGCCGGTGACCCTCGACTTTTCGCTACACGAGCTCGATGCCATCCGCTCGACTCCCGCCGACGAAGTCTACGTTTCGGAGGAGCACGACTACATCGTGGTGCGTCGGTCGTGACCTGGGTAATCCACACGGACGGTGGCTCGCGCGGTAATCCGGGCCCCGGGGCGCTCGGGTACGCGATCATGCGGGATGGCGCGGAGATTGTCGCGGTTGGCGAGTTCCTCGGCACGTGCACCAACAACACTGCGGAATACACCGCGGTATTGCGGGCCCTGCAGCACTTCGCGCGGCTTGCAGCGCCCGGTGCCGCAGTGGAGGTACGGGCCGATTCGAAACTCGTCGTCGAGCAGATGTCGGGGCGCTGGAAGATCAAACATCCGGATATGCGCTCACTCGCGTTCAAGGTGCGGCGGGCCTACCCACCCGAGCTGGTGCGCTACACGTGGGTGCCGCGCGCCGACAACGCGCGAGCCGATGAGATGGCGAACCGCGCCATGGATGCGCGCGGTCCGGTCGAGGTACTCGCGCCCACCCTGGAAGGGTCTCAGGCGGCGCCGGCGGCCGGACCGGCCCGCATCGTCGTCGTGGACGCACAGGTCAGCGACGGCACGCTTGCCGTACTCGATCGCCTGAACGTGGGTGTCGATCCGCGCTTTTCCGGCGTCTGTCTCGTTCATGGTCCGGATGCGCCCGCCCAGCGAGCCGCCGTGCGCATTGCCCGCCATGTGCGCGCCGCCGGCGCGGTTGATCTGGAGGTAACGGAACGCTCGGTTGGGCGCGGCGAACTGAGTAACCTCGACGGGCTGTCCGGGGTCTGTATCCTCGTCACCTCACACTGTGCAGATGTCCTGGCCCCACTGCTCGCACGCCGCGCGTGCCTGGCCCTCACCCCCGGCTCCGTGAGTGCACTCGACATTTCCGACGGTGCCATCACCATCCGCACTCTGGGGGCTCTCGCGTAGGGCGGAGCCTAGGCATCGACGACGAGGGTGAGGCGCGCGCCGTCCTTCGTGTCGGTCAGTTCCGCATCCACGCCCGGCAGGTCATCCGCGACCCGGAGGACATCGCCGACGTCGTCCACAGGGCCGCCGTCCAAGAGCATCCGGGTGAGCAGGCCACGGTAGTGCTTCGCACGATGGGAGACGACCCGGCGGCGATCCCCGTCCCGGCGTTCGACCGTCACCGCGATCCGCTCGATGCTCTCGGGCGGGGTCCACATGCGCTGATAGGGGCCGGAACGGCAGTCGATGAGGATCCGCTCGTGGGCTGCCGCGCGATTGAGGGTGTCTGCGAGGCGGGGTTTCCACCAGGTGGCGACCGGGCCTAGCTCGGGGAGGCGAGCGTCGGCGGGAAGGCGGTAGGGGGCGATCACGTCGTCGGGCCGGACCACCCCGTACAGGCCAGAGAAAATCCAGACGCCGGCGTCCTTCTCCCGTAGACGTGCAGCCTCGTAGAGCACCCCGGTGTAGATTTCGCGGGCCGGCGCTCCCTCGGTCAGATCCGTATTCCAGGCGAGGTCGGCGCGGGCACGTGGTCCCACCTTGAGAAGGGTCGCGGCCTCGTCGTCAGCCCCGAGTTCCGTGAGCGCGTGGGCGATCACGGAGCGGGCGGGCGCGAGATTCGCAAAGGCGAGGTCGGCCGCGACGACCGTCATGGGTGTCGCCGGCTCGGATTTCCCCTCGGACGGTGGCAGCGCGATGATCATGACAGGGGAGTCTAGCGCGGGTCCCAAACGCGAGGGGCCTTACAATGGGGGTGGGACGAGCTGGCCGGGCGGCCGCGGCAGATGTCGAGGAACGTCCGGGCACCGTAGGACAGGACGGTGGGTAACACCCACCCGGGGTGACCCGCGGGCACGTGCAACAGAAAGTAGACCGCCACCCGCGTGAGCGGGAGGTAAGGGTGAAAGGGTGGTGTAAGAGACCACCAGCGTCCCCGGTGACGGGGGTGGCTAGGTAAACCCCGTCCGGTGCAAGACCACGCAGCAGGCGCATGAGGGCTGTCCGTCCAAGCCTGCGGGTAGGTTGCTCGAGCCGCGCGGTAACGCGCGGCCAAGATAGATGGTCGCCCCTGGCAAGGCCCGCCGGCCGCGCCAGGACAGAACCCGGCGTACAGGCCAGCTCGTCCCCTCCGCCGGCTCCGCGGTGGGGCGGGCCAGCGGGCTGCGCGATTAAGGGGACCGGACTAGGTGTAGTTCTCAGCCGCGAGGCGAGCGGCCCCCACGATTCCCGCCTGGTTGCGCAGCGCCGCCGGCACGATCGGGCAGCGCAACTCGAGGCGCGGTAGGAACTCCTCGTGGTGCTTCGAGACGCCCCCGCCCACAACGATGAGGTCGGGGGAGAAGAGGGTATCGAGGATGGAGTAGTAGCGCTGCAGTCGCGTTGCCCACGCCTTGAAGCTCAGGTTCTCCCGTTTGCGAGCCGCTGAGGAGGCCCACACCTCGGCGCTTTCACCGTCCAGGGGCAGGTGACCGAGCTCCGTGTTCGGCAGGAGCGTCCCGTTGAAGATGAAGGCGGAGCCGATTCCCGTGCCGAGGGTCGTAACGATGACGAGCCCCTCCTTGCCTCGCGCCGCGCCGTAGACGCTCTCCGCGTAGCCGGCGGCGTCGGCATCGTTCACGGCGAGGACGCGGTGGCCGAGCCGAGTCGAGAGCAGGTCGGGAACGTTCACGCCCTGCCAGGACTGGTCCAAATTCGCAATGAAGCCCACCTCGCCGTGCTTAATGGGCGCGGGAAAGGTCACGCCGACCGGGTCGCCCTCCGCGAGTTGGGCTCCGGCCACGAGCTGCTCACACACCTGCGCGATCGCCTCGGGGGTTGAGGGCTGCGGGGTGGGGATCCGCGTGCGGGGTGCCGCAAAATCGCCGCTGTCAAGGTCGACGGGTGCGCCCTTGATGCCGGAGCCGCCAATGTCGATGCCGAACGCGATGGCCATGTCTCTCCTGTTAGGGCAGCGTGAGGATGTCCGCGCCGTCTTCGGTCACGACGAGGGTGTGTTCGAACTGGGCGGTGCGCGAGCCGTCGGCGGTGAGCACGGTCCACTCGTCGTCCCACTGGTAGGTCTCGGCCGCCCCGAGCGTCAGCATCGGCTCGATCGTGAAGACCATGCCAACCTCCATGACGTCGTCGTAGTCGGGCGCGGAATCGTAGTGCGGGATGATCAGGCCAGAGTGGAACGCCTCCCCAACGCCGTGCCCCGTGTATTCGCGCACCACCCCGTAGCCGAACCGGGCCGCGTACTTCTCGATGACCCGTCCGATGACGTTGACCTCGCGGCCGGGCTTCACGGCCTTGATGCCGCGTTCCATCGCCTTCTTCGTGCGTTCGACCAGCAGGCGGGCGTCCTCGTCGACATCGCCCACCAGGAACGTGCGGTTGGTGTCGCCGTGGACCCCATCCTTATACGCCGTGATGTCGATGTTTACGATGTCGCCGTCCTTCAGCTCCGTGGTGTCGGGGATGCCGTGGCAGACGACCTCGTTGATGGAGGCACACAGGGACTTCGGATAGCCCATATAGTGCAGGGTGGAGGGGTAGGCGTCGTGCGCGATCATGAACTCGTGGCCGATTCGGTCGAGTTCGTCGGTCGTGACACCGGGACGAATCGCGGCACCCACCGCCTCCAGAGCGCGCGCCGCAATCTGGCCGGCCGCCCGGATCCGCTCGACCGTCTCCGCATCCTTGATATCCGAGGCCGTGACCCGTTCGGGGCCGGTGCGGCCCACGTATTCGGGCCGAGCGATGTGCTCGGGGACGGTGCGAATCGGAGTCGGTTCGCCGGGTTTTAGCGGTCCGCGGGGGGCTCGATCGGTAGGGGTCATGACCCGATCCTAAGCGTTTGACCACCCTCGATTCATCTCGGCACCTCAGCGTGCGCGGTGCCCCGGGCCGGAGCCGGGCCGGCTTAGGATAGGGAGAGCCGCACGGAAGCGAGGAGCCATGGCCGAGGAGTACTACTACAACCTGGTGACCGGAGAGGTTGAAAAGGGCCGGGCTGCGAGCGCACACAATCGGATGGGCCCCTACTCGAGCCCGGAGGCCGCCCGCCACGCGATGGAGAAGGCCCAGGCGCGCAACGAATCCTGGGAAGAAGACGATGAGGCCTGGGATTTCTGGGAGGAGCGCGCCGACGACGAGTAGGTCGCCGAGCGGATCCGCGCGACCCGGCGGCGGACCCGAGGAATGGCGGTGGGGCGCCGCGCGAGTCGAGGGTGCAGCCCGCGCTCCGGTTAGGAACTAAACGAGTGCTCCTCGTCGGGGAAGGTCCCCTCGGCGACCTCGTGCTTGTAGGCCCGGGCGGCGGCGTACAGCTCCGCACCGACCTGCCCGAACTGCTTGGCAAACCGTGGCGACCAGTCTGTCATGCCCGCCATATCGGTCCAGACGAGCACCTGGCCGTCGCACTGGACGCCCGCGCCGATCCCGATGGTGGGGATGGCGAGGACCTCGGTGATGCGGGCAGCCACCGGTGAGGGCATCATCTCCAGAACCAGCATGACGGCGCCCGCATCCTGCAGGGCGAAGGCATCATCGACGAGTATCTCGATGGCGTCCTCCTCGCGGCCCTGCACACGCTTGCCACCCAGCATGTTCTCCGACTGTGGGGTGAATCCCAGGTGGCCGACGACGGGGATCCCCGAGCGCGTGAGCAGCCGGACGTGCTCCGCAAGGTGGGCGCCGCCCTCGAACTTGACGGCGTGCGCACCGCCCTCCTTCAACATGCGTACCGCCGAGGCGAGGGCGAGCGTCGGGCTCGCCTCGTAGGACCCAAACGGTAGATCGGCGATCACCATCGCGCGCGTCGCCGCCCCTGATACGGCGCGCACGGCCGGCACCATCTCGTCGAGGGTCACGGGGATGGTCGAGTCGTAGCCGAACATGGTGTTGCCGATTGAGTCGCCGACGAGCAGCGTGTCGATGCCCGCCTCGTCAAAGATGCGGGCCGTCACCGCGTCGTAGGCGGTGAGCATCGAGATCCGCTCGCCGCGCTCCTTCCACGCCTTCAGGTGGTGCACCCGCACCCGGGACGGCACCGGCACCCCCTGTTTGCCATCCTTCGGTTGGCCCTGCCCGAGCGCGACCCCGAACGGCGGGGTGGCGGGGACGGGATTGCTCGGGCTTGGGCTGGTCACTGCTCACTCCTGAAGGTGAAGGCGTTCACGACCGGGACGTTCCGGTCAATGCCGAACGTTACCCTGCTGATCTTCGGCCCGAGGGCCAATTGCCCGCGCTTCCACTCGGCGCCCCGCACGAGCGCGATCACGCGATCGACGGTCTCGCCCTCGAAGCCGTCGCGCAGGAGTTGTTCGCGGCTCTTGCCCTCGTCGATGAAACCGGCGAGGATCGCGTCCAGCACGGGGTAGTCCGGCAGGGAGTCGGAGTCCTTCTGATCGGGGCGTAGTTCCGCCGAAGGGGGCTTGGTAATCGAGTTTTCCGGGATGGGTTTCGCCTCGCCGCGTTCGGCGGCGTGCGCATTGCGCCACCGTGCAAGCTCCCACACAAGCGTCTTGGGGACGTCCGCGATCGGCGCAAACCCACCGACGGAATCGCCGTAGATGGTCGAATACCCGACGGCGACCTCGGTGCGGTTTCCCGTGGCGAGCACGAGCGGGCCCTCGGAGTTCGAGATCGCCATGAGGATCTGGCCGCGGATGCGAGCCTGCAGGTTCTCTTCGGCGACGCCTGAGAGGTCCATCTCGGTCTCGAAGGCCGCAAACATTGGCGCGATCTCCTGGACGCGGTAATCCGCACCGATCCGTTCGGCACTGAGTTCCGCGTCCGAGCGCGAGTGCTCCGAAGAGTAGCGCGAGGGCATGGAGACACCGATGACATTGGCGCCGCCGATCGCATCCGCGGCGATGGTGGCGACGAGCGCCGAATCGATGCCGCCCGATAGTCCCAGTGCGACGCGCGTGAAGCCATTGGCCGCCAGGTAGTCGCGCAAACCCACCACGAGCGCCCGGTAGATGCGCTCGGCGAGGGGGGCGAGGGGTGCGGGATCGGCCGCGCAGATCACCTGGCCGTCGGAGTAGACATCGACAATGAGCACCTCGGGCGCGAAGTCCTCGGCTCGGCCCACCAGGTGCCCCCAACCGTCGCGTGCCTGGGCGCCGCCGTCGTAGACATAGGCGTCTGCGCCGCCCACGAGATTGGTGTACAGCACGGGCAGACCGGAGGTGAGAGTGAGGCTCGCGAGCAGGTGCTCGCGCTCGGTTTCGTGCCCTGTCCAAAATGGGCTTTGGTCGAGCACGATGACGGCGATGTGGTCGGGATCGATGGCCGGCACTGCGCTCTCCGCCCCGGCCCGCAGGGTGAGTGAGCCGGCGTCGGTCTCGAGCACTCCGTCGCTTACACCCATCTGACCGTCGAGCAGCTGCACGAAACCATCCCCGAGCGCGGGCTCGTGCAGGATCAGCATCGGGGCGTGCTCCAGGGAGGCGGCACGCTCGGCGAGCTCCAGCGTCGCGTCGGCGAGGGCGTCGGCGAAGTCATGCCGGTACTCGAGGTCGCGCAGGGCCGGACCGGCGAGCGCGCCGGTGGGGAAGATCACCAGGTCGGCGTTCTCGGCGCTCGCGGCGCGGGCGGCGGCGAGGATGGCATGCGCGTTGGCGGAAAAATCCCCGACGACGGGGTGAACTTGGGCGAGGGCGATGCGCACTGACGTCATATCGCCCATCATGCCACCGGCCCGCTTTGGGGCGCCATGAGACGATAGAACGACCCGGGGATCCCGGCAGTGTCACCGAGGAAAGGCCAGCCATGGACCGCCAGCAGGAATACGTCGTCCGAACGGTTGAAGAACGTGACCTCCGTTTCATCCAGCTGTGGTTCACCGACGTGCTCGGCATCTTGAAATCCGTGACGATTGCGCCGGCAGAACTCCTGGGGGCGTTCGAGGAGGGCGTCGGCTTTGACGGCTCCGCTGTCGAAGGCCTCACCCGCGTGTTCGAGGCGGACATGCTCGCCCGTCCCGATGCCGCCACCTTCCAAGTCCTCTCCGGCTCCGAAGAGGGGCTCGCCCGCATGTTTTGCGACATCGTGACCCCTGACGGAGCGCCCGCCCGCGGCGATTCGCGTCAGGTGCTACGCCGTATGCTGTCACGCGCCGCGGACGCGGGCCTCACGTTCTACACGCACCCCGAGATCGAGTTCTACCTCTTCGATGGTGATGCCTATGCGGCGCGCGGAGAACTCCTCCCCGTCGACCGGGACGGCTATTTCGAACACTCGACGACGACGATTGCGCGAGTTTTCCGCCGGGAGGCCGTCACGCGCTTGGAGGACATGGGGATTTCGGTGGAGTACACGCACCACGAGGGCGGGCCCGGCCAGCAGGAAATCGACCTGCGCTATGCCGATGCGTTGACAACGGCCGATAACATCCAGACGTTCAAGCAGGTGATCCAAGAGCTAGCTGAGGAGCGGGGTGTGATCGCCACATTCATGCCCAAGCCCCTGGTAGCCGAGCCGGGTTCCGGTATGCACACGCACCTGTCACTCTTTGAAGGAGATCGCAACGCGTTCTTCGATCCGGCCGGCCCCTACCAGCTGTCGGTCACGGCCCGCCGTTTCATCGCGGGCCTCCTACACCACGCCCCTGAGACGACGGCGCTTACCTGTCAGCACGTGAACTCCTACAAGCGGCTGTGGGGTGGGGGAGAGGCACCTTCCTTTATTTGTTGGGGGCACAACAACCGATCGGCCCTCGTACGCGTCCCGCTCGCCAAGCCCGATAAGGCGCGTTCGGCGCGGGTGGAATATCGCTCCCTGGATCCGGCGGCGAACCCGTACTTGGCGTTCGCCGCCCTCCTTGCCGCAGGGCTGGCCGGTATCGAGGGAGAATACGAGCTGCCCGAGGGCGCCGAGGACGATGTCTGGATGCTCTCCGATGAGGAACGTCGCGCACTCGGTATCGCCCCGCTTCCCGCCTCCCTGCACCGCGCTGTCGAACTCCTGGAGCGCAGCGAGCTCATGGCCGCAACCCTTGGCGAAGACGCCTTTGACTTCGTGGCACGGAACAAGCACCAGGAATGGCAGGACTACCGGGCCCAGGTCACGCCGTTCGAACTCAAGCACTTCCTGCCCGTCACCTAGATGAATACGCCCGCCGAATCTGCGCGTGCCGCGGCCCGCGCCGGCTTCGCCCGCTCCGGCCGCGTGGCGGCCCTCATCGAGGAATGTCACGCACTCGAGCTGACCCTTGAGATCACGGACTTCGCCGTGGCAGGAGACCCGGACGAAGCCCTCCTCGCCCTGCTCCGCCTTGCCGAAGCGCATCCTGATGCCACGCGCACCGTGTGTGCGGATCCCGAGGCCCGCGAGCGCCTCATCCGTGTGCTCGGTGCCTCGCGGGCAATGGGTGACGTCGCAATCCGCCACCCTGGCGTCCTCGCCCACCTGACCGGTGACCCCGCAGCGCTCCTCGCGCGTCCCGTTGAGTCGAGCCTCGGTGGGGCTCACGATGGCCAGGAGTTGCGGGCACGCTACCGACAGGCGCTCTTCACGATCGCCGTCGCCGACCTCGCCCTCGCCGATGCGAGCCGGACCCCCGCCGTCATGCGAGCCATCAGTGAGCTGGTCGACGCGACCCTCCGCTCGGCCCTTGCGCTCGCGCGTGCCAGCCACCCGGAGTTCGACGACATTCCCCTGATCGTCGTCGCCATGGGAAAAAGTGGGGGCGGCGAACTGAACTACATCTCAGATGTCGACCTCGTGTTCGTCACCGACTACGTCGAGGGACGCAATGAGGAGGAAGCCGTCGCGGGGGCCACGACCCTTGCACGCGCCTTAACGGAGTTGTGCGTTGCCTCCTTTTCTGGCGCCTCTGGGGAGCCGGGACTGTGGCCGATCGATACGAACCTGCGGCCGGAGGGCCGCGACGGCCCGCTCGTGCGCACTCTCGCCTCGCACGTGAACTACTACCGCCGATGGGCCGAATCCTGGGAATTCCAGGCATTGTTGAAGGCCCGTCCAGTCGCGGGTGAACAGGAGCTGGCAGACCGCTACCTCGAGCAGATTTGGCCCCTGGCGTTCACGGCCGTAGAACGGCCCGGTTTCGTCACCGACTCTCAGCAGATGCGCCGCCGCGTCGAAGCGTCCGTGGCGGGGGCCGAGGCAGACCGGCATATCAAACTTGGTAAGGGGGGCCTGCGCGATGTCGAGTTCACGGTGCAGCTTCTCCAACTCGTGCACGGACGCACCGACGAGAGCCTTCGGGTACGAGGCACCATCGAGGCTATCCACGCGCTACGCGACGGCGGATATGTGAGTCGCGAGAACGCTGGTGAGCTGATCTCCTCCTACTGCCTGGAGCGCACGCTGGAGCACCGGATTCAACTGCACCGCATGCGTCGCGCCCACCTCCTGCCGCGCGCCGAAGCGGACCTGCGGCGGCTCGCACGGCTGCTCGAGGTGGAGGACGTGACGGCGCTGTGGTCGGCGGTGCGCCGGCGAGTGCGCTCACTGCATGAGTCCATCTTCTACCGCCCCCTACTGCCGGCGACTGCACAGCTGAGCGCTGATGACGTGACGCTGCAGCCGGCG
The DNA here is from genome assembly GCA_030537895.1 of Bowdeniella nasicola. Lineage (GTDB taxonomy): Bacteria > Actinomycetota > Actinomycetes > Actinomycetales > Actinomycetaceae > Bowdeniella > Bowdeniella nasicola_C. The sequence continues at coordinate 225,406 of JAUNVA010000001.1, forward strand.
GCGGCCTCCGATCGTCTTGCTGCTATCGGATACCTCGACCCCAAGGGCGCCCTGCACCACATCGCCGCTCTCACGACCGGTATTTCGCGTCGTGCCGCCATCCAGCGTCATCTCCTGCCCGTCATGTTGCAGTGGTTTGCCGATGGGCCAGACCCCGACGGCGCCCTCCTCGCCTTTAGACGCCTATCGGACACGCTGGGGGAGACCCACTGGTATCTCAAACTGCTACGCGATGACAACGCGGTCGCCCACACGCTCGCCCAGGCGCTGTCGCGGTCGCGCTATATCGGTGAGGACGTGCCCGCCGTACCGAACGCTGTCACATGGCTTGCCGAGCGGGACGGGCTCGCGGCACGCACCGCGAGCGACCTGCACGCCGAGGCGGAAGCCTATTTTTCGCGGCATGCCGAGGCAAGCGAACGGGCCCTCTATCTGCGCCTCATGCGCCGGCGTGAACTCCTGCGGGCCGCGTTTGCCGACGTGACGGAGGGTGTGCAAACCCACCGGGCGACGGCGATCACGGATATCACCGACGTCGCCCTCACTTGGGCGCTGCGGGCGGCCCGCGATGACTTTGCTACCGAGCATGGGAGGGAAGCGGACGCCCTGCCCGTCATCGTGGCGATGGGCCGCACAGGCGGGCGCGAAATGACGTACGCCTCCGATGCTGACTGCGTGATCATCTATGAGCCCACCGGACCGGAGGCGAGTGCCGACGCGACCTGGGTTGCCAACCGATGGCGCGCCTTGCTCGCCGACGCTGACCAAGCCCCGGGCCTCGCCGTCGATCTCGCCTTGCGACCTGAAGGCAAGTCCGGTGCGGTCACGCGCACGCTCGATTCCTACCTCGACTACGTGTCCCGACGCGCGGAACCTTGGGAACGCCAAGCCCTGTTACGCGCCCGTCTCGTCACCCACCAGGGACTCCCGGCCGCGCGCGTCGCGCAGATCCGCGAAGCGATTGAGGCGGCACGCTACCCGGAGGGGGGACTCCCGGCCGCGGACCTGCGCCAGATTAGCCGCCTGAAAGCCCGCATGGAGGCCGAACGCCTCCCGAGGGGAGTGCCGGGCACGCGGCACGTGAAACTCGGAAAGGGGGGCCTCACGGACGTCGAATGGGCGGTCCAGATCCTCCAGCTGCGCTATGGCGCACAGCTGGCGGCCCTGCGCACGACGTCGACGGAGGAGGCTCTCGCCGCCGCACGGGACGCCGGTCTGCTCACCGGGGGCCAGGCCGCCGATCTGCATGCCGCATGGACGATGGCCGGCGAGATCCGAGCGGCGGCGAGCCTCGCGCTGCGCCGGGGCGGTGCGACGGTCGACGTCCTGCCTGCCGACCCGCAGGAGCGTTCACTGATCGCCCACCTGGTGGGACTCGGTTCACTTACGCTCTCGGATTTCGATGAGACCTGGCTGCGGCGCGCGCGGCGGGCCCGCGCAGTAGCCGAGGACCTGATCTATGGCGACACCCCGAGCCCATAGCGTGGGGCGCCTTTTCTACAGGGAAAAGTAGAGCTCGAACTCGTGTGGGTGCGGACGCTGGCGCAACGGCTCAATTTCGTGCGTGCGTTTGTACTCGATCCACGTCTCGATGAGGTCGGGTGTGAAGACGTCTCCCTCGGTCAGGAAGTCGTGATCGGCCTCCAGTTCAAGGAGAGCCTGGTCGAGCGTGTAGGGCAACTGTCGGATCTCTGCGTGTTCCTCGGGCGGCAGTTCGTAGAGGTCCTTATCGATCGGCTCGGCCGGTTCGATCCGGTTGCGGATACCGTCCAGTCCCGCCATGAGCTGCGCTGCGAAGGCAAGGTAGGGGTTTGCGGAGGGATCCGGCACCCGGTACTCGACGCGCTTCGCCTTCGGGGAGGTGCCCGTGATCGGGATGCGGATGCACGCCGATCGGTTGCGGGCCGAGTAGACGAGGTTGACGGGGGCCTCGAAGCCCGGCACGAGCCGGTGATAGGAGTTCGCTGACGGGTTGGTGAAGGCGAGTAGGGCCGGGGCATGCTCCAACAGGCCCCCAATGAACCAGCGAGCCGTGTCCGACAGGTTGGCGTAGCCGGACTCGTCGTAGAAGAGCGGGGTGCCTTCCTTCCACAGCGAGAGGTGGCAGTGCATGCCCGATCCGTTGTCCCCAAAGACGGGCTTCGGCATGAAAGTCGCCGTCTTGCCGGCCGCCCAGGCAGCATTCTTGACCACGTACTTGAACTTCATCATGTCGTCGCCGGCGGCCGTGAGCGTGTCAAACGTGTAGTTGATTTCCTGCTGGCCCGCGGTGCCCACCTCGTGGTGGGAACGTTCGACCTTCAGGCCGACGTCATACATCAGTGCCACGATCTGGTCACGCAGGTCGCAGAAATGATCGGAGGGCGAGACGGGGAAGTAGCCACCCTTATAGGGAGTCTTGTACCCGCGGTTGCCCCCCTCCTCGACGCGGCCCGTGTTCCACGCCGCCTCATCGGAGTCAATGTGGTAGTAGCCCCCCGCTGCCGATGTGGCAAAACGAACGTCGTCGAAGACGTAGAACTCGGCCTCCGCTCCCACGTAGGCGGTGTCGGCAATTCCAGTGGAGCGGAGGTAGGCCTCCGCCTTCGCGGCCACGTTGCGCGGGTCGCGCGAGTAGGGCTCATCAGTGAAGGGGTCGACAATGAAGAAGTTGACGACGAGGGTCTTCGCGGGGCGGAACGGGTCGACGAACGCCGAGCTGATGTCCGGCACGAGCTTCATGTCGGATTCGTGGATCGCCTGGAAGCCACGGATCGAGGAGCCATCAAACATCAGCCCGTCGGTGAACAGGTCTTCGGTGAAGGCCTCGACCGGGATGTTGAAGTGCTGCATGATCCCCGGGAGGTCACAAAAGCGGACGTCAATGAACTGGACGCCTTCTTCACGGGTGAAGGCGATCGCCTGCTCAGGGGAGCTAAACATGGATGGGACCTTTCGGTAGCCGGACGGCACCAATATACGCGCGTGGACGGGCCCCATATGCGCGAATGCGCACGGTGAGATCACACCGTGCGCATTCGACTCGCGCGTCGGTTAGCGACCGCGCAGGCCCTTGCGGTCGGGGCGGGCCCGCATTGGGTCGATCCCCTTCGGGATCGGGAGCCGCATGGCGCCGAGGGAGGACAGGCGTTTGGCGACGACGGCGACCTGCTGGCGGGTGAGCTTCTTCGGGAGCTTGCGCATGGCACGTTCCAGACCCCGCAGCGGCACCTGTCCTTCACCGTTGCCGACGTAGATGGTGTGGACGGGCACGTTCGTCACGGAGCGACGCACCTTGCGTTCCTCATCGCGCACGAGCCGTTTCGTGCGGTTGATCGGGCCCTCGACGAGGAGCACGACGCCAGGGCGGCCGACCGTACGGAACACCATGTCCTGGGTACGGGGGTTGATCCCGACCGGCTCCTGTTCGGTGTTCCATCCGCGCGTCTGCTGCAGGACCGCGACGGTGGCCCCCGGTTGACCGTCGATTTGGGCGTAGGAGGCACGACGCGTGTACAGGGAAAGCAGCACCATCATCGCGAGGAGCGCGAGCATGAGGCCGAGCAGCGGATACCAGATCCACCGTCCCGTGCTGATCCCGAGCACGATCGATCCGCCGAAGACGAGAACAAGGATCGCGAGGAGCGCCCAGCGCATCCACGGGTAGGCTTCCTGGGTCAGGCGATAGGCGTCCGCAATGTTGTGGTACCAACGCCGCTTCTTGGGGGTGGTTTCAGCGTTTGACATGATGCGCCCAGTCTAGCGCGCCGCGCGCGCGTGCATGGAACGGCGCCCGCCGGGTGTCTCGGCATCGGTTGTGGGACGCAGCCGGGCGGACACGGCCGAAGCCTCCTGGTGCGCAGTCATCGGCTCCGTCAGGTGGTGCAGTTCGCGCGGCACGGTGCGTCCCCGGCGGGCCATTGCCTGGCCCCACAGGCGACCGGCCCGATAGGACGACCGCACGAGGGGGCCAGCCATGACGCCCGCGAAACCGAGGTCGAGCGCGGCCGCAGAGAGCTCGGTGAACTCCTCGGGCCGGACCCAACGCTCAACGGGGTGGTGGCGAGGCGAGGGCCGCAGATACTGCGTGATGGTCAGCAGGTCGGTGCCGGCCTCACGCAGGTCCTTCATGGCCGCGAGAACTTCCTCGGGCGTTTCACCCATCCCTAAGATGAGGTTGGATTTCGTGATGAGGCCCGCATCGGCGGCTTCGGCAAGCACACCCAGGCTGCGCTCGTAGCGGAAGGCAGGGCGGATCCGTGCAAACAGACGCGGCACCGTCTCGAGGTTGTGGCCGAGGACTTCGGGCCGCGAGGAGAACACTTTCGCGAGCTGACTCGGGTTCGCCCGGAAGTCGGGGATCAGTAGTTCGACCCCGGTGCCCGGTGAAAGCGCGTGGATCTCTCGGGTGGTTTGTGCATAGAGCCAGGCACCACCGTCGGGCAGGTCGTCTCGTGCCACACCCGTGACGGTTGCGTATTTGAGCGAGAGTTCGGCGACTGACTCGGCGACGCGCCGCGGCTCGTCCCGGTCGACTTCGGTGGGCCGGCCGGTATCGATCTGGCAGAAGTCACAACGCCGCGTGCACTGGTCACCGCCAATGAGGAGGTGGCTTCCCGGTCTTGCCAGCACTCGAAAATATTGGGACAGCCGGCCTCTTCGCAGACGGTATGGAGACCGGAGCGTCGCACGATTGATTTGAGTTCGGAGTATTGCGGCCCCATGACGGCTCGGGTGCGGATCCACTCGGGTTTGCGTTCGATTGGGGTCTCAGCGTTGCGCGCTTCGACACGCAGCAGGCGGCGGCCCTCGGGTGTCACGGTCATGCTGGCTCCTTATCGGGGGTCTCACGGCGGGCTCGCAGGGGGTGCAAAGCGACGGCGAGGTGGTTGGTCAGGTGATCGGCTACGTCGGCAAGGTCGAGGTCGTAGCCCAATTCGTGTGCCATGGTCGTGACGCCGGCGTCGGCAATTCCACAGGGCACGATCGCCCGGTAGGGCGCCAGTGAATTGTTGACGTTCAGGGCGATCCCATGCAGGGTGGCGCCGCGCGCCACTCGAACGCCCACCGCGCAGATCTTGCGGTCGGGAGGCGTGAGCCACACCCCCGAGCGCGAGGACACACGCGTCCCCTCAAGTCCGTAGTGGGCGAGTGTCGCGATCACGGCCTCCTCGAGAGCGTGGACGTAGGCGAGGACGTCCAGCGGCTCGCGGAGCGCGATGATCGGGTAGGCGACGACCTGGCCGGGGCCGTGCCAGGTGATCCGGCCACCGCGATCCACGGGAACGTAATTCAGGTGGGGATCACGCACATCCCAGGGGGCAGTGCGGCGCCCTCCCGTATAAACCGGCTCCATCTCGACGACGACGACGCAGTCGTCTTGGCAGTGTCTGGCAATGGCGGCATGCAGGGAGCGTTGCAGTGCGTCGACCGCGTCGTAGGGTTGGGGGCCTTCGGCAATGAGACAAACGCGGCGCACCTGCCTATCGTAATATGCCCGTCCGCTGATATGGAGGTGAACCCAAGGGTGGATTGTGGATAATGCTCAAGAGGTAGCTGGCCACAGCGTTACCGTGACCTCATGGAGCCAGACTGGTGTGGATATGAAGTCTTGCGGCCGTTGGACGACGGGGCCGTTGTCGAGGGCCGCGATGCCAGTGGAAGGCCGGTCGTCCTTGCCCGCATCCCGCTCGACGGTCTTGCAGAGCGAGAGACCCTCCGCAGGCGGTTGCAATCCCTCATCGGGTTTTCCCACCCGAATGTGGTGCGGGTCCTCGCGGTCGAGGAGGCGAGTGACGGCGCCTTCGTTCTCGCCTACGAAGCTCTCGGCGGAACGACCCTCGCGACCATCCTCGCTGCCCGCGGGCAACTGAGTGCGGGAGAGGTTGCCTTCGTGTGGGACGCACTCGCCTCGGGCCTCGGTGCGCTGCACGAGCGGGGCATCATCCATGGAGATATCTCCGGAGCGAACGTGATCGTGACCGATGAGGGGCGCCCTGTTCTGATCGACGTGTGCGCCCGCCTCCTGTGGGAACGCGGGACGCCGGGGTATGCAGCGCCGGAGCGGAAGGACGGTGGGCCGGCGAGTGCCGCGAGTGACATCTACTCCCTTGCCGCGCTCTTGTGCACGCTGAGTACCGATTCGTCGCTATCGGACATGCTCTCCGACGCATGTGGGCCCGCCGAGGGGCGTCCGAATGCGTGGGACCTGTGGGCACGGCGCTGCGAATTCAGCGAGCCCAGCCCGATCGCTCTTCCCGATGTTCCGGCTCTGGCGGCGGCCCGCATTCGGGTGCGGATACCCGCCACTGAGATCCCGTCGCACCGGCGGGAGCATCATGTGCGCCGACGCTCGCGGATGATGCTGCGCACCGTCTCCCTCGCGGGAGTGGCGCTAATCGCGGCGGGTGCCATCCTCACCGACCTGACGCTCTTCGGTCCGCCAGGCCCCCCGACGGGCCCGGTGAACGTGGTGCGCGCCTACCTCCAGGCTCGCGATGCGGCACTTACCCGCCGGGATACGGACCTGTTGGCCGCCTCGAGCCGGAGCGTGCGTGGCGCGGACCGGGAGACGATTGCCCGATGGCAACGCGAGGCCATCACGGTGGAGCGACTCGAGACGGTCCCCACCCGGATCGATGTGCTGGAGCGCGATGGGCTCGACGCGATTGTCGAGACAGAGCTCATGGCCATCGCCCCCACGATGCACCTCGGCTCGTCCGAGGTGGTGGGCCAGGATGGAGCCGTCAGCTGTCGGCGGTTTTGGGTTCGCGGGGCGCGGGTTGAGGCCGTAGGGACATGCGATGACCCCGCGGATACCGAGGCGGGTGGTGAACCGAGTTTTAGCGATATGCCGAGCGACACACAACGGCCCGGCCCCACCTCAGTGGGACCGGGCCGCGAACTCTCAGATTAGAGACCGATCTCGGCGGCGAAGTCGCCCTCTTCGAGGCGCGCCTTCACGGCCATCAGATACCGGGCGGCATCCGCGCCGTCGACCAGGCGATGATCGTAGGACAGTGCCAGGTAGACCATGGAACGAATACCGATGGTCTCGTTGCCGTCCGTGTCGCGCACCACCATCGGGCGCTTCACGATCGTGCCGACGCCGAGGATCGCGACCTCGGGCTGATTGATGATCGGCGTATCGAACAGCGCGCCGCCAGAGCCCGTGTTCGTGATCGTGAAGGTTGAGCCAGACAGCTCGTCCGGGCCGACCTTCGAGGAACGCGTGCGCTCGGCCAGATCCGCAATCTTCTTCGCGATACCGGAGATCGTGAGGTCGCCGGCCTCCTTGATCACCGGCACGAGCAAGCCACGTTCGGTGTCCACCGCAATGCCGATGTTCTCGACATCGTGGTAAACGACCTCCTTGTCCTGCACGGACGCGTTGATCTTGGGATGGGCCTTCAGCGCCTCGGTGGCAGCCTTAACGAAGAATGGCAGGAAGGTGAGCTTCGCCCCCTCGCGCTCGAGGAACTGATCCTTCGCGCGGGCGCGGAGCGAGGCCACCTTGGTGACATCCACCTCGACCACGGTCGTGAGCTGGGCGGAGGACTGCAGCGACTCCATCATGCGAGCCGAGATGACCTGGCGCAGGCGCGACATCTTCTCGGTCGTACCACGCAGCGGCGAAGGCTCTGTGCTCGCACGCCGGGGCGCGGGAGCGGAAGTCGAGTCGACCTTCGGGCTCGAGTGGGCCGCACGCTTGGCTTCCTCCGCCTTCCGAGCGGCGGCGAGTACGTCATCCTTACGGATACGGCCACCAATGCCGGTGCCCTCGACTTCGGTGAGGTCGATACCCTTATCCTTGGCGAGTTTACGCACAATCGGAGTCACATAGAGCTGCTCACCGCCGAGGGCCCTGTCCCGCCGCGAGGGCGCACGTTCGGTGTCCGCCGGGCTGGGTTTCTCGGTGGTGGGCTCTTCCGAAGGCTCTTCGGTGGTGGTCTCCTCGGGGCTCTCCTCGGCTGGTTCTGCGGTGTCCGTGCTCTCGTCGGTCTTGGGTTCTTCCGCCGGTGCGGCGTCGGCGTCGCCGTCGCCGATGAGGCACAGGTCGGTGCCCACCTCGACCGTTTCGTCTTCCTCGACCAGGATCTTTTGCAGTGTGCCGGCCACGGGGGAGGGGATCTCGGTGTCGACCTTGTCGGTGGAGACCTCCAGCAGGGGCTCATCCATCTCGACGGTGTCACCGACGGACTTCAGCCACTGCGTGACGGTACCTTCGGTGACGGACTCGCCAAGAGCGGGCATCTGCACGGACTGGCCGGAACCACCGCCAGAGGGCGATCCCTTCGGGGCCTCTTCGGTGGTGGTCTCCTCGGGGCTCTCCTCGGCTGGTTCTGCGGTGTCCGTGCTCTCGTCGGTCTTGGGTTCTTCCGCCGGTGCGGCGTCGGCGTCGCCGTCGCCGATGAGGCACAGGTCGGTGCCCACCTCGACCGTTTCGTCTTCCTCGACCAGGATCTTTTGCAGTGTGCCGGCCACGGGGGAGGGGATCTCGGTGTCGACCTTGTCGGTGGAGACCTCCAGCAGGGGCTCATCCATCTCGACGGTGTCACCGACGGACTTCAGCCACTGCGTGACGGTACCTTCGGTGACGGACTCGCCAAGAGCGGGCATCTGTACGGTTTCAGACATCGTTAACGTCTCCTAGGAATGTCGTCTTAGTTGTGAGAGTGCAGCGGCTTGCCCGCCAGGGCGAGGGCGGCTTCGCCAACAGCCTCACCCTGCGTGGGGTGGGCGTGGATGAGCGGGGCCACGTCCTCGGCATAGGCCTCCCAGTTGACCATGAGCTGCCCCTCGCCGATGAGCTCGCCGACGCGCGAACCGATCATGTGAACCCCCACGATCGGCCCGTCCTTCAGCCCCACGAGCTTGACGAAGCCCGCCGTCTTTAAGATCTGAGATTTGCCGTTACCCGCCAGGTTGTACTCGACGCTCGTGACGGCATCGGCGCCGTGCCGCTCCTTGGCCTGCGCCTCGGTGAGACCGACGGAGGCGACCTCCGGCTCGCAGTAGGTGACGCGCGGAATCTTCGCGTCTTCGATCACGGGCGGATTAAAGCCGGCGATCTCCTCCGCGACAAAAATCCCCTGCTGGAAGCCACGGTGCGCGAGCTGCAGGCCGGGCACGATGTCGCCGACCGCATAAATCGAGCCGACGCCCGTGTGCAGGCGCTCGTTCGTGAGCACGAAACCACGGTCCAGGGCGATACCCTGCTCCTCGTAGCCGAGATCCTTGGTGGCGGGCCCGCGCCCAATCGCCACGAGCAGGTAATCCGCCTCGTAGGTGTCACCGCCCTCTGTCGTGACCGTGACGCCGGAGTCGGACTGTTCGACCGACTTGACGAGCGTGTTGGTCTTGAACGCGATCTTCCGCTTGCGGAAGGAACGCTCCAGAGTCTTCGAGATGGCTTCTTCCTCATTCGGCACGAGGTGGGGCAGGCCCTCAATAATCGTGACGTCCGCCCCGAAGGACTTCCAGACCGAGGCGAACTCGACGCCGATGACGCCGCCGCCGAGCACGATCACGGATGAGGGGACCTCATCCATCGTGAGGGCTTGCTCGGAGGTCATCACCCGTCCGGTGATGTCTAGGCCGGGCAGTGTCTTGGAGTAGGAGCCGGACGCGAGCACGATGTTTTTGCCACGGTAGACGGTGCCGTCCACTTCGACGGCGTCCTTGCCCACGAGACGACCCCAGCCTTCGATCAGGTCGATATCACGCGAAGCAACGAGGCCCTGCAATCCCTTGTACAGGCGGCCAATGACGCCGTCCTTGTACTTGTTGACGCCCCTCATGTCGACGCCTTCGAGGTTCATTGTGACGCCCACGGAGGATGCCTCCCGGGCAGTGTCACAGACCTCGGCGGCGTGCAGGAGGGCCTTGGTGGGGATGCATCCCTTGTGGAGGCACGTGCCACCCACCTTCGCGCCCTCGATCAGGGCTACCTTGAGGCCTAGCTGGGCGCCCCGCAGTGCGGCGGCATATCCGCCGCTGCCGGCCCCCAGAATCACAATGTCGTAGTCCGGCGTGTCTGTCACGTGCACTCCTCGTGAATGGGGGCTGAGCCCCTTTGTTTTGCTCGGGACTATTGTCCCACGTTACGCGCCGCGGGCAACAAGGATCGCGGCAGGCGGGACGCGTGATGGAGCCCACCTACAGCCCGAGGGGGGAGCCGACCCACGCTGCCGGCTCCCCCCTGATGTCGGGGCGCTTTACTGGTTTTCGAGCAGTCCCACCAGGGTGCGCACGCCGAAGCCGGTGGCACCCTTGAGCGTGTAGCCGTACGGCGCACCCTCGTGGAAGGCTGGGCCGGCGATATCCAGGTGCGCCCAGCGGGTGTTCCCCACGAAGTGGCGCAGGAACAGGCCCGCCGTCAGCGTTCCGCCCATGCGTTCCCCGATGTTCTTCAAATCCGCGATCGGCGACTTCAACGTCTCGTCCAAGTGATCGGGCAACGGCAGCGGCCAGAGGGCTTCGCCCGCGGCGTCGGCAGCAGCGAGCACGTCCGAACGTAGCTGTTCCTCGCCGAGGACGGCGGCGGTACGCTCCCCGAGGGCGACGACTGCGGCTCCGGTGAGGGTGGCGACATCGAGCAGAGCGTCGGGTTGATCTTCGACCGCGCGCGCGAGGGCGTCGGCCATGACGAGGCGGCCCTCGGCATCGGTATTGAGTACCTCGACGGTGGTGCCGTCATACATCGTGATGACATCGCCAGGACGCTGGGCGCCGCCACCCGGCATGTTCTCAGCGAGTGCGAGCCACCCCGTGACGCGCACGGGGAGTTTCAGTTCCGCCGCCGCGAGCACCGTGTTGAGGACGGCGGCGGCGCCACCCATGTCACACTTCATGGTCTCCATGCCCTTGGCAGGCTTCAGGGACAGACCACCCGAATCGAACGTGATGCCCTTGCCAACGAGCGCCACGTGGGTGTCGGCCTTGCGTGGCGCGTACTCCAATTTGACGAGGCGCGGCTTGCGGGCCGAGCCCATACCGACGGCGAGGATACCGCCGTAGCCACCGTCGGCGAGCGCCTGCTCGTCGAGCACGCTCACCTTCACCTTGCCTCCCTTGCCAGCCTTCGCAGCCTGCTCAGCGAAGTCGGCGAACGTCTCTGGGAAAAGGTCATTGGGAGCCATGTTCACGAGATCGCGAGCCCGGTTCACGGCGGTGGCGAGAATGCCGGCCCGCTCGGCTGCGGCCTTCGCGTCGGATTCCGACGCTAGTGGCGTAAGGATTGAGACCCGCTCGACGGGAGCGGCATCCCACGATGTGTACTGCGCGAAGGCATACGACCCGAGGAGCGCTCCCTCCGCCAGGGCGCCCACTTCTTCTGCAGATCCGGTCGGCAGGGCGAGGACCACGTGCTCGCGGCCCGCGAGCGAACGCACGGCCGCGCCGACGGCGCGACGCAGTGTCTCCGGGTCGGGATCTTCGCCGACGCCCACGAACGTCACGGGGCTCTCGAGGCCCTCCACGAGCACGGTTTGGCAGACCTCCGGTGCGGCCTTGATCTGGAGCGCCCGGATCGTCTGGGCACAGGCCTTGTCGAGTGCGCGTCCCACGGCGGGGCCGGCGAACGGCACGGCCTGCCCATCGACGGTGGCGACGCCGAGCACAAGAGCATCGGGCTTCAGGTCAGTGATCTTCTTTGAGCTGAGTTCTACGGTATTCACTCCACCAGCGTAGAACACGACGCGCAGCCCTGCCGGCTCGGGCGGACGGTAAGCTAAAAGACGTGACTTATGCGTTGTGGATCGGCGGGCTGCTCTCTGCGGTACTGGCCCTCTGGGCGGTGATGTTCGCGATTCTTGACCGAGCGGTGATTCTCAAACAGCTCATCGTCGCGGGCGTCGTCGAGGTGGTGGTGCTCGTCGTCATGATGCTCGTGATCATCGCTCAGGTGGGGGGAGTGCACCTTTCCGATCCCATCACGCTGTGGGGCTACCTCCTCACCTGCCTGATCCTTTACCCGATCGGTGGGGCGTGGGCCCTCGTGGACCGCACCCGGGTCTCGTCGCTCGCGCTCGCTGTCTTGGCAATCAGCCAGACGGTCTGCATGTGGCGAATATGGGTAGTGTTCTCAGCGTGAACGTTCCGACTTCCTCCGCCACTGACACGCGGCGGCCCGCGTACGGTCTTGGACGCGTGTTGATCCTCGTTTACGGGATGTTTGCGCTTGCGGCGAGCGCGCGCTCCCTCGTGCAGCTCATTCGGGATGCCTCTGAAGCACCGCTTGCGTATTCGCTGTCCGCCGTCGCGGCGCTCATCTATATCGTGGCGACGGTCTGCCTTGCGCACAACGGGCGTCGCATGCGTCGAGCCGCATGGGCCGCCGTCATCTTCGAGGCCGTCGGTGTGATCGCTGTGGGAATCTTGTCGACTACGCATCCTGAACTATTTGCTCGGGACTCCGTGTGGTCCCATTTTGGGTCCGGCTACGGATTCGTGCCGCTCATCTTGCCCTGGCTCGGCATGGCGTGGCTGTACTACTCCAACCCCGGGCGCATCGCCCAAACTTAGGACTGATATGTACCGGTTTCTCTTTGACACCCTCATCACGCGGACCGAGCCGGAGTCCGCCCATCACGTCGCTATGGGGGCGCTCGCCGCAGCCGGCACCGTCGAGCCAGCTCGCCGCCTCATCGCCCATACCATGGGGTCCGCGCCAGCCCACCCCGTGATTGATGATCGCCTGCTCGTCTTCCCCCGTCCCTTCCCCGCCCGTCTGGGGCTCGGCGCCGGACTCGATAAGAACGCCACGTCGGTGCTCGGCTTGGCCGCCCTCGGTTTCGGTTTTATCGAGGTGGGGACCGTGACGCGTCACCCGCAGCCCGGGAATGAGCCTCCCCGTCTGTGGCGCTACCCAGAACAGCGCGCGCTGCGTAACCGCATGGGATTTAATAACGACGGTGCCGACGCCGTCGCCGATCGTCTCGTACACCTGCGTTCCACCACGGCGGGCCGCTCGGTTGTCCTCGGCGTGAACATCGGCAAGTCAAAGATCACCCCGGCAGCGCAGGCGGATGCGGACTATGGCTACAGTGCCCGGCGTCTGGCACGCTACGCGGACTACCTCGTCATCAACGTATCTTCGCCGAATACGCCGGGCCTGCGCGACCTGCAAACGAAGGAGGCGCTCGCTCCCATCGTGTCCGCCGTGCGGTCGGGCGCGCGGGAGGGGGCCGGCCGGGACGTGCCGCTGCTGGTGAAGATAGCCCCCGATCTTTCACACGAGCACATCACGCACCTGTGTGCCTTCGCACGCTCGGAGGGACTCACGGGCGTCGTCGCGACCAATACGACCATCGCTCATGACCTCGGTGACGGTGGTCTGTCCGGCATGCCCCTGCGCGAGCGCGCCCTCGAGGTTGTCACTCAGGTGCGCGCCGAGCTCGGATCCAAGCCCGTCCTCATCGGGTGCGGGGGAGTGAGCTCGGCGGCGGATGCCCACGCACTTGTCCGGGCCGGTGCTGATCTCGTGCAGGCGTACACGGCTTTCATCTACGAAGGACCCACCTGGCCGGGACGGGTAAACCGAGAGCTTACCGCTCTCCTGGACAACGACGCGGACGCGACTTAGGCGCCCGCCGGTGTTGGCGCTAGAGGAAGGCGTCGATATCGCGGCGCACCGCAACCATCGAGCGGACGACGAGCAGCAGGATCCATCCGGTCGCGCCGCCGAGCGCGAGTGAGCCCAGCCACCAGTACGCGCCCCCCGCGGTGGCCAGGACGATCGCGGAGGCGAGTGCCGCGAACGGGAAGCTCGTAGCCCACCACGTCAGTGTGAACGGCGCCCCGTAGAGCGCAGTGCGCGGCAGTAGGACCAACACCGCGAAGAAGAGGCCCGTCGCGACGAGCGCCGCATCGACGACCGGTGTGAGACTCATCATCACGGTGATGGCACCGGTGAACGCCGGTGACGGCGGAGCCGCGATGAGAGCATGCCAGCCGATGAGCGCCACGGCGGGCGGGGCAACAAGGATCGCAAGGGTGGGACGTAGCCGCGGCGGTAGCGGCCGGTCGGCGACAAAGATCCGGCGCAGCACGATCGCCTGCATGGAAAACCACAGGAGAAAGCCGAGAGCCCACAGGCCGACGGCGATCGCGGTCGGCGCCAGCCAGGCTCCCGCAAAAGACGAGACCATGGTCCCGACGACGGGAATGAACCACGCGGGGCTGAGGGTCGTGAGGTCGACATCCGAGCGGGCGAGCCACATGCCGAACACATGCACACTCACGATGAGGTGGAGGACCGTGGCAGGCCACCACAGGTAGGCGGTCGCCGAGCCGAGATAGGGGTGAGCGGCCGCGGCAAGCGCGAGGGAGCCGACCGTGAAGGTGGACACGAAAACCCCTGCGAACGGCGAGGTTACTTCCGTGCGGACGGCGGCGCGATGGCGGATAAGTCGCGCGATCTGCACGACGAGGAGAGCCAGCCACAGTGTTGCGGCGACGATGAGCAGGATGGTCGCGATCTCTTGCGGCATAGCGAGCAGGCGTGCGGCGTGCCCCCACGCGCCAGCGAGCCCAGCTAGGCCCATGACGGCCGCGAAGGAGGCGAACGGAGTACGAGCAAGACGCGGGGGAGTCATGACCGATCAGTCTCCGGGGTTTGGCGGCGTTTGCGCCAACTACGTGACACTTGGGGTTTGGGCATGCGCAGCGGGCGAAGCATGAAGGAACGGGAGAAGGCATACATGCCTGTCCACTTGCGGAGGTCCTCTTCCGGCAGTACAGCCCGCATCCGGCGTTTCATAAAGAACACCATGATCAGTGAATCGAAGATGCCACCGAACACGACGATGTACATCGCGAACGTGGCAAAAAACGCGATGTCGGGGAAGCGACCCGCGAAAAGCATCACGATGATGAGGAAGAAGGCGAGAGGCAGGAAGAGCTCGCCGAGGTTGTAGCGAGCATCCACGTAGTCACGAGCGAAGCGCCGGGCCCGTCCCTTGTCTCGCAGGGGCATGAAGCGCTCATCGCCGGTCTCCATGGCGCGGCGCTGGCGCTCGTATGCCTTCGCGCGCGCCTCCCGGTCGCGCTGTCGGGCGAGCTTTTTGTCATTCACGACGAGCGGGCGCAGATTTCTGGCCTCGGCTTCTTTGCGTGTGGGCGTGGGGCGGCCTTTGCCGGGCTTGCGTTCGCGCGGGCCAGGCTCAGGGGCAGCTGAACGGTTACGAAACTTCACGCTTCTACCGTAGACGAGATTCTTCCCGCACCCAGACCAGCCGGTAAGGTCGTTGCCGTGATCACAATAGACGAATTGAAAGCGCGCACCGACGAGGCATTCGCCCAGATGCGCGAAGACCTTACTTCTCTCGTCGCGATCCCGTCGGTGAGCTCCTCGAGCTTTGACCAGTCCCACGTGCAAGCTTCCGCCGAGTTCACGGCCGAACTCCTCGCCGGCGTGGGGATGGACAGCGTTGAGATCCTCAAGGCGAGCGCGCCGGACGGCACCGTCTCACGACCCGCGGTCGTCGCCCGCCGCGACGTCAACCCGGACGCCCCACGGGTTCTGCTCTATGCCCACCACGATGTCCAGCCTCCGGGCGATGTCGAGGACTGGGACCAGGAAGACCCGTTCACGGTGGTCGAGCGCGATGGGCGGCTCTACGGGCGAGGTACCGCCGATGACAAAGCCGGCGTCATCGCTCACATCGGCGCGCTCAGGGTCCTCGGAGACGACCTCGGAGTGAACATCACCTGCTTTATCGAGGGTGAAGAGGAGATCGGATCTCCCACCTTCGCGGCGTTCCTCGAGCAGTACCACGAGGCACTCGAATCCGACGTCATTGTCGTGCTGGACTCGTCCAATTGGAAGGTCGGTGAGCCGGCCCTGACCACCTCACTGCGCGGCGTCGTCGACCTCAGCGTCGAGTTGACGTGCGGTACACACGCCGTCCATTCCGGTATTTTCGGCGGCCCCTACCTCGATGCGAACCTCCTCATGTGTCGCCTGCTTGCCACGCTGCATGACGACGCCGGTGATGTGGTCGTCGAGGGCCTCACACACGCGCCGGACTCCGATCTCGATTACCCGGAGGAGCAGTGGCGCTCCGACGCGGGACTGATCGAGGGGTACGAGCTGGCTGGCACCGGATCTCTGCCGACCCGCCTCTGGTCTCGCCCGGCCTTTGCGTTGATCGGCATGGACATTACCTCGGTCGCGATGAAATCCAACACGATTGCGCCCAGCTGCCGCGCCGCGCTCTCACTGCGCATTCCGCCGGGCCAAGACCCGCGCGAGGCAGCTGAGGCCGTGCGCGCCCATCTGGAGAAGCATGCCCCGAACGGTGCGCGCGTCGAAGTCGACGTGAACGAGCTTGGAGCGCCTTTCGACGCGGGAGAGGACACACCGATGATGCTCCTATCGCGCTGGGCGATGACCGAAGCATGGGGCCACGAGGCCGTGAGCGTCGGGCTAGGGGCCTCGATCCCGTTTATTTCCGACCTTGCGGACGCTTTCCCGGAGGCCGATATCCTGATTACGGGGATCGAGGATCCCGACACGCGGGCTCATGGCGCTAATGAATCGCTCGATCTCGGTGAGTTCAAGGGCGCGACGCTCGCGGAGGCCCTGCTACTCGCCGCCCTCGCGGGGGACATCACACCGGACCTCTAATCCGGCGCTGCGGTGGCCCCGGGGCCACCGCAGCGTCACGTATGCCTAGTCGTCGTCGCTTTCGCTCTCGGTGGCATCGTCAGCGGGAGAGTCTTTCTCGGCAGGGGATTCGTCCTGCGGCATGGGGCGCTGCTCTGGGGTCGCCTCGGAGGAGACGGAGACGGCAATCGTGACGTCGCCCGACGTTTCGTCGACCTCGGTTACCTTTGCCGTCGCGATGAGGGGCTCTGAGCCACCCGAAATTGAGCAAGTGGTCTCGGCGCCCACTTCGGCGGCTAGGCCGGTGGGGCACTGAACAGCAGGGGGCTCGCCGAGCTGTTCCGCGACGCTCTGAGCGATACGCGCCTGCAGGTCTTCCGCTTCGACGGGAGCGACTGCGCGCGAGGAGCAGGCTCCGAGCAGCGCCATGACCGCGAGCGCAGCGCCCACACGTTGAATCCGTTTCATTTCTTCGTTTCTCCCACTCGGTCTCGCTACATATCGTGCACTACGATCGGCACCGATGCACGAGTTCAGCACCGAGAGGAGATCATGACGGCGATCGTGACGGGCCAGGATGGCTCTGAGCGCCAGGCGTTCATCGCGGGGTGGCGCTCCCTCAATCGCCCCACGCCCATTCGGGAACTGCGCACTGTGAGCCCGGCTCCTGGCCCCCTTGCCATGATTGACCCGTCCCGCGTCGATGCGCCGGAGGATTCCGGTATCGTGTGCGGGTCAACCGCTCTGTTTGCCGATTTCCTAGGGAACATCCTGACGCAAGCAAGGGATGACGACGTCGTGGTGTGTGCTCGGCCCGCCCTTGTTCACGACGGCGGAGCTGGTGCGTGGGGTGCGCTGGGCGCCGACCCCGGCGTCCTTGCAGGGGCCGCTCGGCGTGTCACCGTCGCATGGACCGAGGCCACCCCGCTGCTCTCCCTGCACGGTCGAGCGGCCGAGCTCTCGACACGTGGGCTAGTCGCCGCAGAGCGGGCCCAGGAGGCTGAGCGGCAGGTGGGACAGTTCGTCGCTGATCTCGCGCGAGCGCCGGGGTTTGAGTCCGCCATCGGGCTCGCCCGTCAAGCGGGCACCGGAATGGCCGGGGGCCTGGCATTCCTGTTGGCTGCGATGGGGGCCCGCCTCGTGGATGCCGGTACGGAGATCGCCCACCGCTCAGGGTGGAAAGACCAGGTGGCGGGAGCCGACGTCGTCATTGCGCTTTGTGCTGAGGACGACCTGCTCGCCGCGGAGACGGGGCCACTGGTTCAGCTTTCCACGATCGCCGCACAGGCCGCGGTCCCCCTCGTTGTGGTCGGTGCGGCCCCCGGTCTCCCGCGTCGTCACCTCGCCCGAATGGGGATTGGCGCTGCTCACGATCGCGCCGGACGCACCACCTGGGAGCTCGGCCGAGCCCTCGCGGCAACCTGGGCAGCACGCAGCGTGTAGCGCACGCCGCGTTTCGCCGAAGTGCTCAAAAGACGTAGGCTCTACTCGAAACTCGATCACGGAGGTCGCCATGACTGAAACCACCGAAGAACTGCCCACCCACGAGGTGACCCTCACAGACGTCGCCGTCGAGAAGGTGAAATCCTTGCTCGAACAGGAAGGGCGCGACGACCTGCGATTGCGGGTGGCTGTGCAGCCGGGAGGATGCTCGGGCCTGATCTACCAACTGTACTTCGATGAGCGTCTCCTTGACGGGGACGCGGTGCGTGACTTCGATGGCGTCGAACTTGTCGTCGACCGCATGTCCGTGCCTTACCTGAGCGGCGCAACCATCGACTTCGCCGACACGATCGAGAAGCAGGGCTTTTCGATCGACAACCCGAACGCCGCCGGCTCGTGCGCGTGTGGAGAGTCCTTCCACTAGCGCGCGAACGGAGGTTCTCCGCCCCACCTGCCCCGACCCGCGCGCCTTAAGCGCCTGCAGTGCCAGCTCTCGTGAATGAATGGTTATGAAGGTACGTTTGACCCGCTTCGCTGCTCTGTCCCTCGCCGCCGCACTCTCCCTCGCGGGGTGCGCCAGTGACGACGGGCAGCAAAAGTCCGAAGATCCGAGTCCTTCCGCCGATGCGTCCGCGCAATCCGGTGATGTCGCCGTCACGGAGGTGAAGGAACCGATCTTCGCAGTCGAACAGGAGCGCGGCAGCGCCCCTACGCTGAGCTTCAGCGGGGATGCCCCGGCAGAGTTGACCCGTTACGTCATGGATGCCGACTCTTCCGGAGCTGATATTGCGGCGGACGATACCGTGTATGCGCACTACCACGGGCAAGTGTGGGACGGCGAGGTCTTTGACTCCTCCTACCAGCGCGGCGCTCCCACGGCCTTTTCCCTTGAACAGGTCATCCCCGGCTGGCAGAGCGGCCTCACAGGCCTGCATGTGGGGGACCGCGTGCAGCTGTCAATCCCGAGCCAGTACGGCTACCCGGAGGGGACCCCGGACGGCTCCATCAAGCCGGGAGAGACCATCGTCTTCGTCGTGGAGATTATCGACGCGATTGGAGTGGACGCCGAAGCCCCCGATGCGGGGGAACCGATTGCTGATGCCGCCGACGTCGGTGTTGATCTGACAGCGACGGATGACACCCTGAAGGCGAGTCTCGCCGAGGGCGCCGAGATCGGGCCCGAGGTCGAGGTCCACCAATTGACGGCGGGAACCGGTGCAGAGATCACCAATGACGGCCAAGCCGTCGCCCTGACCTACCCCTTCTCGCCGGACGGCTCTGCCCTCGGGGATCCGGAGCGAACCCAGCTCGACGCAGCTCGTATGCCGGAGCTCGTGGGTGCTAAGGAAGGGGCACGATTCCTCTTCCTCGCGCCCGCTTCGGCCGGTGCTCCCGAGCAGATCATCGTCTTCCAGATCGTCAAGGCATTTACGCCCTAATCAAGGCGGGTGCGGCGCGTTGTGATACGCCCCGCACCTCGGTTGTGCCGAGATGTCACCCGAATGGGGAACGTCTGCTGAAAACGTTGGCGGAAAGATGCAAAATTGCGGCACACGTACCGACACGACGTCAAGACACGGGGTAAAGTGTTCCCAGGGACCTAAGTCCCTGCCTGACTTTCATGCGGAGGAGTGACCGTGCGAACGAAGTTGCACACCGTGAGGCGCCGGCCCTGGCGGCTCGGAGCCCTCGCGGCCGCGAGCGCGCTGGCACTGGCCGGCTGCTCAGCCGACCAACTCGCCACCGGCTATCTGCCCTCGAAGCCCGGACTCACAGATAAGACCGAATCGATCATCAATTTGTGGAACGGAGCGTGGATCGCGGGCCTGGCCGTGGGCGTCCTCGTGTGGGGCCTCATCATCTGGTCGATCATCGTCTACCGGAAGCGCAAGGATGATCACGAGCTGCCGGTGCAGTTGCAGTACCACATCCCACTCGAGCTGATGTACACCATCATCCCGGTGATCATGGTCGGGGTTCTGTTCTACAACACGGTTCGCGTCACCGATAACCTGTGGGACACCTCCGGCGAAGCCGATACGCATATTTCCGTGTACGGCAAGCAGTGGTCCTGGGACTTTAACTACCTGGATGAGGGCGTCTACTACTCCGGCGACCGAATCACGCTGACCGGTAAGGAAGGCGACCGCGATAAGCTTCCCATCCTCTACCTGCCGGTAAACGAAACCGTGGAGTTCCAACTCCACTCGCGTGACGTCCAGCACTCGTTCTGGATCCCCGCCTTCCTCACGAAACTCGACATGGTGCCCGGCGAACTTCGGGTATTCCACGTCACCCCGCAAGAAACCGGCACGTTCGTCGGCAAGTGCGCCGAACTGTGCGGCGAATACCACGCGGAGATGCTCTTCCAGGTCAAGGTTGTCGAGCGCGACGAATACGACGCCGCCATGCAGGAGCTGCGCGACGCCGGAAACGTTGGTGAGCGCGGCGAAGAATTTGACCGCACCTACACGCCAGGAGGTACGTACTGATGGCGACTGTCACCGAAAGTTACGTCGACCAGGTGCCGGGCCTGCGGCCAAAGAAGCAGAAGCTCGGGCAGACGATCGTCAACTGGATCACCTCCACCGACCACAAGACCATCGGCTACATGTACATGTGGGCCGCGATGCTCTTCTTCGCCCTGGCTGGCGTCATGGCGATGGTGATTCGTACTGAGTTGTTCATGCCGGGGATGCTGTTGCAGTCCAAGGCACAGTTCAACCAGCTCTTCACCATGCACGGCACGATCATGCTGTTCCTCTTCGCGACTCCGATGTTCACCGCGTTCGGTAACGTCCTGGTGCCGCTGCAGATCGGTGCCCCCGATGTCGCCTTCCCGCGCATGAACATGTTTGCGTTCTGGCTGTTCCTCTTCGGCGGTCTGCTGGCGTGCGCGGGACTCGTTATGCCGCAGGGTGCGGCCGACTTCGGCTGGACGGGATACACGCCGCTGTCGACCACGGCTTACTCTCCCTCCCTGGGGGCCACTCTGTGGGTACTCGGGCTCGGCATGACCGGGTTCGGTACGATTTTCGGCTCGGTGAACTTCATCGCGACGATCATCACTATGCGGGCTCCGGGGATGACCATGTTCCGCATGCCGATCTTCACGTGGAACATCCTCATCACCTCGGTTCTCGTCCTCATGGCATTCCCGGTGCTTGCCTCGGCTTATTTCGGGCTTGCTTCCGACCGGATCCTTGGCTCCCAGATCTTTAACCCCGATTCCGGCGGCACGATCCTGTGGCAGCACCTCTTCTGGTTCTTCGGTCACCCTGAGGTGTACGTGCTCGCGCTGCCGTTCTTTGGCATTGTCACCGAGATCATCCCGGTCTTCTCCCGTAAGCCGATCTTCGGCTACAAGACACTGGTCTTTGCCACGGTTTCGATCGCGGCCCTTTCCGTGACAGTGTGGGCGCACCACATGTACACGACCGGCGCCGTCATGCTGAGCTTCTTTGCCCTGATGACCATGCTGATTTCGGTGCCGACGGGCGTGAAGTTCTTCAACTGGGTTGGCACGATGTGGCGCGGAAAGATTACCTTCGAGACACCAATGCTGTTCTCGCTAGGATTCTTCGTGACCTTCCTGTTCGGTGGTTTGACCGGCATCATCCTCGCGAGCCCTGCGATGGACGCCCATGTGCATGACTCCTACTTCGTGGTGGCCCACTTCCACTACGTGATTTTCGGGACCGTCGTGTTCGCCGTGTTCGCCGGCTTCTTCTTCTGGTGGCCGAAGTTTACCGGTCGAATGCTGGACGAGCGGCTCGGGAAGATCCACTTCTGGTTGCTCTTCATCGGCTTCCACACCACATTCCTCGTGCAACACTGGCTCGGTGTCTACGGCATGCCACGCCGCACGGCTGACTACCTGGTGGAGGATGGCTACCAATTCTTGAACCAGGTCTCCACGGTGGGCGCGTTCATTACGGCTCTCGCGATGGTTCCGTTCATCTGGAATGTCTGGAAGACCCAGCGAGGCCCGCGCACCGTCTTTGTCGACGACCCCTGGGGCTTTGGTGGCTCCCTCGAGTGGGCGACGGGATGCCCGGTCCCGCGCCACAACTTTACGGCTCTGCCACGCATCCGCTCCGAGCGCCCCGCGTTCGATCTGCACCACCCCGAGGTCGGTGCCTTGAGCCTGGTGGAAGCGCAGAAGGTACCGGCAACGAGCGCCCCGGCGCCGAAGGAGTAGGACAACCATGAGTCACGACACTGCGAACCGGACCTACGATCAGGCAAAGCCAGCCGACTATGAGAACGAGGCACCGCCGCTGCGCGTCGAGATGTTGCTGTTCTTCCTCGGCATCTTCTTCTTCGGTCCGATCGCCATCGCCTACCTTCTCGTGACCGACGGGGAGCCCGTTGGAAGCGTCGCCTTCTTCCTCCTCGCGGGCATGACCGCGATGGTAGGGGCCTACCTGTGGCTTCTGAGCCGTCGCGTTGATCGCCGCCCAGAGGATGATCCGTTTGGCGAAATCATCGAACGCGAAGGCCAGATCGGAGAGTTCTCTCCGCACTCATGGTGGCCCCTGGTCCTCGGGATCGCGGTGACCGTGATCTTCGCCGGTGTCGCCATTGGAATCTGGGTCGTCGTCATCGGAGTGATCGTCGCGCTGATCGGCGTGTGCGGTCTGCTCTTTGAATTCTCCTCCGGGATCCACGCCCACTAGCCTGTGAGGACGTGGAGGGGCGAACCGGGATCTGACCGGTTCGCCCCTCCTTTTTCTTTCGACCGATGCCCGAGCGTGGTCGAGCTGAACTGCCCCTGCCGGCTGTGGGTGCCGTGTGATTGCAGAGTCGTCTGGTGGGCGTCAGCTGCCGTCACACACCTCGGGGTTCCTCCGTGGCCGCAGGCGGCTCCTCAGGGGGCTGGACCCGCGGCATACAGTCCAGCTCGGGCGCTAGCGACTCATCCAGGGCTCGGCGCGGACGATGCAGCTAACCTAAGAGGGCCGCCGGGGGTGCCGCGTCCGGTATTGGGGTAAGACGCGCCTTGGATAGAGCTGAGCGGCCGGGTCCCGAGGACCCGGCCGCTCAGGCGGCACTACGGCTACCGCGACGATTTACTGAGGCCGCGATCCTTAGGCCGTGATGAGCCCGGAGTAGTTCTTCGTCGCGCGCTCGAGGCGCTCGGCGACATCCTCCCAGTTCACGATGTTCCAAAAAGCCTTGACATAGTCTGCCTTGACGTTCAGGTAGTCGAGGTAGAAGGCGTGCTCCCACATATCGAGCATCAGGAGCGGGACGACACCAACCGGCACATTGCCCTGCTGATCAAAGAGCTGGAAGATCACCAGCTTGCCGGAGATCGTGTCATAGGCAAGCACCGCCCAGCCCGAGCCCTGAATGCCCGTGGCCGTGGCCGTGAAGTGGTTCTTGAAGCCCTCGAAGGAGCCGAAAGAGTCCTTGAGCGCGTCCGCGACCTCTCCCTCAGGCTCACCGCCGCCATTCGGGGACAGGTTGTTCCAGAAGACGGTGTGGTTGGTGTGGCCACCGAGGTTGAACGCGAGGTTCTTTTCAAGCAGGTTCACCGCGGAGAGGTCGCCCTTTTCGCGTGCCTCCGCGAGCTTGTCAAGTGCGGTATTCGCTCCATCAACATAGGTCTTATGGTGCTTGTCGTGATGCAGCTCCATAATCTTCGCTGAAATGTGCGGCTCAAGAGCGGCGTAATCGTACGGAAGTTCGGGCAAGGTGTAGAACGCCATGAAATCTCCCAATCTGTCTCGCGAGAATGCACCGGATGTGCATCCCGTTGTTATCTCCACCGTACGGCGTTATGACCTATTTCGCGACCCCGTGTGCTTACTGTCGACAAGCCCATCACAACCAGGAGATAGGCGGCTCAATTGGCAAAATGCGAATATGAATTCACCGAAATCCGCACAATAGAATTCGGCCTTCCGAACATTACCGTGAGCGTGTCATGTATTAGGCCAAAACACGGGCGCGTCCCCCGGAACGGTGGGGTTCCGGGGGACGCGCAGTTGCGGGTCGAGGGCTCTTAGCCGTCGATCTCTGCGGGGGTCTTCTCACCGCGTAGAGTGCGATGGAATGCTTCCCGTTCACTCGGGTCCAGTTGAGCGACGGCCTCGGAGATGGTTTCGGTATGTTCCTGGTGCGCGGCCGCCAGTTCGGCGGGCGTCACCGGCTGAATGCGATCTTCGTAGAAGAACCGAGAGAGCTTAGCCCGCCGGACATCGCGCTTGTACCCATCGCGGCGAACGCCGTTGGCGTCTTCCTCCGGCTCGATCTGCAGCGGCGCGTTGTCATTGTATGAAACGAGACGCCAGCGTTCGTAGGGGTCGAGCGGCCGGTGGACCTCCATCATCGCGCCATTGTCGAGCTGAACGACGCGGCCCGTCTCGTGGCCGTGCAAGACGAGCTCACGATCTCGGCGCTGCAGGGCCAAGCAGATCCGCTTGGTCAGCATGAATGCGAGGACGGGGCCGGCAAAGAAGCCGACGCGCAGCACCCAGGTGATCTGGTTGAGATCGAGCCCAAGGTGCGTAGCCACGAGGTCGTTGGACCCTGCGATCACGAGGACGAGAAATGCAGTGATAATCGCCACCCCAATACCGGTACGCGTAGGGGCGTTGCGAGGCCGGTCGAGCACGTGATGCTCGCCGCGGTCCTTCGTGGCGGCGGCCTCAATGAATGGGTAGGCGCCGAGCACCGTGAACAGCACGCCCGGAACGATGAGTGCGGGCACGAGGACATTCAAGGACAGCGTGAACCCGGCAATCACGATTTCAGTCTGGCCAGGCATGAGGCGCAGTGCGCCCTCCAGGAACAGCATGTACCAGTCGGGTTGTGCGCCCGCCGAGACGGGGGAGGGGTCGTAGGGTCCGTAGTTCCACACGTTGTTAATCGACAAGAACGCCCCCATCAGAGCGATCACGCCAAACACGATGAAGAAGAATCCGCCGGCCTTCGCCATGTAGATCGGGAAGAGCGGGAAACCCACGACGTTCCGGTTCGTGCGGCCCGGTCCGGGGTATTGCGTGTGCTTGTGCAGTACGACCATCATGAGGTGCACGGAGACCAGTGCCAAGATGAGGCCGGGAATCAAAAGGATGTGCACCGTGAACAGACGGGGGATGATGACGGTCCCAGGGAATTCGCCACCGAACATGCCATAGGAGACGTAGGAGCCGAGGATCGGGATCGACTTGGTCACGCCGTCCGCAATGCGCAGGCCGTTACCGGAGAGCACATCGTCCGGCAGCGAGTAGCCCGAGAAGCCGGCGAGCATGATGAGGATCAGGAGCGTGAAGCCCACGACCCAGTTGAGTTCGCGTGGCCGGCGGAAGGCACCGGTGAAAAATACGCGGAACATGTGGGAAACAGCCGCGGCTGCAAACAGGAGGGCAGCCCAGTGGTGCATCTGGCGCATCAAGAGGCCGCCACGTACCTCGAAGGACAGTTCGAGGGTCGACTTAAATGCCTCCGACATCTCCACCCCCTGCATCGCGACCGGCAACTGGTCCTCGGGGTAGTGGACCTCAGCCATCGACGGCACGAAGTAGATGGCGAGGAAGACTCCGGTCAGGAGCAGGACAACGAAGCTGTACAGCGCGATCTCGCCGAGCAGGAAGGACCAGTGATCGGGGAACAGCTTACGGGCAAAGCCGCGCACGACCTTCGCCGCGCCGACGCGGTTATCCAGGTAGTCGAGGGTCTTTTCGCCGCCGGAGGCGGTGCGGGCCTTCGAGGGGCCGGTTGAGGTAGTCACTTCAGACGCTCCCAGTAGCTCGGGCCGATCGGTTCGTGGAAGTCAGACGTTGCGATGAGGTAGCCCTCGTCATCAACCGTGATCGGAAGCTGCGGCAACGGACGCTTCGCCGGGCCGAAGACGACCTTCGCGCCGTCGGTCATATCAAACGTCGACTGGTGGCAGGGGCAGAGTAGATGCTTGGTTTGCTGTTCGTACAGCGCCACGGGGCACCCAACATGGGTGCAGATCTTGGAATATGCGACGATGCCGTCATACGACCAGTCCTTGCGATCATCGGCTTCCTTGAGTTCAGCCGGATCCATCCGCACAAGGAGGACGACGGCCTTGGCCTTTTCCTCCATGAAGTGTTCTTCGCCTGGCAGGGTCCCCAGACCGTGGGGGATGACGTGGAAGACCGAGCCGTTGGTGACGTCTGCCGCGCGGATGGGCTCATCCGTCGGATCCTTTGCGAGGCGACGACCCTTCGAGCCTTCTGGACGATTTGCCCACGCGGTGTGGCGGAACTTGGAGATATTCCAGTCCGAAGAGAGGTTGCCGATCAGCGGGACCGCAAACGGCAGTGGCGCCAGCAGGACCGCTGTGGCGAGCGCACCCTTCAACACGGGACGACGCTCAATGTTGGCGTCCTTCGCGCCGGCGGCCAGGGCCTGCAAGGCGGCCTGCTTCGTCTCCTCATCCGAGGTCTGCCAGTGCCGCTCTTCGACGTGCTCGTGGTCGGACATCAGGGCCTTCGCCCAGTGCACGGCTGCCACGCCGATCAGCAGCATGGCGAAACCCAGGCCCGCACCGATCGAGAGGGTTGACATGCGGACCGCGTGCGCGCTGTCCGAGGCGTCAAAGGCAAAGTAGCCGACGATCCCGGCAATGGCGGCGATAATCGACAGGATGAGGAGTGCCACGACCTGACGTTCGACCCGCTTGGCAGCCGACTGATCGCGATCAGACATCCGATCCTGGTGTGGGGGGAGGCCCGGGTTCTCGAAAGTCTCCGGTACGGGCTGCGCGTTGGCGACGTCGGTGCCGACGGCGCCTGAGGGGAGTTCGGAGTGGTGAGTGCTCACGAGGATTTCGCTCCAATCCATACAGAAAGACCGATCAGGCTACCGATCCCGATAACCCAGACCCATAGGCCTTCGGACACGGGGCCGAGCGATCCGAGGGAGAGACCGCCGGGGGAGCCGTCGCGCTGTTCCACGAGGTAGGCGATGATGTCGCGTTTTTCCTCGGGGGTCACGGACGCCTCGTTGAATACTGGCATCGACTGCGGGCCAGTCAACATGGCCTCGTAGATCTGACGCTCGGGAACCTCGAATAGGGAGGGTGCCACCTTGCCTCGTGAGAGGGCACCACCGGCACCGACCGCGTTGTGGCACATCGCGCAGTTGGTGCGGAACATCTGCATGCCCTGCGCGGCGTCGCCCCGGCTCGCGTCAACCTGGTCGTCGGTCGGGATGTGCGGGCCCGGGCCGAGCGAGGCGACGTACGCGGAAAGCTGTGCGATCTGCTCCTCGTTGAACGTCGGTGGTTTCACCGGTGCCTGTGGTGAGTTCATTGCCATGGGCATCCGCCCGGTCGTCAACTGGAAGTCGGCGGACGCGGCCCCGACACCGATGAGGGAGGGGCCGATGTTGGTGCCCTGGCCAGAGGAACCGTGGCACGTTGAGCAGTTCGCTTGGAAGAGGGCTTCACCCTGGGCGATGTCCTCGGCTGAACCCTTCGCGGAGTGGGCGGCCGGCGTCAGCGCCGCATACATCCACGCCGTGACGAACAGGGCGAGGAACATGAGGACGAGGGGGGCACGTTTACTGCGCCGTCCTGCTGCAAGAGCCTTCACAATCGAGGTCCTTCTCCGGTTCGGGTCATTGAATGACGTAAATAATGATGAACAGTGCGATCCAGACGACATCCACGAAGTGCCAATAGTAGGAGCACACAATCGCGGTGTTCGCTTCATGGTGAGTGAAGCGCTTCGCGAAGAAGATACGACCGAGCACGAACAGGAAGGCGACGAGCCCACCGATGACGTGCAGTCCGTGGAAGCCGGTGGTGATGTAGAAAACGGAGGCGTACGGGTTCGCGCCGATGTGCAGACCGTGGTGGACGAGCTCCGCATACTCGATAATCTGGCCAGCGATAAAGACCGAACCCATGAGGTAGGTCAGTGTGAACCACTCAACGGCACCCCACCGCCGCACGTCCAGCAACGAGCCGGAGCGGCGCGGACGGAACTTCTCGGCCGCCCACACGCCCATCTGGCACGTCACGGAGGACAACACAAGGATGGTGGTGTTGGTGAGGGCAAACGGGAAATTCAACAGGGCGGTGTTCTCAGGCCAGATCTCGCCAGAGGCGGATCGGTGCGAGAAATACATCGCGAAGAGGCCGGCGAAGAACATGAGCTCGCTCGACAACCACACGATGGTTCCGACCGCGAGGGTGTTGGGTCGGTTCACCTCGACACGGGGTTTGCTCATGGAAACTGATGATGACGACACGGTGTCATTATGTACTACGCATCGGCCGCTTGCCCACTAATCGTGCCGTGGGATGGCAATATTCGCCCCGCCGTGAGGCTAAACCATGGTGGTGATGCGGATGTGTGACTTTCGTCCCCGGCGCGACCGGAGCCGATGGAGACATAGCGCACACGCAAAAAAGCACTAGCATGGCCACATAGACTCGCCTCTACGAGGTCCCGACGCCGCGGGCGCACCCCACTAGGGAGGAAATACCATGGAGCACACTGCCGATCACGTTGATGTCCTGCTCTTCAGCGACGATGCCACGACCAGGGAGGACGTGATTGCGGCGGTTGGCCGCAGGGCCGGCGCCGGCCTGCCGACGATCCGGTGGGATGAGACGGCGACACCCGCGATGGTGATCTCCAAGGCAGAAGAAAACGAGTACGCCTTCCTGGTGCTGGATGCCGAGGCACCTAAGGCCGGCGGAATGGGGCTCGCGAAGCAGCTCAAGCAGGAAATCTTCAACTGCCCGCCGATCGTCTTGCTGATCGCTCGACCGCAAGACGAATGGTTAGCGCACTGGTCGGAAGCCGATCAGGTCCTGCCCTACCCGCTCGATCCGCGCTCCGTACAGGAGACGATCGCGGACATCCTGCGTAACCGATGACCACGTCCACGCCCACCTGGCCAGCTCTCCTGACCGACCTCATCGCTGGACGCGATCTCACCTACGCAGAGACCTCCTGGGCGATGGACCGAATCATGAACGATGAGGTCAGCCCGGTGCTGCTCGCGGCGTTCCTGGTGGGACTCGCGACCAAGGGTGAGTCGGTGGCTGAGCTGCGTGCGTTAGCCGACACCATGTTGGAACACTCCACGCCGATCGAGGTGGGGAGCGGCGCTGTCGACATTGTGGGCACGGGCGGGGACCGCGCGAAGACCGTCAATATCTCCACGATGGCTGCGCTCGTCATCGCCGGAGCGGGGGTTCCCGTCGCGAAACATGGCAACCGCGCCTCGTCGTCCGCGTCGGGCTCCGCGGATGTGCTGGAACAGCTCGGAGTCGATCTCAATCTCCCCGTCGCTCGCGTGGCCGAGGCGTACGAACAGGTCGGGATCACGTTCTTCTTCGCGACGGTCTTCCATCCATCGATGCGTTTCGCGGCTCCTACCCGCCGCGAACTTGGGGTGGGAACGGCCTTCAACGTCCTGGGGCCGCTCACAAATCCGGCACGACCGGCTGCCTGTGCCATTGGTGTGGCGAGTGAACGGCATGCTCCTCTCGTTGCGGGGGTGCTTGCCGAGCGCGGCACGCATGCGCTTGTCTTTCGCGGTGCAAACGGTCTCGACGAACTCACCTCGACCGCACGCAACCAGGTGTGGCAGGTTTGCGACGGGACCGTGCGTTATGAGGAATTCGACGCCACCGATCTGGGATTGGCGCCGAGCACAATCGACGACCTGCGAGGCGAGGACGCCGTCTACAACGCGGATGTAGCGCGCCGCGTGTTTGCCGGCGAGGATGACATCGTCGCGCAGACGGTGGCGCTGAACGCCGCGGCGGGGCTTTTCGCCCATGCGGGCGCCCGCGGGCCCCTTGTCGAGGGACTCGCGACGCACTACGCAAAGGCCCGCGAGACCCTGAGCTCTGGCGCGGCACAGTCCGTATTGGATGCCTGGGTGCGCTTCAGCGCTCGGTAACGGGGCTGCGGCCCAAGCGGATCCTAGTCCTCGAGCCCGATGGAAAACGCCTCGCTGAGGTCCTCCTTGGAATAGGCCTGGAACGCGATGTAGGTGCGCGTATCGCGCACACCCTCGATCTTCGAAAGCGCATCGGCTACGACCCCGGCGAGTTCCTCGTGGCGGGTCACCCGGGCGATAGCGACCAGGTCGACGTCGCCTGTCACGGAAAACACCTCGGAGATACCGGGAATCTCGACGGCCTCCTGCGCGACCTCCGGAATGCGCGCGGCGTCAGCATCGATAAGGACGATGGCGGTGATCATTGGGTGCTCCTTCGCTTCGCGTTTCAGCCTCATTGTGGCCCACGCAGTCACGTTTCGCTATGCGTGCCGTCGGGCAGGTCCCACACGGTGTCAAGTGGTGAGTGCCGCCGGCAGGCGAGCGGTACGTGCGGTGCGCGCACGTGGCCAATACGAGTATCAGCGGCTTCCAGCCAGCGAACAATCGCGCCAGTCTCCTCCACGCTCGCGCGCTCACCGAAGGTCGAGGGAGGTTCCACGCTTTCGGCAAGCTGGAGGGCACCGCGCAGGTAGGGATCGGCGGATGCGCCGGCCGGCAGGCGCAGCGAGCCCGCGAGGCGGCCGTAGCGGATGATAGCGAGTTCCCACGCGCCGTCTGCGCAAGGACGCGCCGCGACAATTTCGGGCGCCAGCAGGTAGGGCAGCAACTCCTCGAAACGACGCGCGCCGTAGAGTGCGGCGCGAAGGCGGTCGCGCGCATCGGCCGCTTCCTCAAAGCGTTCGGCCGCTGCGAGCGTGCCGATTCGGGAGAGGCAGGCCGCATGGAGGGCACAGATATCTCCGCTGAGCGCGGCCCGTGCCGCATCGAGGGCACGCGCATACGCTGCACGGGTGGCCTCGTCCACGCACGGGGCGGCGCAGGTGCCCAGGTCCCGCGCCATACACGCACGAGCACCGGAACGCGGCACCCCTGGTAGGCGCCGCGTACAGCTGCGCAGGCCCGTCGCCTCGATGAGGGCCGTGGCTGCCCGTCGTGCCATCGCCGTCGACGGGTAGGGCCCCCACACGGCACGCTCAGCCACGTTGACGGTGGCGGTCACGATCGGTCTCGGGTAGGGCTCACGCGTGAGTACGACATAGCGCGTGCGCCCCGGTCGTCTCGAGCGCACGTTGTAGGGCGGGTCGTGAGCAGCGATCATTCGCAGCTCACGGACGCGCGCCTCGAGAGCGCCGGCACACTCGACGGCGTCGACGCGGTTAGCGAGGTCGATCATTTCCCCGATACGTGTACGCTTTTCCGCCGTCGTGAAATAGCTGCGCACGCGGCGGCGCAAGTTGGTGGCGGTGCCGACGTAGAGGACCTCCTCGGCAGGACCGAGAAACCGGTAGACGCCCGGTCGGCTTGGGAGGCCATCGGCAAGGTGTGCCTTGCGGCGGCGCCGCGGGGGCACGGGGTCCGTGAGGGTCGCGAGGTCTTCCGCATGCGTAATTCCGAGAGGCCCCACCCGTTCTAGGAGTGCGTGCAGGACATCGACAGTCGCCCGTGCATCATCCAGCGCCCGGTGGCTGGGGGTGACGCTCGCCCCAAAGAGGGCGGCGAGAGTGGCGAGCTTATGGTTGCGTACCTCGTCGCGTGTGAGGACGCGACGAGCCAGACGGAGCGTATCGACGACGGTGGGGTTTGGCCAGCGGTAGGAGAGCGATCTGGCGGCCGCTTTCAGGAAGGACACGTCAAAGGAGGCATTGTGTGCCACCAGGACCGAACCGCGCTCAAATCCCGCAAATTCGAGGAAGGAGGCGAAGCTCGGGGCCAGGTCCGGGGCCGTTCGGACCATCTGGTTCGTGATGCCGGTGAGAGACTGGATCATCGGTGGAATCGGATGGTCCGGCTTCACGAGGGTCTGGAACGTGCCGAGTTCCTCCCCGCCCCGTACCTTGACGGCCCCGATCTCTGTGATCGCCGCGCCCCGAGCGCGTGTGCCCGTGGTTTCCAGGTCGACGACGACGAAGGTCACCTCGGATAGCGGCGTGCCGAGGTCCTCGAACGTGAGTTGCTGGTGGTGGGCAGCCTCCAGGGCTGGGTCAAGCGTGAAACGTCCGCCGGGGCGGCGCGCCCCGGGTGTGTCCCAAGGCGAGAGGTCACGACGCATGGCCCCCACCTTAGACCGCCCCCGCGCACGGCACACGGTGGAGATGGCACGCGCGACGAGCATCCCACGGTGGTGCTGTTCACAGCGGTCAGGAGCCGGCCGCACGCTCCCGATCGCGGCGCGCTCGTGCGTCAGCGTAGAGCTGCTCGATTTGGTGGGCATAGCGCTTCGCGACGACGTGGCGTTTCACCTTCATCGAGGGGGTCAACGTGCCGTCTTCGACCGTGAAGTCGTCGGTGAGGATCGTGAACGCTCGGATCGATTCGGCTCGTGAGACGCCGCGGTTTGCGCGGTCGATCGCCATTTGAAGGCGTTCGAGGACGAGGGGAGAGGTCGTGGCCTCTCGTACGGTGAGCGGTTCGGCTCCCTTGTTCTTCAACCAAATAGGCAGCATGTCCCGGTCCAGCGTGATGAGCACGCCCACGAAGGGGCGATCATCGCCCACCACCATGCACTGAGATACGAGGGGGTGCACCCGTAGGCGATCTTCGAGGCCCGAAGGCGCGACGTTCTTGCCACCCGCCGTGACGATGATCTCCTTCTTGCGTCCGGTGATCGTGACGAAGCCGTCCCGGTCCATCTGTCCAAGGTCGCCCGTGGCAAACCACCCGTCACGAAATGCTTGCGCGCTCGCCTCGGGGTTGTTGTGGTACCCGCTAAAGACGCCGACCCCCTTCGCGAGAATCTCCCCGTCATCCGCGATTGCGAGGCTTGTGCCCGGCACGGGGTAACCGACCGTGCCGATGCGGGTCGTGCGGGGGCGGTTGACCGTGAGCGGCGCCGTCGTCTCCGTCAGACCGTAGCCCTCGAGAACAGTGAGGCCGACACCGCGATAGAAGTGGCCGAGCCGTTCGCCAAGCGGGGCGCCCCCGGAGATCGCATAGGTGAGGCGTCCGCCGAGAGCAGCGCGTAACTTGGATAGGACTAGCCGGTCGGCGATGGCGTGCTGTGCGGCGAGGCCCGCGCTCGGGCCGCCTCGGTCGAGAGCTCGGGAGTAGGCAATCGCGACGCGCACCGCCCAAATAAAGATCCGTCGTTTGAACCCGCCACCCTGCCGCTGTTCGGCGCCGGTATAGACCTTCTCCCATATGCGCGGTACCGACATGAGGAATGTGGGGCGGAATTCAGCGATATCGCGCACCGCGTCGGCGGTATCGGCCGTGTGCCCCAGCGGCACGCCCTCGATCACACACAAGACAGAGAGGATCCGCGCGAACACGTGACTCATCGGCAAGAAGAGCAGTGTGCACACCTCGGGCTGTTCGACGACGATATGCAGATCATCGATGATCCCGATGCAGAGCCGAACGAGGTTGGCGTGTGTGATCACGGCGCCCTTCGGCCGCCCGGTGGTGCCCGAGGTATAGATGATCGTGGCCGTGTCCTCGAGGTCGCGTTCCTCGTAGCTTGCCCACACCGCGGCTTCCTCAGCCTCAGTGGGGGCAGAGGTGTTCAGATCGCCGTTCTCCATCACAAGGACGGTGGCGGCGCGATGGCCCTCCCCGATAGCTTCCGCCTCATGGATCGTGTGGGCGAGTGCCGGGCTCTCGACGATCGCGAGCACACAGTCGGAGTCGGAGAGGATCCATTGAGCTTGCTCCCGAGAACTGGTCTCATAGATCGGCACCACGACACCACCGAGCATCCACACGGCGAGATCGGTGAGTGACCACTCGAGGCGGGTGCGCGACATGATGGCGACGTGGTCACCCCGGCCGACGCCGTGGCGCGCAAGGAGTGCGGCGAGCGCGACGACATCCGTCAGGGTCTGGTGAGCGGTTCGATCCTGCCACCCACGATCGGTGCGCACCCGGAAGGTGACGGCATCGGGATGGTGGGTCGCCCGCCGGACGAGAAAATAGGGGACGGTGTGGTCGGCGGCAACCTCACCGCGGGAAGGTAGCGAAAACTCGTGGGCCATGGGTCCCCTCGATTGGGTATGGGCGGCGCGCCTGGACAGGACCCCAACATAGTCAGCCCACACGGTTATCGGCACGTCGAATAGGGCAAGTGTTCGTAGAATCGTGACTAGGCACAAAATCGACTTCGATTGATGGAAGGAATTCACGATGACCACGGTCGGGATCGATATTGGGGGCACGAAAATCGCGGCGGGTGTCATCGATGAGGGCGGCCGCCTCATCGAACAGACCCAGTGGCCCACCGACCCCACATCGCCCGACGTCATCGAATCGGGAATCATCTCCGCCGTCGAGAACTTTGCGCGCACACACGACATCGACGCCGTCGGCGTCGCCGCCTGCGGGTTTGTGGACGCCGACCGCTCCACCGTGCGATTCGCCGGAAACGTTGCCTGGCGGGACCACCCGCTCGGTGCGATCCTCGCGAAGGCTCTCGGTTTGCGCGTCATCGTCGAGAACGATGCGAACGCGGCCGGTTGGGCCGAGTTCCGGTTCGGCGCGGGCCGCGACGTGGACACGATGGCCATGATGACCGTCGGAACGGGCCTTGGGGGTGCGATCATCGCGAACGGACGCCTCATTCGTGGAGCGTTTGGCGGGGCGGGCGAGATCGGGCACATGGTCGCCGTTCCGTTCGGACACTACTGCGGTTGCGGGCACGAGGGGTGCCTCGAAATGTACGCCTCGGGGACCGCTCTCACGCGCGCCGCTCGATCTCGCGAGGTCGCGGAGCCGAGTGCCATGGCTGGCGTGCGCCAACTGGCGGGTCACCAGCGTAAACTCCGTGGCCAGGATGTGACGGCGGCAGCCGCTGCCGGCGACGAACTGGCCTTGGATATCGTCGAGAACCTCGGATACTGGGTGGGCCGGGGAGCGGCCTCGATCGCCGCTGTCATCGACCCTGAACTGATCGTCATCGGTGGCGGCGTGTCCAAGGCCGGTGACGTCCTCCTGGAACCGGCCCGCCGCTCATTCGCGGACAACGTCTTCGCAGGCGAGAACCGCCCGATGGCGCCGCTCGTCATCTCACAGTTTGAAAACTCGGGCGGGATGATCGGGGCAGGTGACCTCGCCCGGCAAGACTAACGCCCTGGACACCCGGAGCCGTGCCCTTTCGAGCCCCGGTGCCATGCCTGGGTGCGCCACTCGGTGGGGGCCTATCTGGTGCCTGACGCCGATGTCACCTGACTCGCCCACACGCTGGGGTTAGACCTGGGGTTCACGTTCTCCGGAGTCGTCGGGCAGACGCCAGATCAGCATCAGAACAGCCCAGGCCGACGCGACGACAGCCACGACGCCGACGTACCACGGCCAGGACAGGACGAAGGTGAGGACGACGAGCACAAGCCCGCTCAGCAGGAGGATCCACGGCACACGCACATTCGGGCTGATCGCGGCCGGGCCCGGATCGGGTGGGACGAACCGCTCGTCGTCGGGATCCGGGGCGGGCGTGTAATCGCGCGGATTTCCGATACCCGACAGCGGTCCGATATCGCGTGCCAACGCCGCGAACTCGCGCCGTTCAGCATCTGAGAGGGAGGCACCGTCGTCGGGGTGGGATGCGCGGTTTTTCATATCAGCACTCTAGAGTGGGAAGGACACCTTCGCACACCCCTCGGAAAGGCTGAACGTGCTCTACTCATTCATGAAGCTCACGTTGGGCTCAGTCATGAAGGTGGCCTACCAGCCCTGGATTCGGGGCGCACACCATATCCCCGAGACCGGGGGCGCGATTCTCGCCTCCAATCACCTCGCCGTGATCGACTCTTTCTTCCTGCCGCTCATGCTGCGCCGAGAGGTCGTGTTCATCGGTAAATCGGACTATTTCACGGGCACCGGTCTGAAGGGCAAGCTTGTCGCCTCCTTCATGCGGGGCGTCGGGACCATACCCGTTGATCGAGGCGGAGGCCGCGCCTCGGAGGCCGCGCTGCGGGCCGGATTACGGCGCGTGGAAAACGGCGAACTGTTCGGGATCTACCCGGAGGGTACGCGCAGCCCCGATGGCCGGCTCTACCGCGGCAAAACCGGCGTCGCCCGCCTCGCCCTCGCCTCCGGTGCCCCCGTCATCCCGGTGGCGATGATCGGCACGAACATCGCTCAACCCATCGGCAAACGAATCCCGAAGCTGTATCGGATCGGCGTGGTGGTCGGCGAACCGTTGGACTTCTCCCGCTACCAGGGACTCGACAACGACCGCTTCATCTTGAGATCCATCACCGACGAGATCATGTACTCCCTCATGCAGCTCTCTGGACAGGAATACGTCGACATGTACGCGAGCACCGTGAAGGCCAAGATGGCGAAGGGTGCCACCATCGACGAGGCGACCGCCACCGGCACGAGCTCGGTGAGTGCGCCCGGTGGGCGACCCAGCCCGGAAGCCCGCGTCCCCGAGCCCAGCGAAGAGGAACTCGCGGCCGGGCGCCGTCGTATGAGCGAGAGCGAGGCCGAAGCCACCACGACCGCCGCACAGGAGGATGAAACCCGGGGTGGGGACGGCGGTGCGGATGGACGGCAGCGGCGCGCAACACGTGAGGATAGGCCAACCGAGGACGCCTAAGCACCCCGGGTCAGGTGTCCCGCGCGGGGGCGTGAGCAGCCCACTAGACTGGACGCGGTATAACGCTGCGTACCGAACCAAGGTGCGCTTGAGGGAAGGAAACCGATGACCGTCCGTCGTGTCGCACTGCTCACTGCCGGGGGATTCGCCCCCTGCCTGTCCTCCGCCGTCGGGGGACTGATCGAGCGGTACACCGAGATCTGCCCCGAGGTTGAGATCATCGCCTACCAGTACGGCTATCACGGCCTGCTCACGGGCAATTCCATCGTCATCGACGAACAGGCCCGCAAGAACGCGCACATCCTGCACCGTTTCGGTGGCTCACCGATTGGTAACTCGCGGGTCAAGCTCACAAACGCGAAGAACCTTGTCGAGCGTGGGCTCGTGAAGGAAGGGGAAAACCCGCTGGAGGTGGCCGCCGAACGCCTGCGTGCCGACGGCGTCGACGTCCTGCACACCATTGGCGGCGACGACACCAACACGACGGCCGCCGACCTCGCCCAGTACCTGGAGGACAACGGCTACCACATGATCGTCGTCGGGCTACCCAAGACGATTGATAACGACGTCATCCCGATCCGCCAGTCGCTCGGTGCCTACACGGCGGCAGAGCAGGCCTCCCGGTTCGCGCAAAATGTGATCGGAGAGCACCGCTCGAATCCCCGCATGCTGATCGTGCACGAGGTCATGGGTCGGCACTGCGGCTGGCTTACGGCTGCGGCTGCCCAGCGCTACCGAGAATGGTTGCCCACCCAGGAGTGGGCCCCCTCGCTGGGACTCACGCAGGAACGTTGGGATGTGCACGCCGTCTTCCTCCCCGAACTTCACATCGACCTGGAAGCCGAGGCGGACCGTCTGCGCGCCATCATGGACGAACAGGGCAACGTCAACATCTTCCTTTCCGAGGGCGCAGGCGTTCCGGAGATCATTGCGGAGATGGAAGCGAAGGGTGAAGAGGTCCAGCGCGACCCATTCGGCCATGTGAAGCTCGACACCATTAACCCCGGCCAATGGTTTGCGAAGCAGTTCGCGGACAAGATCGGCGCCGAGAAGGTCATGGTGCAGAAGTCCGGCTACTTCTCGCGCTCCGCCGCCGCCAACGCCGAGGACCTGCGTCTCATCAAGTCGATGACCGACCTCGCAGTGCAGTGCGCCCTCGAGGACGTCTCGGGAGTCATCGGCCACGATGAGGAGAACGGCAACGTGCTGCGCGCAATTGAGTTCCCCCGCATCGCCGGCGGGAAGGCCTTCGACATCACGCAGCCATGGTTTACGGACATGATGGCCGACATCGGTCAGCGTGTCGAAGCTGCCGAAACCGAAAACCACTAGGCAGAGCACAGCGGCCGGGCACCCCAGTGGTGCCCGGCCGTTCGCCTGCCCGGTCCGTGCTGTTAGACGACGGTGATCGTGATGGTGGTGCCGCGCGGCACCATCGTTTCCGCCCCCGGGTCCTGGCTGCGCACCGTGCCAAAGACCCCACCGAGGACCTTGTTCACCTTCACGTTGAAGCCCGCGTCTTTGAGGACCTGGACCGCCCGTTGCGACTGCATGCCGAACACGTCCGGAACCGGGAACGTCTCGGGTCCCTTGGAGACGGTGAGGGCGATTGCGTCACCACGGTGGCCCGATGCGCCGGCAGCAGGATCCTGAGAGATCACGAGGCCAGCCTTCACATCGGAGGAGAACTCTTCGGTGCTCGTCACGTTGAGGCCCTGCTCTTCGAGACTAGCTCGCGCCTCGTCGATCGGGGTGCCGACGACGTTGGGGAACGTGACGGGAGCGGGGCCTAGGGAGACGACGAGGTCAATCGGTTGATGGTGGGGGATCGAGGCCCCGGCCTCCGCAGATGCGGAGATAATGTGGTCTGCCTCGACACTATCGGAGTACTCGGAGGTGACCTCGCCCAGCGTCCCCTCAGCCGTCGTGATGGCGGCGCGGCCCTCCTCTTCGGTAAGTCCCGCGAGCGTGGGCACGGCGATCATCTTGACCCCCTTGGAGACGGTGAGCGTGATGGTTGAGCCCTTCTTCACACTGCCGGCCTCGGGGTCGGTGGAGATCACGAGCCCCTCTTCGACGTCGTCACTGTGGGCGCGTTCGACGATGCCCGCAAAACCCGCCTCTTGGACGGCGTCCAGGGCTTCGGCCTCGAGTTGGCCGGAGACGTCGGGCAGCGTGGTGTATCCACCCGGTCCGAGGGTAAACCACCATGCGGACGTACCACCCAGGACGAGGAGGACGAGCGCGAGTAGTGCGATGGGCCAGCGCCGCTTACGCCTCGGCGGGGCCGGATCCTCCGCCTTCACGGCCCCTACCGGGACCGCGAGCAGGGGCTCGGAAGTATTCAGCGGAGCGGTGTCGCGCGAGGGGAGTGGACGCGTGCCGTGCTGTTGGCGGTGGGCCTCCGGGCGTGTCACGTCGGGGGGCGTGGGCAGCGGTGGCGAGGACTGCTCGGCCGGCTCGACTTCGTGGCGTTGGGCGAGCAGGTCGGCGGGCAGGTCCGTCAGAACGCGGCGCAGATGTGTGAGCGCGGTGTGGGCGTCGGGCTCACGATCCGAGATCTCGCGGGCGGTGAGTGCCGCAACGAGTTCGTCGACCTCGCGGGGGAGGAACTCCGCAATATGGGAGGGGGCGGGGACGTCCTCATTCACATGACGGTAGGCCACCTGGATTGGTCGTTCGCCGGTGAAGGGGGGAGTTCCGGTCAACATCTCGTAGAGCAAGATCCCGACGGCGTAGACATCAGCGCTCGGTGAAGAGATCCCGTCGGTCACGACCTCAGGTGCCAA
Organism: Bowdeniella nasicola; assembly: GCA_030537895.1. Lineage (GTDB taxonomy): Bacteria > Actinomycetota > Actinomycetes > Actinomycetales > Actinomycetaceae > Bowdeniella > Bowdeniella nasicola_C. The sequence goes on from JAUNVA010000001.1 coordinate 264,767, forward strand.
GTAGGCAACCGTCCCAAGGACCGTGCCGGTGCCCGAGATGGAGGCCTCCGAGATCGCGCGGGCGAGCCCGAAGTCGGCGACCTTGACCCCACCGTCCGTGGGAGTCAGCACGTTTTCGGGTTTGATATCCCGGTGGACGAGGCCTGCGCGGTGGGCGAGTGCCAGTGCTGAGAGAATCTGTTCGGTGATCTCGAGAGCGCGCCCGAGGGTGAGGGGCCCGTGGGAATCGAGGAGATTCCGGAGGTTACCGCCTCGCACATACTCCATTGTGAGATAGAACGAGTCCCCGGTAGTGCCCTGATCATGCACCGCGACGACGTTCGGGTGGGACAGGCGTGCCGCGGCCCGGGCCTCCCGCCGGAAGAGGCGCACAAACTCGTCGGATTCCGCCAAGTACGGGTGCATGATCTTCAGCGCAACATCGCGTTCGAGTCGTCGGTCGTGCGCCACGTAGACCTGAGACATCCCGCCGCGTGCGATGCGTCGCACGATCTCGTAGCGGTGATCGATCACCGCCCCCTGGGTGCTGTTGTCGTGACGGTCCACAACCGCATCGTAGGGCAGGGGCGCGTATGGACGGGGGAGCGCCACGCGCCGGGCACCAGGAGTACACGAAGGTGCCGCCACCAAGCGGTGGCGGCACGTCTTCGGAGCGGATTAGCGGAAGTTCTGCTGGTGTCCCTTCACCCGCTGCACGTAGAATTTCGTGTCGGCAAACATGCCGTTGCGCTTGACCGAACCAAGGCCCTGGTAATAACCCGCGATGGCGTCATCTAGGGTGTCGGCGCTACGCAGGAGCTGGCGGATAATAGCCACCCCTGCGACCACGTTGTCGTTCGGGTCGAGCAGATTCAGCTTGCGGCCCACGAGATCGGAGGCCCACACGCCGGAGGACGGGATCACCTGCATCGTGCCGATAGCGTTTGCGGGGGAGACGGACCGGTGGTTGAAACCCGACTCTTGATAGGCGATCGCCAGTGCGAGTGACGGATCCACACCCATCGAGACCGCAGTGGCGCGAACCTTCGCCTTCATCTGCTCGCGCGAGGGAACCTGCATGGCGTTGAGCGTGGCCTTGTTTTCGTTGGCGGCCCCCACGACTTCCTTCGGGTAGGTGCGCCCGAGGAAAGAGTCCGGGACGAGCTGCCCGCCCTGGGTCGGAGTCGAGGCCTGTGACGAAATCACCAGGCGCTGGCCGACGCGGATGAGGTTGGGGTTCGCCAGGCGGTTGGCCTTCACGAGCGCGGAGACGCTCGTGCCGTGCTTTGCGGCAATGCCCGAGAGCGTATCGCCCGAGCGGACGACATACGTCGCGTTGGACGGTTTGGCGGGTGCCGGCTTCGGCTTGGCGGGTGCCGGCTTTGTGGGGGCTGCAGTACTCGAGGTGCCACTCACAACGATGGACTGACCAACAAAGATGAGGTTGGGATTCGTCAGACCATTGGCCTTCACGAGCGCGGAGACGCTCGTGCCGTGCTTTGCGGCGATGCGCGAAAGGGTATCTCCGGGCACGACCGTATGGGTGACCTTGACGGCCGGCACGGGGGCGGCAGGCTTTGCTGGCTTCGGTGCTGTCGGCTTCGGTGCGGCCGGCGCGGCGGTGCCTGCCGGTGAGGGGATCCTCACGACCTGCCCGGGGTGAATGATGTCGGACAGGCGTAGCCCGTTATGGGCGGCCAGCGTGTGCATGGACACGCCGTGGCTGCGGGCGATCTTCCACAGGGAATCGCCGCGCTTAATCGTGTAGCGCAGCTCCGGGATCTTCTTGGCGGGCGCGACACGTTCGCTGGGAAGCGCCGCGGAGGTGCCGGGAACGTAGGGGGCCTGACGCGCCGGGACCGCCTCAGCATGGGCGGCGGGGGTTGCCAGTGCGGGGGCGACGAGGCCCATGAGGGCTGCGCCGGTGGCGGCGACCCGAGAGGAACGAGCGGACATGGAGATCCTTCATAGTCGGAGGGTGATACCTCCACACCCCGCGTCACTATTGTGACTCACGCGGAAGATGTGAAAAGTGTTGCTGATGTGACTGTACCTATCGGCGCGTCGTCTCGGCAAGGCTTTGGAGAGATGAGAGACTTGTCAGCTCCCCACCGGCCGTCCCCACCGGCGATACGAGGGGGCCGGCCTTAGGATGGGGACGTGAGTGATCAATATCGTGACGCCACCGGCCGCCTTATGACTCGCGCAGAGGTCGCCGGTGCTCTTGGCGTGGACGAGCGCCGTATCCGTAATCTCATCCGGTCCCACGACCTGTTCGTCATCCAGACGGAGGACGGACCACGTATTCCCGAATTCGCACTTGAGTGCGAGGGGGGTGGCTACGCACTCAATCCAGCCCTGCGTGGCACGATCACGCACCTGATGGACCTCGGCCTCACGGAGGCAGAAGCCATCGAATGGCTCACCGCACCAAACGTTGAATTGGGCACCTCCCCGTTAGCCCTGCTCCATGCGGGACACATCCACACTGTGCGCCGGGTTGCGATCTCCACAACTCTGGAAGGCTGAGGGCGGCCGCGCCGTGGGGCACGGGTACCTTGCTAGGCGCTGCGGTGAGCGAGCGAGCGGGCATGGGCCCGCAGTGCGCGGGCCGCATCCTCGGGTAGCGATGCCCCCTCGAGTGCATCCAACGCGCGATCAAGGCGTGCTTGGATGAGCGCCTCATGAGCGTCATAGGCCCCCGATTCGGTGATGATCTTCTGAAGGACTGCCACCGTCTCAGTGCTCATCTCGCGGTCTCCGACGTGCCGTTCGAGTAGCGAGCGCGCGTCGGAGTCAGCGCTCTTGCGGGCGAGGGCAATGAGCGCGGTGCGCTTGCCTTCGCGGAGGTCATCTCCCGAGGGTTTACCCGTCCGCTCCGGATCACCGTAGACGCCAAGCACGTCGTCGCGAAGTTGGAACGCCTCTCCGAGGGGCGCTCCGACTTTGCGCAGTGCGGCAATGAGCGATGGGCAACCGCCAGCGAGGGCGGCTCCGAGTGCGAGAGGGTGCTCTACCGAATATCGGGCAGATTTGTGTCGCACGACGCGCAAAGCCGCGGCGAGCGCATCGCTTGGAGCGAGCGAGTGGAGGGGGAGTGTGGAGTTGACGACGTCGAGGTACTGGCCGATCGCAACCTCGGAGGTCATCTCCTCCCAGATTGCACGGGCGCTGTTAGCAGCCTCACTGCCGGCGCGGTCGATCGCGCTGCGCGCCGCCTGATCGGCGAGGACGAGGAGCAGATCACCAAGCAGAATGGCGGCGTTGGTGCCGAATACGCGAGGATTCTCGAGGCTGTCCGCCGGCGCGTCGGTAGCGAACTGAGCATGTGTTGCCGGCTTGCCGCGCCGGGTGTCAGAGGCGTCGATGATGTCGTCGTGCACGAGGGCGGCCGCCTGGAACAGCTCGAGAGCCACCCCGGCCTGGATCACGGGAGCAGGCAGTGTGCCGCCGATCGGCTGCGCGGCCCGGTATCCGGTCATCATGAGGATGGCCCGCATCCGTTTACCGCCTGCTGCGAGCGTGCGCGCCGGAGCGAGGAAGGCCGGGACGAGGGGCGAGACTGAGGCGAAGCGGTCCTGCGTATCGTCGAGTACGGCCGCGAGGCGGATGGCCACCTGTTCACGCAACTGCTGTTCCAGTGACATGCCCCCACACTATCGAGCCTCGCTCAGCACGGTTGCCCACATTGGCCGGGCAGCGCTCCGTCATCCACAAGGAAGGCCGGTACGCCTCGGTGAAGCCGGAGCCAGCCGATTGGCTCGGGTCATGGATTCTCACATGCCGAACCACATTGTGGCACTGAACAGTCCCGATCTCCTCTTCCAGGCAGCCTCCGCCTTGCCGTATACGCTGGGCTTTGCGTTGGAGGGCAGTATTGTCATCGCGGCTCTCAGCCTCAGCCGAGACGGCGTGATCCGGGCGGGGCCGTGTGCGCGCCTGGACCTGGAGGATATGCCGCGCCTGCTCACCGATGGTCGGCAGGCACTCGCGGTGATCGTGGCACACCACCCCCAGGGAGTCATGCTGGTGACGTTTCCCCGGCCGGGTCAATCCGTATCCTCACAGACCGATGCACTGGCCGCCCAACTGGACACGTTCGTGCCGGTCCTTGGGATCGTGCAGGTCGGTGCACGGGTGCGCGTTGTCACGGATCGCGGAGAGGAAAGCACCTTTACGCGGGAGGCCTTCGGCTCCACGGCGGCCGTCGCCTCGTGCATCGCCGAGGGTCGCGGTGTACTTCCGGACGTGACCGCCCTCGCCTACCCGGAGGCGAATGAGAACGCCGCAGACATATCGGTGCAGACCGCAGTGCTGCCGGCGATCTGGGATGCGCTCGCCGCCTGCGGGCACGGACGTCCCTACGATGCACGAGCGCTGGAAGCAGCTCCGATGCTCGGTACCTATCTCGACGACGCGCATGCGCGTGACAGCCTCATCGCCGACCTTCTGCTCGCCCCCAAGGCTCGACCCCGCTTCACTGTGCGCCCGCTGCCAGAGCTGCACGACATCTTGCGATCCGGGCCACCACGCCATCCCGAGGAATGCCTCGGGATTGACCGGATTTTGCGCGTTCTTGCGGCGCGTGTCAGCCCACAGGCGCACCCTCGGGTTTGCGCCCTCGGCGCTTACGTGGCGTGGTATTCGGGCCACGGTGCACTCGCCCGTATCCTCAGCGATCAGGCCCTGAGAACTCAGGCGGACTACACGCTTGCGCGACTGATCCAGGAGAGTCTCGCTGCGGGCCTACTCGCCCCGTGGCGGGTGGTCGATCGGGGCGAGCAACGCCTCGAAAGCGAGCCGCGGTGACGCGGGACACAAAGCCTTGGTAGCGTGGGGGCACAATCTCATAATCGGCCGCACCACCTCGATGCGGGAGAGCCGGTCCCGCCGGCGCCGTAGGAGCAAGCACCCCGCACACTCTCAGGCACCAGTACCGCGTCGATGAGGCCACTCTGGAAAGAAGGCGCACGCCTCGCCGATGGTGTAAGCCGACCTCGCGTCGGTGAATCTCTCAGGCACAGTGACAGAGGGGGGAAACAATCCAAGGATGGAGATGCCCATGAGCCAAGAACCTGAGCTCCTCACCACAGCGCTCACCGACGCCCATGCGGCGGAGGGCGCGCACCTGGTGGACTTCGCCGGCTGGCGGATGCCGCTGCGCTATACCTCCCAGCTGGCTGAACATCAGGCGGTGCGCGAACGCGCGGGCCTGTTCGACCTCTCTCACATGGCGCAGATTTTCGTCTCCGGCACCGATAGCGCCGAGGCACTGGGCCGGTGTTTCATCTCGCCTGTCGGCGCGATGAGTATCGGACGCGCCAAGTACTCGATGCTCACTGCGGCCGATGGCGGCATTCTTGATGATCTCATCATCTACCGGCTTGCCGAGGACGACTTCCTCGTGGTGGCCAATGCGTCCAACCGTGACGTGGTAGTCGACGCGCTGACCAAACGTTGCGGGGAGGTATCGGGAGACATCACCGTCGCCGACCGCACGCTCCAGCGCTCAATTATCGCCATCCAAGGGCCGGCAGCCCCCGATATCTTGACGGCCGCGGGGCTCGAGGAGGGGACCGAGCTGCGCTACTACGCTATCTGCGCGGGGGACGGCGAGAACAGCGACGTCCTGATTGCCCGCACCGGCTACACGGGGGAAGACGGCTTCGAGCTCTACCTCGATCGTGGCCAAACCGCAGATATGTGGGCACGGCTGCGCGAGGCGGGGGAGAGCTACGGCCTGGCCCTGTGTGGTTTGGCCGCTCGTGACACGCTGCGCCTCGAGGCCGGCATGCCCCTGTATGGCAACGAGCTGAACGCCGACCTGAGCCCAGCCGATGTCGGCATGGGGCGGATGGTCAAGCTCGATCATGACTTCGTTGGCCGCGACGCACTGGCGACGCGCGAGGCGCGCTACGCACTCATCGGACTGAGTGGCGAGGGGCGTCGTGCCGCCCGCGCAGGCTCCCGGGTGCTGTGTGACGGCGAAGACATTGGCGAGGTCACCTCAGGCGTGCTTTCTCCGACGCTGGGCCACCCGATTGCGCTTGCCCGCGTCACGCGCGAGGCACCCGAGGTCGGTACCGAGGTCTCCGTCGATGTGCGCGGCACCGCACAGCCGATGACCGTGACAGCCCTGCCGTTTTACTCCCGCAAGAAATAACCCCAATCTCAAACAGTCAAGGAGAATCATGTCCATTCCTACCGATCGTCACTACTCCCAGGACCACGAGTGGCTCGCCGCGGACGGCACCGTAGGCATTACCGAATTTGCCGCAGAGGCTCTCGGTGACGTCGTCTACGTGGAGCTACCCGAGGTGGGCGATGAGATCAGTGCGGGTCACACCTGTGGTGAGATCGAGTCCACCAAGTCGGTCTCCGATCTCATCAGCCCGGCCTCCGGTACGGTGACGGAGATCAACGACGCGGTCGTCGATAATCCCGAGTCGATTAATGAGGATCCCTACGGTGCCGGCTGGCTGTTCAAGCTCGAGGTCACCGAGCAGGATGAACTGCTCGATGCAGCCGCCTACGAGGAGCTGACGGCAGGTGGCGCGCAGTGACGGCTTTCGCGGACCGGCACCTCGGCCCGACCGGGGACGCGTTGACGGCCCTGCTCTCTGCGCTTGATCTGGATTCCCTTGAGGATGTCATCGCAGCGACCGTCCCGGCTGACCTGCGCACCGAGGAGTGGGATGCGGGTCTGCCGGATGCGCTCAGCCCCGCGAACGTGATGGCGCAGCTGGCCGAGTACGCGAGTCGCAATACGGTCAACCGCTCACTCATCGGCCAGGGGTATTACAACACGCGCACTCCCGCCGTCATCCAGCGCAATGTCCTTGAGAACCCTGCCTGGTACACCGCGTACACCCCCTATCAGCCTGAGATTTCTCAGGGGCGCCTGGAGGCGCTCGTCAACTTCCAAACGATGGTGGCCGAGCTGACCGGAACCGACGTTGCGGGAGCCTCGATGCTTGATGAAGGTACCGCAGTGGCAGAGGCGATCGCCATCGCCCGGCGCGCGAGCCGCAAGGGCTCCCGCGTGCTCGTGGACTCGGACCTGTTTGCGACGACACTCGACGTCGTGCGCACTCGCACGGACGCGACCGATGTCACGATCGAGGAAAGCGACCTCGAGCCGGGAGTTGACCTCTACGACACCTTCGCCGTGGTGATCCAGTATCCCGGCGCTTCCGGCCGGGTGCGGCCCGCTTCCGAAATTAAGGCACTCGCTGAGGCGGCCCACGGAGCCGGAGCATTGGTGATCGTCGTACAGGATCTGTTGGCGGCAACACTCCTGCCCTCGGCCGGGAGCCTCGGCGCCGACATCGCCGCCGGGACCACGCAACGATTCGGCGTCCCGATGGGCTATGGCGGGCCACACGCTGGTTACCTGTCGGTCGCTGACAAACTGAAGCGGCAGCTCCCCGGTCGGCTCGTGGGGGTGTCCAAGGACGCCGACGGCTTTCCCGCCTACCGCTTGGCGCTGCAAACCCGGGAGCAGCACATCCGCCGCGAGAAAGCGACCTCTAACATCTGTACGGCGCAGGTCCTGCTCGCAGTGATGGCCTCGATGTATGGAATCTGGCACGGCCCCGAGGGCCTCGCCCAGATCGCACGCGACGTGCATGACAAGGCGGTGCGACTCGCGACGGGGCTTGCCGACGTCGGCGTCGCGGTGCGTCACCACGACTTTTTCGACACCCTTGAGATCGATCTGGGGGCCAGCGCTGAGGCCGCTGTCGACGCCCTGTACGAGCGGGGCATCCTGGTCTACCGAACCGGCTGCCTGCTGCGGATCTCCGTGGATGAGCTCACCGAGACCGCCACCCTCGATGAGGTCATTGAGACGCTCGCGCAATGGGGAGAGTCAGCTTCGGAGCCGAGCACCGAATATGGCCTCGGTGTGAGCGCTGAACGGGATCGCGACTATATGACGCACCCCGTGTTTTCGAGCTACCGCACGGAGACTCAGCTCATGCGCTACCTGCGGCGTTTGTCTGACCAGGACTACGCGCTCGACCGCGGCATGATCCCGCTTGGCTCGTGCACGATGAAGCTCAACTCCGCCGTGGAGATGGCCGCCATCACCTGGCCCGAGTTTGCGGGACTGCACCCGCTGTGCCCGCGCGAGGACGCTGCGGGATACGCGGCGCTCATCGACGAACTCACGGGCTGGCTCGAGGCCGTTACGGGCTACGAATGCGGTTCGTTGCAGCCAAACTCCGGTGCTCAGGGGGAATTCGCCGGCCTGCTAGCGATTCGTGGCTACCACGCTTCGCGTGGAAACGATGAGCGGCGCGTCTGCCTCATCCCCGCTTCCGCACACGGTACCAACGCGGCATCGGCAGTCCTTGCAGGGCTGCGCGTGGTCGTCGTCGCCTGTGACGAGAACGGAAATGTCGACCTCACGGACCTACGCGAGAAGACCGAGGCCCACCGCGACGAACTTGCCTGCATCATGATTACCTACCCGTCCACGCACGGCGTCTACGAGGCGGATGTGCGTGAGGTATGTGAGATCGTGCACGAGGCGGGCGGTCAGGTCTACATCGACGGCGCAAACCTCAACGCGCTGGTCGCGGTCGCACGTCCAGGCCAGTTCGGCGGGGATGTCTCCCATTTGAACCTGCACAAGACCTTTGCGATCCCGCACGGCGGGGGAGGTCCTGGCGTGGGCCCGGTCCTCGCGCGCGAGCACCTGCGCCCGTTCCTGCCCGGACACCGCGTGCTGTCCGAGCGGAAGGAGGGGGCAGTGTCCTCAGCGCCGTACGGCTCCGCGTCAATCTTGCCCATCACGTGGGCCTATCTCCGGCTGCTCGGTGCCGATGGACTGCGGCGGGCCACGGCGACGGCCGTCGCGTCCGCCAACTATGTCTCGCGTCGCTTGCGGGATTACTACCCGACCCTCTACACGGGGGCTGACGGGTGGGTCGCGCACGAGTGCATCTTGGATTTGCGCCCGTTGAAAGCGGAGACGGGAATTACCGTTGATGACGTCGCCAAGCGTCTGATGGACTACGGCTTCCACGCCCCCACGATGAGTTTCCCCGTCCCGGGCACGCTCATGGTGGAGCCCACCGAATCCGAGCATACGGAAGAACTCGACCGCTTCTGTGAAGCCATGATCCTCATCCACGAGGAGGCTATGAAGGTCCGCGACGGACACTGGCCGAAGGATGACAACCCGCTTGTCAACGCGCCGCATACTGCACAGTGCGTGATCGAGGGGGAGTGGACCCATCCCTACAGCCGGGAGACCGCCGTATACGCCGGGGCGCTATCCATGTCCGACCGGGGCCGCGACCGAGCCGCGTACACCCGCGCAGTGGCGGCGAAGTACTGGCCGCCCGTGCGTCGCATCGACGGTGCGTGGGGGGACCGCAACCTCACATGCTCGTGTCCGCCGCTGGAAGCCTACGGCTCCCAGGACTGACGCCGATCGGATATCCCTCCCGGGGTGGCGCCGCCGCATCGTGTATTCGGCGACGCCACCCCGGGTCGTGTGCGTCTCGGAGCTATCCGGCGAAATACGGACGCTACCTGGTGGGTGAATCCGCAGCATTACTTGCGCACGATGCGCCGTCATGCTGCGGATTCAAGGGGCATCGCACGATGCTCAGGTGCCCGCCGGCAGAGCTTGACACCGATGACACGATGTGCTCAAATGTATAATTGTTAGCAGCGTCTTAACGGCGCTGCTTATTTTGTTGCCTATCGAAAGGCGATTCGTGTCTGTTCCCTCCACGTCGTCCTCGCGAACGAAGTCCACTCCCGCGAAAAAGAAGAAGACGAGCACGGCTCGTACGAGCTCCACGGCTCCAAAGAAGAAAGAATCGACGACGTCGAAGGGTAGCGCACGCGCCACCACGAAAGCCCCCGCGAAGAAGGCCTCCAGCGCGACGAGCTCCGCCACGAAGGCCAGCACACCGAAGACGGGCGGGGCGAAGGCCAACACGACGGCGAAGAAGCCCGCCGCGAAGAAGACGGCGAGCACGAAGGGCGCGGCGGCCCGCAGCAAGAAGAGCCAGCAAGACTCTGCTGCCACCGGTGCGGCGTCGACCTCGACGGCCGCCAAGAAGAAGACGACGGCCAAGAAGGCGGCGTCGACCTCAACC
>JAUNVA010000008.1 GCA_030537895.1 Bowdeniella nasicola
GTTTTCGTGAAGTATGAGTTCGATTCCCGCCATCTCCACTACAGCCCCTCCCCCAGTTCCGGGAGGGGCTTTTTCTTCGCAAGAAACCGCGCAATCATGCGGGAAATCCGCGTTCTACTGCGTAATGCTGGGCGTTACTGGATACTCCAAAACACTTACAAGTGTGCTGGAGAAGTGATCAACCAGCAGGAGGTCAACAATGGCTAGGTCTCAGTCGCACCTATCGAGTTGCACCCTGTCGATGAGGGGCCAGACTTTAAATGCATGGCAGCTTTCTAAGCTCCCTACGACTGGCAGTTTTCCGAACCCCCTACGACCCAGACGACGAACCGCTGCAACACCACGACATCTAACCGCGCTGTAAACTAAATCACACAACATCCTCATCGACCAGCCAAAGAAGGGATCCCATGTCCACGAGCCCCCTCAACCCGACGGTCACGCCCACCCACAACCCCAACAACAACGAGAAAAAACCCTGGTACAAAAAATGGTGGGGTATCGCCGCCATCGTCGTTGGGGTCCTCTTTGTCGTCGGGCTACTAGTCCCAAAAGACGAGGAAGTAGAAGCAGAACCAACCCCAACCCCAACTCCGACCGAAACAACAACAGCCCCCGCCCCTGACCCCTCAAGCGAAACAGAAGAACCGGATCAGGAGCCAACAGAAGAACCGGATCAGGAGCCAGACGTACCGAAGGAATACATCTCAGCACTGAAAAGCGCGGAAAACTATCTAGACTTCAGCCCAATGTCCAAAAAAGGACTATTCGATCAACTCACCAGTGAGTACGGAGATCAATTCACCAAAGAAGCAGCACAATACGCCGTCGATAACATCGATGCAGACTGGAAAGAATTAGCGCTAGAATCAGCGCGCAGCTACCAAGACGACATGCACATGTCACCAGCAGCGATCTACGACCAGCTCGTGAGCGAATACGGAGAACAGTTCACCGAAGAAGAAGCCCAATACGCGCTAGACAATCTCTAACCCCGGTCTATCCTAAAGCGCACATGAGGCGAACCCCCAGCTGCATGCTGGGGGTTCTTTCTATTAGCGTTTTTGTCGGCCGTACTTTATACGCTCAGTGCCGTGTCACACGAAATACAACTACACCAATTAGCCACCTATGCCAACGAAGAAGACAGCTCAGTCATCGAGTGCCCTCAAGGTTCAGGGCGTACCTCTGGCGCCCCTACGGGTTCAATGAGCCCGCCCGTCCACAACAAAACCTCGTCTTGCGCATGATTGTGGGGGTTCTTCACTACTAACAATGAGCGGCAACACATCCGTAAACCAGACAATAAGGCCAGGTCAATAGTCACGACAACGCGAGAAAGATGCCTCGCTACACCAGGCCACAATTCGCAAATCCGTCGATAGCAGAATTACGTGGAATAGTGAGGTGGAATTAGGTCCCACCACCTTCATTGTCACAACGCAGCTAGTGATACGAGCATTTGGGATGGAGGCATTTTCAGCGGGGGTGAGTTTGCATATCGATTCTCACGCACCACCTCCCGACTCAGGTATCCAGCTCCTCTAGCTCGCGCTTCTCGAGCTCACCGAGGGAAATACCCTGGTCGTTCTTCCAGTAGAGCTTGCCTGATGAGGATACGCCCATGAGAAAATCTGAGGCGGCCGACGGTGAGGTGAACAGCGTGTCTTGGGTCAGCACGAAATCGTCGCTGAGACGGTCCGCATACTTCTCACGGTTGGCTTTGGCGCGCTTCGGTATGGACTGAGCACCCTGTGGGCGCAGGCGTGAGCCAGCAAGAACGACAAACCCGTCCGCTGTTTGGCGACCCGTGCCCTTGGCCTCCGCTGCGTCGAGGTAAAGCAATGGTTCACCATCGGATTCGAGGCGAGTGGCTCCGGAGCTAGCTGTCGACTTTGCGTCGTCTACCGAATCGAATAAACGAAACCCTAACGAGCCGATCGCAATCTTGGCATAACTAATGAACTCATCGAGCTCAGCTTGTTTCTCCTCGGTGACCTTGCCAGATGACGGGTCGTTGCCGTTGGTCACTCGCACACGTCCAGCAGCAAGGGCTTGATTATAAAACGCGTTCTCCAAGTAGGAGATCTCAGTTGCGCCGAAGGAGTCGTTGGATGTGATGATCGCGAGTGCGTGCGTAAAATAATCGAGTTTCTCTTCACCGATGTGCTCGACAATCCGACCTAGAACGCCCGCACCATTCTTACGTTCGCGTGCCTGACCAACATAGACGAGCTCTTCAGAGTGCTCGTCATCTCCGCCAAAGAGAATGTACACACCGGTCTGATTGAGGTCGGGACGGTCCTTACACTTAGGAAGGTCGGTGCGCGGAATTGAGTACACCACTCCGATCCAGTTAGTCAGCGAGCACTTGATGCGTCCGTTTGGTGCGCCGTCCATCAAGAACAACTACACTGTTTTTGGATTCGACATGGCTCCCCTCCTGCGTCTTCACTTATCTCAGGCTCAAATTCTATCCCCGGGCGGCATATCAGTGGGAGCAAAAGCGATAGCAGCAGGCATTCGTCAGCTACTGCTGGCCTAGACCGTGGTCCACTTTCGTGGCATCTGCACGCCGACGAGCGATGGTGTTGCTCAACAGTCGCTGCTCATTTCGGGGGGGGCTTCAGTCGACTGTGCCAATACTCAGAAAGACCGAGCCCACTGCCTATCGAAGTCGGGAGACTAAACGATCGTTGTCGTTTCAGCCTGATTCGACTTCTACGTGTACTCCAGCAAGCGGCGCACTCCCGCAGCGTCAGCGGACGAGGGCGAGGGTGAGGTCGGCGAAGAGATCGGAGAGTTCGGGTGGCTGCTGATGCCCCATCCCCTCGATGAGGTGGAAGTCTGCGCCCTCGATGCCCTTCGCTAGTTGGCGGCCGCCCTCGGGTGGGATGACTGGGTCTTCGCTGCCGTGCACGACGACGGTGGGGACCGAGATCTCCCCCAGCCGGTGTGCCCACGGCTCGGTGGTCTCCATCGCTCGGCGCTGGCGCTCCCAACCCGCCCAGCTCACACCCCGGCGCCACATCGCGCGGGCCAGCTCGACGATGTCGTCCGGCCGCATGGGAAAACGCGAGCCAGCGAGCTGCTCCAGTGCCTCGAGTTCGTAGTCGATAAACTCCGCGCACGTCAAAAAGGGTGCTGGAGTGGGCGGTGACGGGGCGCGCCGAGCCGAGAGCGCAAAGGTGTAGAACAGGCCGAGCCCCGCCACGTCGTCGGGGTGCTTGAGTGCGAGAAGCTGAGCAATAGCCCCACCCATCGAACGGCCGGTGACGATCGCCGGTCCCCCGAGACGGCCGATCAGTTGGTGGATATCCTCGGCCATCTCCTCCAGGGTGTAGTCCCGAGCCGCATGGAAGGATCGGCCGACATCGCGATTGTCGACGCTCACGACGTTCATCCCCGCCGCGGCGAGGCGCTCGAGATACTCGCTAGGTACGGAGATGAGCTGGGCTCGGTGCCCCTCCAGCTGCAGGACGAGAGGACCCGAGGGATCACCCTGCCGGGTGACGCACAGCGAACCGGAGGAGACGGGTACGAACTCTTCTGCGCTCATATCGATCATTGTCCCCTCCTCGGCCCGGTGTGAGCACCTCCGTTCACACAAGCGGCGGGAATTCCTCCAGTGAGAACACCGTCTCTACAGGCACCTTGAAAAACGCGGCGATCCGCAGGGCAAGGGACAGCGAGGGCGCGTATTCGCCCCGTTCCAGATAGCCGATGGTCTGATAGTGCACCCCGAGCACCTCGGCGAGCTCGCGGCGCGAGACCTTCCGATCCGCGCGCAGCACCGCAATGCGGTTGTGGACGCGATCTTCTGCCATCACATTCCCGTTTGTGCGCGCATCGTCGACTGGATCTTCTCCAGGGAGGAAATCGACTGCTTCTTCAGACTGGTATTCACCAAGAATATCGCAAGCACAAAGCCCCCTATCATCCATGCCACCAGGATGAGAATCGCCAGACCGGGGGCGAAGGATCCGGTCACCTCACTCGCCCCCGCCTGCTGGGGAAGCAGGATCGAGCGAGCCAAGTGCCCACCCCAATAGAAGGGCCCAACCCTCTGGATCGCCTGGAGCCAACCGGGCAGGAGGTCCAAGGGGAAGGGACCCCCAGAGGTCCCGAGGACAGCCAACCACACCAGGGTGGAGATCATCATCGAATAGACGCCGTTCACGAAAGATCCCACGATAAAGCCCAGTGGCGCGCTGGCGGCGATGATGAGGATGAGAGCCAGCACAGCAAGGAGAATCTGCCCCGCCGTAAAGTCGGCTCCGGGAATGATGACGCGCCCGCCGATCAGGAGCACCGTCATCATGAAGACGACGAGCAGGGAAGCGCTCGCCGTCTTCGCACAGGCCCACACGAGTGAGCCATGGGGCAGGGTGCGGATGCGCAGCAGATTGCCCGAATAGCGCTCCGAATACATTTCAGTCATGATCTGCATACCGACCATTCCGGCGAAACCTCCAAACATCCCAGCCACCATGAAGGTGCCGTAGGAGGTCACGATGTCGGTATCGACGTGGTCCACGAGCTTGCTGATCCCAATCAGCAGTGCCGGGGTGAAGAGGGTCGAGATGAGCCCGAGCCCGACGAGGTTGGGACGAAGATCCGCCCAAAATTGGAGCCGAACCGCACGCAGCAGAGCCGACAGTTTCATCGCGCGCTCCTCTCTGACGCCGAGACATCTTCGTCGCTCGCGCTCCTGCCGCGGACCGCACGTCCCTCGGCATCGACTTCCGTGGCCCGCCGCAGCTCAGGCGACGGCGGCTCCACCTGGGCGCCCTCGGCCTGAGAGACCAACTCGAGATAGGCGTCCTCGAGGCTGGGGCGGGTAATGGTGAGATCGCGGATCGTCGAGAGATCCAGCCGAGCGACGAACGATTCGACCTCGCTCGTGGAGTGAACGAAGGTCTCCTCCGCCTCCCGCCACGTAATTTCGGATTCTCTGGCGAGCCGACGGCGCAGCTCGTGCGCCGTCCCGTCGGCGAGAAAACCGCCGCCTGCGAGGATGACGATGCGCGAAGAGATCTTCTCCGCCTCCGCCAAATCGTGGGTCGTCAGCAGGACCGTCGTCCCGCCGTCCTGGCAATCTGCCACGAGGTCGTGAATCTTTGCCTTCGCGACCGGATCCAGCCCCGTCGTCGGCTCATCGAGAATGAGCAGCTCGGGGCGAGAAAGGAGCGCGGCGGCAAAGTCGACGCGCCGGCGCTGACCACCCGACAGCTTGCCGAGCGGCGCCTGCGCCTTATCGGACAGCTCCAGGGCATCCAGGATCTGGGCGGGATCGCGGGTCGGCCCACCCTGGGTGTCGTAGCAGGCTCGGATCCATTCGAGCTGCTCCATGACCCGCCACTTGGAGTGATCGCTCCAATGCTGGGACATGAAACCAACCTTCGGCCAGAACCTGGCGCCGGCCCGACGCGGGTTGATACCGCACACCCGAACGGTGCCGCGGTCCGGCACGAGCGTGCCGAGCAGGTTTTCCACCAGCGTGGTCTTGCCCGCCCCATTGGGGCCAAGCATGGCGACCAGCTCACCCGCGCGAATCTGCAGATCGAGATCCTCAAGCACCACAGTGGCGCCGTAGGCAAAATGCAGCCCCTCGACATCGATGAGCGCCACGACGTTCCTCCCTATTGGACGTACCCCGTCTCCCCACTGCGGAAGGACGGCAGAGGCGAGGTCGCTAAAACAACGCCCCTCTACTACGAAAGATAGTAGTCCTACTACATTTTGTCGTCAATCAATGACGGTGCTAGGTGCGTACCGGTCGGATGTGAGGGTCGGAGCGTTAGCGGTGCCTGCGCAGGCTCATTGCACGCTGCGCCTCACGCGCGTCCTGTTTCTCGCGCAGCGCCTGCCGCTTATCCCATTCCTGCTTACCGCGAGCGAGCGCGATCTCGACCTTTGCGCGGCCGCGAATGAAGTAGAGCTCAAGCGGAATGACGGTGTAGCCCTTGGCACGGCTCTTCACGGCGAGCTTCACGATTTGAGACTTGTGCAGCAACAGTCGCCGACGCCGCCGCGGCGCGTGGTTCGTCCAGGTGCCCTGGGCGTATTCGGGAATGTGCACGCCCTGCAACCAGGCCTCCCCCGCATCAAATTCGACCCAGCCATCCACGAGCGAGGCTCGCCCCATACGAAGGGCCTTCACCTCGGTTCCGGACAGGGCGAGGCCCGCCTCGATCCGTTCCTCGATGTGGTAGTCATGGAAAGCCTTGCGGTTGCGGGCCACCGTCTGGTGGGCGTCCGCCGCCGCCTTGGCCTTCTCGGCTGCGCTGAGTTTGGGTGTCTTTCGGGCTGCCACGTCTCTCGTCCCGTTCCTCCTTGGTTGCTCACCACCAGTGTATCCGGGAGTGAGAGCTGGGCCCGCGTGGGAAAAGCCGCGCCGTCCGTCTAAGCCCGTATCGGGGCCCGCGAGTGCGCCACCACGCGCCTCCCGCCCACAGGGACGGTCGGCTCCCGAGGAGGGCTAGAAGCCCGGCAGGCGCATCGGGTTGATGGTCGATCCGTTCTTCCACACCTCGAAGTGCACGTGGCAGCCGGTCACCATCCCCGTCGCCCCCGTGTATCCGATGGTCTGGCCCTGGCTCACACGCTGGCCAGGTGAGACGGCGAATCCCGACAGGTGGTTGTAGACCGTCACGTAGCTGACCCCGCCAATCAGACCGTGGTTGATGATGACCTGATTGCCGTGGGTGCCGTTGCCGCGCGCCGGCTTGGTTGCCGTGACGGTCCCCGCGGCCGCCGCTACCTGAGGGCTCCCGCACGAGGAGCGCAGGTCGACACCGTTGTGCATGAACCAACCGCCCGTGATCGGGTAGACCCGCATCCCGTAGGGCGAGGTCACATATAGCGGGCGTGGCACAGGTGGAATCAACGCCCCGCTTGAGGGGGCCGGCTTGGCGGGTGCCTTCGGCGGCGCTGGCGCGGGCCGGTTATTCTTCTTCGCCTCGGCCTGCTTGCGCCGGTACTCTTCCTTGCGCTTGCGTTCCGCCTCCGCCTCACGGCGCTTCTCTTCCGCGACGATCGCCGCGATCTGCTGCTTCAGGCCTTTATCGGCGGCCTCGACGGCCGCGCGATCCGCAATGATCTGGTCCTTTTGCGCCTCGAGTTCTCCCGCCAGGGATTCCTGGTCAGCCTTCAAACTCGCGATCGTGTCCGTCTTTTGCTGCTTCGCCTCCCGCGCCTCATCGGCGGCGACGACGGCGGCGTCGGCCTCGGCCTTGAGCTCCGTGATGAGTTCGGTGACCCGATCCTGGCGGGCCCGCGCATTGCGGTTCTGCGCGTTCAGTTCCGACAGGTTATCGATAGCGCGGGTCTGGGAACGCACCGCCGCTTCGCGGGCCGCGAGCGCCTGAACAGAACGCTGCCCGACGCCGATTTCATACAGTTCGGTGAAGGAACCGAGGTTCGCCCCACCCGACCGGTAGGAGGTGCGCACGACCTCCGCGAGGGAGGATCGCGTCGAGTCGATCTCCTCGTCGGTGGACTCGATCTCCTCCCCGATGCGTTCAAGTTCGGCCTCCGCCGCAATGAGCCGCCCTTCGGTGTGCTCCTGCACGCGCTGCGCTCCGGCGAGTTTCTCCTCGGCTTGGACGAGCTCGGTTTCTGCCACGGCGAGGTCCGCCTTCGTCTGATCAAGCTTGAGGTAGACGCTCGAAAGATCGGAGTTCACGCCTTCGAGTTGGCTGGCCAACTTCTCGCGCCGCTTGTTATTCGCCTCCCGTTGGCGGATGAGATCCTCCTTCGAGTCCGCGTGGGCGGGCTCCTGGCTCACCGTGACCGCCATGCCGGACAGGAGCAGCGTGGCGGAGACGAGGGCGGCGAACAAGCGGCGAGAAAACATCATCAGACCTTCGTATAGCGATTCAGGGAGAAGCCCGAGGCGACGAGCGCAAGGATGAGGGCAAGCAAGATCAGCCACGGCGAGAGCCACCACACGTCCGTGGTCGAGATTGTGTTGACCGCGCTCGCGCCCTGGGCGAGCCAGCCCTCGACCAGGAAGCGCACACCCGCCCACAGGCCACCGATCGCGAGGCCCGCGCCGGCGAGCGCCGCGAGCGCGCCCTCCACCATGAACGGCAACTGGATGAACAGGGCCGAGGCTCCGACGTAGCGCATGATCTCGGTTTCGCGACGCCGGCTCATGGCCGACAGCCGGATCGTCGTCGTGATGAGAAGCGCCGCGGTGATGATCATGATGACGCCGAGCCCGATCGAGGTGTAGGTGGCCCGGTCCAGCAGGTTGAACAGCGGCTCCAAAACCTCGCGCTGGTCGACGACGGATTCGACGCCAGGTTT
This sequence comes from Bowdeniella nasicola, assembly GCA_030537895.1. Lineage (GTDB taxonomy): Bacteria > Actinomycetota > Actinomycetes > Actinomycetales > Actinomycetaceae > Bowdeniella > Bowdeniella nasicola_C. The sequence continues at coordinate 8,314 of JAUNVA010000008.1, forward strand.
GCCGCTCAGCTCGTCCGCGATCACCTCATACTGGGTGGGATCGGCGAGTTTGATGCGGTAGGAGACCCCCATCTGGTCGGCGGTGAGATTGTCCACCCAGGCAGAGTCCAGCACCTTCTTCGCGTTCTCGTAGGCCTCCTCCTTCGTTTCGAAGAAAACCTCCTCAACGAACGGGTCGAGGTTCGCCGACTCGAGGGCCTCGCCCACCGCATCGATCTGTTCTTGGGTGGCTTCCTGCCCGGCACAGTTGGTGGAGGGGTCCCCTTCGGCGCACATGAACACCGAGACCTCGACCTTGTCGTACCACGTGCCCTTGAGTCGCTCCACCTGCGTCTGCAGGAGCCCCGCGGCCCCAGCAAAGGTGAGCGAGATGAAGGTCACGAGGACGACGGAGATCGTCATCGCGACGTTGGCCTTCAGGCCCTTGCCGATCTGGGAGAGGATGAATCGCAACCGCATGGCTACCTCCCCGCCCCGTAGACGCCGCGCGACTGGTCGCGCACCACGACACCTTCTACAAGCTCGATCACGCGTTTACGCATCTGGTCCACGATCGAGTGGTCGTGGGTGGCCATGATGACGGTCGTCCCCTGGCGGTTGATCTGGTTCAGCAGGCTCATGATGCCGGTGGAGGTCTCCGGGTCGAGGTTGCCGGTGGGTTCGTCCGCCAGCAGGATCGCGGGCCGGTTCACAAACGCGCGGGCGATCGCCACGCGCTGCTGCTCACCGCCCGACAGTTCGGTGGGCAAACGCCGCTCCTTGCCTTCGAGGCCGACGAGCTTGAGGACCTCCGGCACGTAGGTCTGCACCTGGTGGCGGGGCTTACCGATGACCTGCATCGCGATCGCGACGTTGTCGTACACGCTCTTGTTGTTCAGCAGGCGGAAGTCCTGAAAGACCGGCCCGATCTGGCGCCGCAGGTTCGGCAGCTTCCAGCGTGAAATCCGCCCGACGTCGCGACCGAGCACGTAGACGGTGCCCGTCGTCGGCCGGTCCTCGCGCATCACGAGACGCAGGAACGTGGATTTTCCGGAACCCGACGTTCCTACGAGGAAGACGAACTCGCCGCGTTCGATCTCCACGTTCACCCCGTCCAGCGCCGGTTTAGCGCCGCGGGTATAGACCTTGGATACGTTGTCGAATCTGATCACGTGGGAGATCCACCTGTCACTGGGCATAGGAGGGCAATGCTATGCACAGGCTAGGCAGGTGCCCGCAGCCCGCTCCTCCTGACACGCCGGGCGCGGTCAGACTCGGCGCTGCGCACCTCGCCGCCGCCAGGTGGGCTCGGCCGCAGGGCCGCGGCCTCGTTGGAGGGAGGACGCCAGCGCACGTGTTCGAGAGGGGAGCCACCACCCTGGCGCGACCCCCAGCCTTAGTCCTCCGCGCGAGCGACCTGGCCGCGCCGCCACCGGATCCCGGCCTCGAGGAAACCGTCGATCTCACCGTCGAAGACCGCCGCGGGGTTTCCTTCCTCGTATTCGGTGCGCAGGTCCTTCACCATCTGGTAGGGCTGCAACACGTAGGAGCGCATCTGATCCCCCCACGAGGCCTTCACGTCCCCGGCGAGTTTCTTCTTCTCCGCGTCCTCCGCCTCCTTGCGCATGATGAGCAGGCGTGACTGCAACACCCGCAGCGCGGCCGCGCGGTTTTGGATCTGCGACTTCTCATTTTGCATGGAGACGACGATGCCCGTGGGCAGGTGCGTCATCCGCACCGCCGAGTCCGTCGTATTCACCGACTGACCGCCCGGGCCGGAGGAACGGAAGACGTCGACCTTCAGGTCCGATTCGGGGATCTCGATGTGGTCGGTGGTCTCGATAAGCGGCACCACCTCAACCGCCGCGAAGGAGGTCTGGCGTCGGCCCTGGTTGTCGAACGGTGAGATCCGCACGAGGCGGTGGGTGCCCGCCTCCACCGAGAGCGTCCCGTAGGCGTAGGGGGCCTTCACCTCGAAGGTCGCGGATTTCAGACCGGCCTCCTCCGCATAGGAGGTGTCGAGCACGGCGGTCGCGTGGCCGTGGTGTTCGGCCCAGCGCAGGTACATGCGCATGAGCATCTCGGCAAAATCGGCAGCATCCACGCCGCCGGCGCCCGCACGGATCGTGACGACGGCTTCACGCTCGTCGTATTCGCCCGACAGGAGGGTGCGCACCTCGAGATCACCGAGCGACTTTTGTACCGCCGCCAGTTCGCTCTCCGCTTCGGCGAGCGTCTCGGCGTCGGCTTCTTCTTGGCCGAGTTCAATGAGGGCCTCAAGGTCGTCGATGCGCTCGACCATGCGATCCAGGTGTTCGAGCTCTGACTGGGCGTGGGAGAGTTTCGAGGTGATCCCCTGGGCGGCGTCCGGATCATCCCACAGGTCGGGGGCTGCTGCCGCCTCGGAGAGCTCGGCAATCTTCGCCTTCAGTTTCTCCGGTTCGGAGACCTTCAGGATCGTCGTCATCGTCTGGCGCAAAGAGGCCAGTTCTTCATCAAATTCGGTCGCCACTCTTCTCAGGTTACGCGATCGGTCAGGCGCCGTCAGGATCTGCGACGGTACGCACCAGCAGATAACCGACGAGGGCGACGACCGCGATCAGGGACCCCATCGAGACCGCGCTCGCCCCGAGGACGCCGGCGGCCGGGGCAATCACGCCGGCGAGGCCGTACTGGCTGGCCCCCACGACGGCGGCCGCGGACCCCGCTCGCGCGCCGTGCCGCGAGAGGGCCATTGCGGTCGCGTTCGGCATGACGATGGAGTTCAGGGCGAGCATGATCCACAGCGGGATCGACACCCCGATCAGAGAGTCGAAACCGAGCGCGATGAGGACGACCGCGAGCGCCATCGTCATCTCGAGGGGCATCACCCAGCGCAGAATCGTGATTGGGGTGCGCCCACGCACGAGCTGCGCGTTCACCTGCGTTCCCACGATGAGGGCGAGCCCGTTGATGGCGAACAGGAGGGCGAATTGACTCTCGGTCAGGCCAAAGTGGGCACGCAGCACGAACGGTGAGGCGGACACGTAGGTCATAAGGACCGCGAGGCCGAGGCCCGGGAGTACGGCCAGCGCCATGAATTGGCGGTCGGCCAGCAGGAGCGCGTAGCCCCGAAACGCCTGCGGCAAGGAGGTGCGCGAGCGCCGCTCCTTCGGATGGGTTTCCGGCATAAACACGACGGTGGCGATGAGAACAAACGCGCCGTATCCGGCGAGGAAGGCGAAGACGATTCGCCAGGACCACTGTGTGGCGATGAGTCCGCCGATGGTGGGGGCCAGCAGTGGCGCCAGCCCGATGACGAGCATGAGGCGACTCATGATGGCGGCGGCACGTGCCCCCTCGAATCGGTCACGGATCATGGCCATGGCGGTCACCGAGGCGGCCGCGTTGCCGACGCCCTGCAAGACCCGCAGCGAGATGAGACCGAGGATCGTGGGCGCCCAGATGCAGGCGAGTGACGTCAGCGTGTGGATCGTCAGGCCCACCGCGAAGGGTGCTTTGCGTCCATAGGTGTCGGACAGGGAGCCCACCAGGAGCTGACCGAGGGCCGCCCCGATCAGCATGCCCGTGATGGTTCCGGCCGCCTGCGAGTCGCTAGCGCTGAGCTCCGCGGCCACCTCCGGCAGGGAAGGCAGGTACATATCGATCGTGACGGCGGGCACGGCGGCCATCGCTCCCAACAGGAAGACGAATCCCATCACGCGTGCGCGGCTCACGCGAGCAGCCTAGTGGGAAGAACCCGCGTGGATCTCCGCGAAGGACCGCACAGTGATCCGCACCGGCCACAACCAGTCGGGGAGCAGGGGTGGGCGCGCCGTCGCCGAGAGTTGCACGCTAACCCTCGACCCGCGGCGCGCCACCTCCACGACCTGAAGGTCATCGGGGAGCCGTCCCTCGAGCCTGGCCAGGTGCGCGTCGAGCGCAGCGTGCATGGTCGCTTCATCGTTCACCGGGAAGGCTTCGGGTGCCGTGGGGGCGGCGCGCAGCTGCGCTTCGAGGTAGCTGCGCTCGTCCACCGCTGAGGAGGCGCGCACAGCGAGCGTCTCGCTGAGGTCCTGCAGATGTTTGCGTTCCAGGTGGATGGCACTCGCGGCGATCACGGCGTAGCCGATCATGAGGATCGCGCCGAGCAGTCCGATCGTGAGGAGTGTGATGCGCCCGTCTTCTGCATGCCCCCTCATGGCTCGCTCCGCTGCAGATAGGGGTTCACGACACCGACGGCGGAGGCCCCCACGCGCACGCTCGCGGGCAGACGGGAAGCCAGGAAGGCTGGGATGAGGGGAAGGGGCCGTTCAATGACCACCTCGACGTCGATGAGGGCTTCGGCGCTCAGGCAGGGGCTCGCTTCGCAGGTCAGGCGGATGCGCACGGCATCCGGCTCGAGCCCGAGATCGTAGGCGCTCAGGCGAGCGAGCGCCGCCACGTGCGCTCGCGCGCGTCCCTCATCACGCGCCTCACTGATGATGCGGGCGGCCTCGCGTGCCGTCCCGTCGGCGGCAAAATGGGCCGACTGGATCTGAAAGAGCGTGAGGATGGCGTATGCGGCGGGGATCAGGAGGATCACGGTGACGGCGACGAACTCGACGACCGCCGAACCGCGCTCCCGGTCCCGCGCCTGTGACAGCGGGAGTTTCCTCATTCGATGGCCTCGACCAGGAACTGTTCCTCGCGTACGGCATGCGCACTCACGTCGATCAGGCCGCGTGGCCCCAGCAATCCCACGAGCGGGAGGGTCGAGCGGACCCGCATCGTGACGACGTCGAGACCGGCCACCCGTTCGTCGCGCACGCTCACCTGGACGGGGTAGGACGGGTCGATCGCGGAGGTGATGAGTGCGCGCGTGAGACGCTCACCGGCGGCCGGGCTCGACCCGAGCATCGCGGCGCGGCGAGCCCCTTCGGCGGCGCTGTCGATCACGATAGCCCGCACGTGCACGGCCAGCACCAACTGAATGAGCGCGAGGACCACAAACAGCAGCAGAATCATGACGAGCGCGAACTCGACGGTGGCACTGCCCCGCTCGGTGTCCGCCACCCGGCGTGCGTGTCCGGCGCGCCGGGCGGACCCGGCACGTGGGGCCATGCCGCGATGCGTGCCTGGCCCGCTCGAGAAGGCCTCGCGGAATCCCACCTAGGCTCCGATGATTCCCACGCGCGCCATAGCGGTTTGGAATAGGGCGACAAGTGCGTCGCCCGCGACGCCCCACAGCAGGAGCACAAGGCCCGCCGTCATGAGGGTTACGAGGACCCACCCGGGGACGTCTCCTCTCTCCTCGCGGCCCCGCTCGGTGAGCAGGTGGCGCAGCGGCGCCATCAGGCGGGTGATGGGGCTGAGGCTGGTCTTCATGGTGATTCTCCTGGTCGGTGGGGTGGGGGATCGATCCGCGACGGCGCGGGCCGGGCTAGGTCATGACGGCGTTGAGGGCGTGCAGACCGGGGTAGAGCGCGAAGATGACGGAGACCGGCAAGATGAGGAAGACGACGGGCACGAGCATCCCGATTTCTCGTTTGCCACCACTTTCCATGAGGGATTCTCGCGCCTCGGCGCGCAGGTCCTGAGCGATCGCATGCAGGACGGCCGCCAACGGTGTTCCCCGCTCGAGCGCGGTCACCATGGATTCCGAAAAGCGTCGCAGCGCGGGCACCGCATTCCCTTCGGACAGCTCGCGTAGCGCCTGGGCAAGCGGTGCCCCGGCGTGCACGGCGGCGAGCGTGGCGCGCAGCCGGGCGGCAAGCTCACCGGTGCCGATGTCGCAGACCCGAGTGAGGGCGGCGAGCGGCCCCTCCCCCGCGCTAATCGCGAGCGCGAGGAGTTCCACAATGTCCGGCAGCTGGCGCACGAGCTGGGCGCGGTAGCGCCGCACCTGAATGCTCAACCACGTATCGCGCGCGAGCGCGCCGCCAACGGCGGCCATCAGGGCGAGCGCAACGATGATGAGGCCGGGGACGGCCCGAGCGAGCAGGAGCGGCGTCGCAAGGAGGACGAGTCCCACCCCGAGGGCCGCACTCGCGAGCTGTTCGGTACGGATCTGGCCGACGTCCTCCTCCCTGCCGAGCGTCCGGAGGCGCTCACGCACCGAGCTGGTGGAGGATCCAATCATCCCGACGGCGCGCCCCAGGTCACGCCCCGCGGCCGCGATGAGGGCTTCGACCGCCGAGATGGAGGTCTGCGCGCGACCACGTTCGCGCACATCAAGGGCGGGCGCGAGGCGCCGCACAAGGGTGGGACGGGCGGCGTCGTAGGCGAGCACGAGCAGGAGGAGCCCGACCCCTGCCGTCACCCCGACGATCACGGCGAGATAGCCGATGCTCATGCCAGGCTCCTCGGTTCGCGCGGTAGCCGGCCGATCCAACGCATGAGACGGTGTGCGATCACGGTGACTACGGCACCCGCCCCGAGGACGGCCAAACCCTCGGCGGAGTCGAAGGCGCGCGCGTTTTCGGGGCGCATGCTCAACATCGCCAGGATGAGCCAAGGGGCGGCAGCCGCGAGACGCGCGCCATTCACGGTCCAGGACTGGCGGGCGAGTAACTCCCCACGGGCGTGCGCCTCGGCGCGCAGCGAGCTGGCAAGCGTGCGTAGTACCGACCCAAGATCGGAGCCGCCCACATCTTTTGCGACGCGCAGGGCCTCCACGATGCGGTCGGCAACCGGGTCAGCGAAGTGGTCTTTCACGGCATCCAGGGCCTCATCGATGCGACCAGTGACCCGCAGCGAGCGGCGGAAGGCGAGGAATCCCTCACGCGCCGCCGGTGGGCCGGTGTCCGCGAGACTCGCCACGGCCTCGCTGAGCGGAAGACCGGAGCGGATCGCGGCGATGAGGTTCTCCACGATGTCGGGCCACATGCCCGAGATCACGGCGCGCTGTCGTTTCGCGCGTTCGTGCACCCACACCCACGGGGTCAGTGCACAGGCCAGGGCCGCGTAGCTGGAGATCACGACGCCCGTCGTGAATACGAGCACGACGGCGGCGCCGAGGACGGCGGCAGCGAGAGTTGCTGCGATAAACGCGGAGACGGAAACCCTCGAAAGGCCCGCGTCCAGGAGGAGGCGCTGCACCCGGGAGGGCCGGAAGCCACTCCGCGAGGCTGGCGAACGCCACCCACTCCAGACGAGGACAAGCCCGCTGCCCAGGAGCAGGCCGACGAGCGTGCCGCTCACCGGCCGACCTCCTCATCCAACTCAATGCCGATCCGCTCAAAGGGGGCGCGATGCACGGCTCCCAGGCCGTGGCACCTGAGGGAGCCCTCCCGCCGGGAGAAGACCTGAGCGATCTCGACCGTGCCCTCCTCGATCCGGCCCGTCACGTAGGAAATGTGGTCGACCTGGCGGGTGCCGGCCGCGTCCAGGCTGAGATGGATGACGACGTCGGTGCTGGCCGCCACGGTGGGGATCACGAACGCGGAGGTGACGTTCTCCGCGGCGAGCAGCGGTAGGGTGCAGAGTTTGGTGAGCGCCTCGCGCGCCGAGTTGGCGTGGATCGAACTGATGCCGGGCAGGCCCGAGTTCAAGGCCACCAGCATGTCGAATGCCTCCGCCTGGCGGACCTCGCCAACGATGATCCTGTCGGGGCGCATCCGCAGCGATTCCTTCACGAGGCGGCGCAGATCGACTTCGCCGGAGCCCTCGAGAGAGGGCTGGCGGCATTGCAGGGCAATACAGTCGCGGTTCTTCAGGCCGAGCTCGAAGACTTCCTCACACGTGACGATGCGCTCTCCGCTCGGGATTTCGCCGGCGAGCGCGCGGATCATCGTCGTTTTGCCGGCCTGGGTGCGCCCCGAGACCACGATGTTCAGCCCGGCCCGTACACAGGCCGATAAGAAGCGTTGGGCGGCGGGCGTGAGAGAGCCGGCAGCCACGAGGTGACGCAATCGCTCGGCGCGCGCCACGAACTTGCGAATGTTGATGGCCCACGCGTCCTGGGTGATCGGTGGGATGACGACGTGAAGGCGCTCGCCTCCGGGCAGCCGCGCATCGACGAACGGGGAGGAGAGGTCCAGCCGGCGCCCCGCGATCCGGAGCATCCGTTCGACGAGGTCGCGAATCTCGGCCTGCGAGATGAGCGTGGTGGTGAGTTCGGATCGCCCGGAGCGCGCGACGAAAACCGCGTCGGGACCGTTGATCCACACCTCTTCGATACTCGGGTCATCGAGGTAGGGCTGCAGGACTCCGAACCCGACGACGGCGTCGTAGATGCCCTTGCGCATCTCGGTGAGATCGACCTCCAGGACGGCGCGACCGGCGAGGGCGTCGCGCTCGTAGGCCTCGAGGGCCTCCTGGATGATGGCTTCCATTTCGGCACTTTGTCGCAGCGGGTCGACCTGCCGGTCCGCGACGAGGCGCCGCACGTCGGCTTCCACCTGTGCGTGGGCATCCACAACCGCTCTCCCTTGATCTGCGTTCACATGGTGGGCTCTAACCTAGCTGAGGCGATAGGCGACGTAAAGGCTCTACCCTAGCTTGTGGACAGTGTTCAGCTTCGGTCGGCGTGTAGCTCCCCATCGCGGGGCCGTTGATCGTACCGTGGAAGAGTGCCGGACCATACCTTTTTGACCCTCGCTGCCGCCGCGACCTCGGCGCTGCCCGACTTCGACGTCGCCGCTGTGGGGCCGCCTCAGAGCGCCACCGACGAGTGGCTGTCGACGGCGGTGCTCGACCGCAAGAAGAAGCGCTTCACGGTGCGTGCCGCGCGGACCGAGACGGCGGCGCTGAAAGCCAGTGCCGAGGCCCCCATCCTCGGGCGCCTTTTGCCCCTCGTACACGAGGGGACCCTGCCCTTCCAGGTGGCGCAACTGCTCGGCTCCTCCCACACCGAGGAGGGCCTACCGCTCGTCGTGTATCCCGAACTGCCGGGGACTCCGCTCGACGTCGCCGAATGCGCCGGTGAGGTCGCGCGTTCCCTCGGGATGGGGATCGCCGCGATCCACAATCTGGCGCCCACCGTGGTCACCGATCTCGACTTGCCGGTCGAGGACGCGGCTACGATCCGTGAGCGGTGGCTCGCCGAAATGGATGAGGTGGCCCGCACCTCCCGCGTTCCTTCCTCGTTGCTGAACCGCTGGGAGCAGGCACTCGAGGACGTGGCCCTGTGGCAGTTCGCGTGCTGTGTGATCCACGGGGATCTCACGGGCGAGAACCTCACCATTGACGGCGATCGTCTGGCCGCGGTCACGAATTGGTCCGGGCTGCGGATCGGGGACCCGGCCGAGGATCTGTCCTGGTTGCTGGCGACGGCCCCCGAAGAGTCCCTCGACACGCTCCACGAGGCGTATGCCTTTGCGCGTACGAACGCGCCCGATACGCACATCATCGACCGGGCCCTGCTGCTCTCCGAGCTCGCACTCGCGCGCTGGCTGCTGCACGGGGTACGCACCGAGAATGCGGCGGTCATCGCGGATGCGGACGACATGCTGACAACGCTCGCCCGCCAGGTCGGCGACGACCGCCCGCTCGGGCGTACCTCCCCCGTCATTGAGACGGGCTGGGAGGAGACCTACGATGAGGCGCCTGACGGTGAGCAGGCGCTCGCGGATGGGGATGCGGCCAGCGGATCCCACGGCGAGGTGCGCTCCAGCGGGTCGGAGCCGAGTGACGCCGAGGTCTCGCAGACGCAGGCCAGCGACGCCGGTCAGAGCGAAACTGAACTCTACCCCCACGCTGATGGGGACGATTCCGAAGCGGCGAAGGACGACCCGGTCGATGAGGTCGACCTCTACCCGCGCGAGACCCGCTAGCGCGGGGCTCTACCCGGCCTGACCGCCGAGCCGCTCGTGCCCCTCGACCTCGGCCCCGATCACCTCGCCGCGCGTGAGCTCATCGAGGGCAGCCAGTCGGTCGGCAATCTCCTGCAAATCCGCCTGCGGTCCACTCACCTCGAGGTCTTCTGCCACGTAGTAGAAGCGCGCGCCCACGCGCGCGGCGTCGAGGTCGCGTGCCGCCGCGAAAGCGTGCCGGTAGATCTGCAGCTGGAGGGACTTGAGCGCGAGATCTTGCGCGTCGACGGGCACGCGTCCCGTCTTCCAGTCAACGATCTCGTATTCGGAGTCCGTGGCAAACACGGCGTCGATCTTGCAGCGCACCTGCGTGACGCGACCCGCCACAGTGAGGTTCAAGACCACCGACTCCTCCACGGCTTCGGGCGTGAGCTGAGCGAAGCGGGACGAGAGGAAGGTCTCCTGCCAGGCGGCGAGCGTCGCGTCGGCACTGTGGTCGGCGGCGGCGAGAGCCAGGTCGAGCTTCCCCTCCCTCGTGTAGTAGTCCTCCACCCACCGGTGGAACTCGGTGCCGAGCCGGGCCTGTGACGTCGGCCGCGCCGGCAGGGGCCGGCGCACGTGGCGCAGGTAGTCCTCCGGTGAGCGGGCGATCCACTGCAGTTGAGTTGCCGACAGGTTCCCCGGCAGGGTCACCGCGAGCGTCTCGCTGATATTCGCCGCCCGCTCGGCCTCAGCCTGAACCAGGTCCGCCTCGGTGAGCAGTTCGGCAACACTCGCTCGGATCTGTCGGGCATCGGGGCCGTCAACGTTCGGACTCGGCGCGGGGCCCGCTGTCTCACTCTGTGCTGCCGCCGTATCGTCGGCTGTGCCCTCGGCACGCCGCTCGAGGGCGGCACGGACGTCCGCGGCGGCACGTTGCAGCGCCCCGAGGCGTTCGCCCGCGGGCGGCGCACCCGGATAGCTGGGGGCCTCGACTTCGGTGAACGGTGGCGCAGGCTGGTGGGGGTTCTCTTCGGGGGGCTCGGGCCAGCTGGGGAATTCGAGCGGAGAGGCCCCCGCGGACGTGGCCTGCAGCGTATCCACCTGGGTCGGGGTGTCAGCCAGTGGCCCGGCCGTCCACCAGGGGCCGGCGTCGGTCTCGTCGATGGCGGCGCGGCGCGGGTCGGACGGCTCGAGGGTCTCGAGCAGGAAGCGGGAGGGCGCCTTCATGGTCGTGCCCGACGCCCACCAGGCGGCCGTCAGCACGAGCGTGTGCTTGGCGCGGGTGAAGGCGACGTAGGCGAGCCGTCGCTCTTCTTGAAGGCGGTAGGCACCGACTGCCTCCGCGAAGGCGGCCAACCGCTTGTTCCCCGTCTCGTCGAGATAGCCTCCCATGACCGAGCCCTCATCCTCCTGGGATGGGGTCAGCGAATTATTCTCACCCGTGAACTCGGGCAGCGAGTCGTGGTCCAGGCGGAGCCGGTAGGGCAGCTCCCCGGCGTTCGTCAGCCAGCCTTTGGAGGTGAGGGGATAGGTGTACTTCCTCTTTCGGTGACTGGGGAAGGCGCCCTCGACCAGGTCGCTCACGATGACGTGATCGAACTCGAGACCCTTCGCCGCGTGGATCGTCATGAGCTGGACGGCCTCGTCTAGCACGTCCCGCTCCACGCCACCGGCGCGTTCGCGCGCCTCACCCTCCTGTTCCAGGCCGCGCTCCTCGCTCTCGGCGGAGTCCAGGTAGGCCAGGAAGGCGGCGAGGACGTCGGGGGCGTCAACGACGGCGACGAAGTCGCGGGCCACCTGCCGGAACCGGTCGAGGTGGCGGTGAGCAGAAAGGCTCGTCGCACCGGGCCGGGCCAACACGTCGATATCTGCCCGGAGCGCCCGCTCCGCCACCGCGACGATGTCTTCCAGATGGGAGCCAAACGCCGCGCGTACCTGCCGGATCGCGCCCTGCAGATCGGTGAGGCGTGCCCTCGCGGTCTCGCTCAGTTCGTGGCCGTGTTGGTTCACGAACCCGGGCCGAGGCAGCTCGGCGAGAACCTCGACGAGGGAGACGTCGACGCCGGCGCACTCCTCGCGGCGCGTGCGACGCGCCCAGTCGTTCACGACGTCGAGGTCCGTGAGTGAGAGGCGCGCCCGGGTGAGCAGGCGCATCGCGCTGTCCCCGCGCGAGGCGTCGGCCGCGACCTCGAGCAGGGCTCGCACATCGGCGACCTCCGGCACGGCCAGGAGTCCCTTCAGCCCGGCGATCTCGTGGGGGATCCCGCGACTGCGCAGAGCCTCAGCTGCGGCGGCGATGGAGGAACCACGCCGGGCCAAAATGGCGAGTGATTCCCCGCGACCCGGCTGCCAGATCGCTTCGATCGCGTCGCAGATCGCCTCTCCCTCCTCCTCGATCGAGGCCGCGACGTGGACGCTCACCTGCCCCTCGTTGGCCCCCTTTCGGGCGCTCAGTTCGGGGACCGGCACGGAACCCGTACTCAACGACAGGGGTGCGGCGACGTGGTTGGCCACCGTGAGGATCGACGTCGCGTTGCGGAAGGCCGTGTTGAGCGGCAGCGTGGCGGCCGCCCCGGAGGAGGCAAAGAGGTGCTGGAAGTCGGCGAGGGCCTGCGCGGAGGCGCCGCGCCACCCGTAGATAGCCTGGTTCGGGTCACCCACCGCCGTGATGGAGTGGTCGGTGCCAAAGAGGCGCAAGAGGAATTGCAGCTGTGTGACGGAGGTGTCCTGGAATTCGTCGAGCAGCACGAGCCGGTAGCGCTGGCGCATGGTCTCCTGCACCTCGGGCAGCTCCGCCACTCGCGCCGCGATCGCGACCTGGTCGGAGAACTCCATGACGCCGAGCGCGCGTTTGCGCTCCTCGTAGGCCTCGACGATGTCGAGCAGCACGAGGCGTTGGGCGATCGCGACGAGCGGTTCGGCGGAGTCCTTGGCCGGTTTCAGGGCGAGGCCAAGCACTTCGCGGACAGCCGCTGACGTGGCCGCCTTCCGCACCTCCTCGATCGTGGTGCGCAGCGCGGTTTTCTTATCGACCTGGTACTTCCCAAGCAGCGGTGCGCATTGATGGGCGTAGGCGAGCAGCTCCTCGCGTACCTGCTCGACACTCTTGAGGTTGTCGCGCACCTGGCTCGCGAGTGCGTGTGCCTTTTTCGCGATGTCCTCCACTCCACTGGTGAAGATCGAGAGGTCGCGCTCCCACCCGGCGACGAGGTCCAGCATGATTTGGATCGCGTGGCCATCGGTGATGAGTTGGGCATCCGGGTCCTCACCGAGCCGTAGCGCGAAGTCGCGCGCCACCTGGGCGGCGAACGCATTGTAGGTGGCGACCGTCGGAGCCTCCAGGCTCGACGTGGTGCCGAGGATGGACAAGAGCGAACGCACGTCGCCGGCCAGTTGGGAGGTCGCCTTTCGCGTAAAGGTCAGGCCGAGGACCTCCCCCGGCCCCACGGCGCCCGAGTTCACCAGGTGGGCGACGCGCAGGCCCATGGTGGTGGTTTTACCCGAGCCCGCTCCGGCGACGACGAGCAGCGGGTGCATCCCCGCGTCAATCACCCGCACCTGCTCATCGGTGGGCGGATGTTCCTTGCCGAGTGCGGCCGCGAGCCGGCGGGCCGGGTGCTCCGGGTCGGAGATCGACCATTCGGGATTCAGCGGGCGGACATCATCACACAAGGTTCTCTCCCTCACGTTGAGCGGGACACGAACGTCGCACGGGGCAAAAGTCACAGGCCGACCCGACGTAGGCCTTAAGTTCGGTGCGCCCCAGGTAGTCTCGGGCGCGCCGCAGGTAGGCATCGATGTCAGGCCCGCCCGCCCCCAGCGGGTCCTGGGAGCGCTCGGCGATTTTCGCGGTTGTTGACCCCGGATAGACGAGCCTGCCACCACTCACAGTGCGCCCCTCGTGCTCCAGGGCCCGCTGATAGACGGCGAGCTGCGGGTGGCGTTTGGCGTCCTCGCCGCTCACCGCCGCCTTCGACGTCTTGAAATCGACGACGACGCAGGCCTCGCCCTCCGCCTCGATCCGGTCGATCGAACCGCTCATCTCGAGGCCGTGTTCCTCGAATTCGAAGCGATGCTCGGCGGCCACGGGGGCGCCCTTGCCTTCCAGATACCTGGCGAGGCGCTCGACCATACCGAGGATTCGCTTCCGCGTGGCTTCGGCATACCAGCCGTCGCGACGCCGGAGGGGAAGGTCGGCCCAAAGCTCCTCGAAGCGCTCGACCATGGCCTCCAGCAGGGACTCACCGGTGAGGGGCGTGGCCGCGAATTCTTCAGCCAGTTCGTGGACGAGAGTGCCCACATCGGCCGCTTCGCGTTCATCGCGGTGTGCCCCGTGAGATTGAAGGAACTGGCGTAGCGGGCAGGTGAGGAGGGGCTCGAGCTGGGAGGGGGCTAGGCGGGTGGTCTCCCCCGCGGCGACGGGCGCCACCTCGGAGGTGACCTCCCACAGACCCGGCCACTCGTCGGGGTGAGCGCCCGGTGTGCCCGTTGCTGCCAGCGCGGCGAGGCGGTCCGCCACGGCGGCGCGTTCGGCCTCGGTGAGGCGCTCGCTCTCTAAGGCCGAGCGCAGTCGCGCAGTGAGGCCGCGTGTGGAGAGCATACGACGCGCGTGGATGGGCTGGATCTCTCCCACAAGGGAAAGGTAGGCCGAGGGGAGGATCTCACCGTCGTCGACGGAGGTGAGCAGGACCTGTTCGCTCGCGCACGCAAGGGCCGCAAGGAGCATGCGGGTCTCGCCCGCGAGCACGGCGCTGCGGGCCGCACTGTAGGCCGCACCGGGATCGTGTTCTTCCAGGGCTACCCCGGCCAGGGTGTCGGCGAGACGTTGCCAGGCCAGCGTCGTATCCCGCAGGCGCGTGTCCGGCCAGGAGCCGTCGTATAGGGCTGGCACGATCACGAACGGCCAGTGCGTACCCGCGGCTTGGCCGACCGTGAGAACGGAAACGGCGTCGAGCAACGAGCCACGCTTGGCGAGCGTGTCGGTGGGGATGGTCTGCTCAGTGAGGGCCTCGAGGAAGACGTCGGCGCTCGCCCCGAACTCGCGCTCGGCATGGTTCTTTGCCAGCTCGAACAGTGCCATCACGGCATCCAGGTGGTGGTCGGCCTGCTGGCCGGCACGCCCGCCTGCCATGGCCGCCTCCGCCCACGGCTCAGCGAGACCCGCGCTCTCCCACAGGGCCCACAAGACGGCCTCGGCGGGGGCGCCGGTGCGGGCCACGTTCGCGCCAGCCGTCACCATGGCGGCCAGGCGCTCGGCCATCGGACGCACCGGATCGGGCAGCACCGCTGCCGCCGGCGGCAGCAAGCAGGCCTCGGCGAACCGCAGAGCACTGCGGACCGGTGATGGCGTGGAGGATCCGCTCTCCGTCGTGTCGGCAACCGCGACCACGCGGCGCAACTGGCGCACCCGCACCGGATCCGCACCGATCAGCGGGCTGACGAGGAGCGCGGCGACCTCCTCGTGAAGATCGACGATGCGCTGGGCGTTATCCGGGGAGTCGAGCGCGGCGGCGTCACTGGCCGAGCCGCGCAAACCCGGCCGAATCAAGGTCTCGAGGATCGCGTCCACGTCCAGGGCGAGGCGCGCGGCTGCGAGGAGTGGACGCACGGCCGGCTCCTCGGTGAGCAGCACCTCGGTTTGCGAGGTGCGCACGGGGATCTCGGCCTGACGCAGGACGCGCGCAAAGCGCGTAGCCTCGGCGCTCGAACGTACGATCACGGCGACGTCGCGTGCCGCCCTGCCCTCACGGACGAGGGCTTCGCGCACGCTGGCCACCACGTGGTGCTCCTCCTGGGCGGCACTCGGCAGTACCCGCACCGCGGGTGGCGCATCCTCACCCGGGCGTGGGCGGGCGCGGCGCTGCGCGATCGAACCCGCCGTCGGGAGGGTCTCGGCGACGGCGGCCAGGCTGCGGGCGTGGCGCGCGCCGTGCACATAGCCGGTGCGCAGCGCCAGGACGTCACCGGAGGCCGCCAGTGCCTCCGGTTGGGCGCCGCGGAAGGTCTCGACTGCCTGATCCGGATTGCCGACGAGCACCACCCGCACGCCCCGTGCGTGCATGGCCCGCAGCAGAGCGTGCCCAGCCCGCGTGAGCTCCTGGGCGTCATCAACGACGACGACGGAGGGCAGCACGCCGTCGGCCTGCCATTCCTCGCCCGCATGCACGAGCAGGTTCGCGGCCGCCGCCACGAGCGCCGAGACGTCGAGCCTTTCACTTTGGTCCTCGGCCATCGCCGCGAGCGACTGGACCTGTTCGTAGATGGCGTAGAACTCCGCGACGACGTGCCAGGCGGGGATGCCGTGGCTCGTGGCCAGTGTGGCGACGTCCTCCGGCCCAACCTGAAACTCCTGCGCCCGCATGATGGAGTCGCGCAGTTCCTGACGGAACTGGTTGACGGTGAGTGCCTCGAGGGGCAGGGCGGCCTCCTCGAGAGCCGATACGATCCGCTGGGTACGTGCGCTCGGTTCCTCACTCGCGGCGTCCCGGGCGACGTCGGCGATGATCTCGGCCAGGGCGGCATCGGCATCCGCACCGGTCACCATCCGCGGGGCAGGGCGCACCGGTCCCCCGATGCCACGCTCGGCCGCGAGCGCCAGCAGCGCATAGGCGAGCGAGGAGACGGTATGGGTGGTGCGCAGCGGGGCCCGCTGTCCAAGCCGGGCCGCGAGCTCGGCGTGCAGGGCCGCCGCAGCGAGGCGCCCACGGGCGAGCACGATCGCGTGTTCGCCCCGCTCCAGGGCCGCGAGGGCTCGGGCGAGGACCGTCGTCGTCTTGCCCGTTCCCGGGCCGCCAATGGCGACGGTCCACGAGGAGGGCGCCGCGAGGACCGCCCGCTGGTCGTCATCAAGATCCCGACCGTCAGCGCGCAGGTCGAGGTCCGCGTATTCACGCGGCGTGGTCACGAGGCGGAAAGTCATGTCCCCATCATCATCGCTATCCCCGACACGATGGGCACCTACCGCCAAATCGCGGTGGCGCGGGCGCCGATTAGACTGGAGTATGCGTGTCCCACGTCCGGCCGGCCGCAATGCGAGACAAATATTCCCACGCCCGGCCGTGGATCAGTCAAGGAGAAGCCAACCATGGATGTCACCGTCGGAATTGTGCGCGCCCAGCGCGAGGTCACCCTCGAGATGGAGGCCGAGCCTGCTGACATCGAAGAGCGCGTGAACACGACCCTTCAGTCGGGTGCGCCGCTGCGCCTGCAGGATGACCGAGACCGTGTTCTCCTCGTGCCGGCTGACAAGCTGGCCTATGTGCTCATCGGTTCGAAGGAGCAGCGCCGAGTCGGGTTCTCGATCTAATCGCGAGGCCCGCTATCCCGCGACCGGCGCCCCACACGTGCCCTCCGGGCTGAGGCCGAGCCCGCTCATGCGAGCCCTACGGAGTGAGGCCGAGCCCACTCATGCGAGCCCTACGGGGTGAGGCCGAGGGCACTCATGCGCGCGCTGTGGGCCCGCGTGATACGGGCGAGACCGGCCGCGATCCCCTCCGAGGGCATGAGCGCTGGAGCGAGCGTCGCAATCGTGCGCGCGACGGCGAGGCTCTCGCCCATGACGCGCCGCGTCCACAGGGACAGGCGTGCCGTAAGGCGGGGATCCCCGTCAATCAACGCGGCGAGGTCCTCCGCGAGGTCGGCGCTCGCCCACGCGGCCTCCGACTGTTCGGCCAGATCCGGATAGCGTTCCGCCAGCGGCGCGGCGACTTCGCGTAAGACGTCGCGTGCCACCGCGAGCGCTACGTAGGTTTTGGCGAGGCGCTCCGGCCAGTCTTGCGGCACCGTCCGGGCCCGGAAATCGGCGAATACGCGACGCGCCTGGCCGCCCACGGAGCGGGGCTCATGATCCGCCTGCAGGGTCGACAGGGGCCGCACGGCGGCGCATGCGAGCTGTGCGAGGCGCAGCTGGCTGGCGTAGGTGGGGGCGTGAGCGGCGTCGTCGGCGAGGTGGCTGAACGTCGCCATGAGGGCGGCGCTCACAACCTGGAGGGCATCATCGGTTTCGGTGTGCACCTCACCACTGTATCCGCGGGGTGGAGGACAGCACGGTAGGGTTGAGGAGTTGTTGGCTGACCGGTCGTCTTGACCTGACACTTCTTTCTCGCCCGCCGCACCCCAGTGCGGCCGAGGCTCGTACGTGCGCGATCGGCTGCCGAGCTGCCGAAACCGTAAGGAAGACCACTATGAGCGAGCCGACCGGCATCGTCCAGGTGGGAGAGACTCCCACCACCCCCACCGTCGAAGAACACGCCTCCAGCGAAAAATTCTCCGATTTTCCCCTGAAGAGCGAACTCGTCGAAGCCCTGGCTGAGCAGGGGATCGTACACCCCTTCCCCATCCAGTCCCTCACCCTGCCCGTGGCCCTCACCGGCCAGGACATCATCGGGCAGGCGAAGACCGGAACGGGTAAGACCCTCGGGTTCGGGCTGCCGCTGCTGCACCGACTCGACACCTCCACCTTCGGAGAGAAGGCACTCCCCCAGGCGCTCGTCGTCGTTCCCACCCGCGAGCTCGCCGTCCAGGTGGCACGCGACCTGGAAAGCGCGGGCAAGAAACTCGGCGCGCGTATCGTCCAGATCTACGGCGGGCGGGCCTTCGAACCACAGATCGACGCGCTGGAAGCCGGCTGTGAGGTCGTCGTCGGTACGCCCGGGCGCATGCTCGACCTCATGAACCGCGGCATTTTGAAACTTCACCAGGCGCGCACCGTCGTGCTCGACGAAGCCGACGAGATGCTCGACCTCGGGTTCCTACCCGACGTCGAAACCCTGCTTGCCGCCACCCCGGGCGGCCGCCACACGATGCTGTTCTCTGCCACGATGCCGGGAGCCGTCGTCGCCATGGCCCGCCGCTACATGAAGCAGCCCACCCACATCCGCGCTCAGGACCCGCGCGACGACTCCGCTACGGTGCGTGCCGTCACGCAGGCCGTCTACCGGGCCCACGCGATGAACAAGGTCGAGATGCTGGCCCGCATCCTGCAGGCCGAGGGCCGCGGCCTGACCATCGTCTTCACGCGCACCAAGCGCACGGCCGCCCGCGTGGCCGATGACCTCATGGACCGCGGGTTCGCGGCCGCCTCCATCCACGGTGACCTCGGGCAGGGGGCTCGCGAGCAGGCCCTGCGGGCCTTCCGTTCCGGCAAGGTTGACGTGCTCGTCGCAACCGACGTCGCCGCCCGCGGGATCGACGTCGAGGATGTCACCCACGTCATCAACTACCAGTGCCCCGACGACGAGAAAATCTACCTGCACCGGATCGGGCGCACCGGTCGCGCCGGTAAGGCCGGTACGGCCGTGAGTTTCGTTGACTGGGACGACACCCACCGCTGGGTGATGATCGACAAGGCGCTCGGGTTCAACGCGGGCGAGCCGATCGAGACCTACCACACGAGCGATCACCTCTATAGCGACCTCAACATCCCGACGGACGTCACCGGCGTCCTGCCGCGCTCCAAGCGCACGCGCGCCGGGCTCGACGCCGAGAAGCTCGAGGACGTTGGCGAGACCGGTAAGCGCACCCCGCGCGGTGGAGGCCGGGGGGGCCGCGACGGCGGACGCGGCAGGCGGCGCCGCGATGGTTCCCGGTCCCGCTCGGGCGCAGAGCGCGCTGGCGGCGAGGGCGGGCGCCGACGCCGCCGTCGTCGTACGCGCGGTGGCAAGCCCACCGACCACTAACTCCTGAACGGATTGCCCCGTCGCAGCCCAGGAGCGCGGCGGGGCGCTCGCCTATCCCGGTAAGGGGCCTCGGGCGGGCCGACGCCCCTGCCGCGCCGCGTGGCTGTGGCGCTAGGTCGATCCCAGGTAGGCGTCGATGAAGGAGAAGACACCATTCGCCATGATCTGAACGGCGATCGCGGCGAGCAGCATGCCTGCGAGGCGCGTGATGAGCAGCGTCCCGTCCTCCCCGAGGATGCTGTGGATGACGTCGGCAAAGCGCATGGCGAGCCACAGTGCCACGTGCACGGCCAGGAGCGCCGCACCGAGTGAGCTCCACGCGGCTATCGAACCCGAAGAATTCTGGGCCGCCACCATGATGGCCACGATCGAGCCGGGACCGGCCATGAGCGGTGTGGCCAGGGGGACGAGTGCCACGTTGTTCTTGGTTTTGGTGGCCCCACTCCCCTCACCCTTACCGGTGAGCAGCTCCATCGCGACGAGCAATAGGAGGAGACCGCCGGAGACCTCGAGAGCGGGGAGGGAAATCTGCAAGAAGTCGAGGATGGAACGCCCGAACAGGGTGAAGACGAGCATGACGCCGAAGCTCGTGAGCGTGGCCTGGGCGGCCGCGGCGCGCCGCTGCTTCGCGGTCTGCGTCGAGGTGAGGGCGAGAAACACCGGAATGATGCCCGGCGGATCCATGATGACGAACAGGGTGAGGAACGTCGTGAGGAAGAGCGTGACGTCCAGGTAGGCGCTCACGGGCGGATCACCGCGATTGCACCCGCGTCTTCGATGCGAGCGAACACCTCCCGGTCGGTGAGGTGTTCGCCCAACCGGTTGGGTTTGCCCTCGCCGTGATAGTCGCTGGCGCCGGTCGTGGGCAGGCCGAAGCGCGCCGCGATCTCACGGACCTCGGCCCGCGCCCGCTCGTCATGTTCGCGGTGATCGGCCTCCAGCGCGAACAGGCCCGCGTCGACGAGTTCACCGATCTGTTCGACGCTCAGGCCCTGCCCGGCACGGGAGGCGGCGCGCGGATGGGCGAGGATCGGGACGCCGCCGGCACTCACGATGGCCTCCACGACGACGATGGGGTCGGGCGCCTCGTGGTGCACGTAGTAGCGCGAGGAGGGCGCCAGGATCGTCTGGAAGGCCGCGCTGCGGTCGGTGACGACGCCGGCCGCGACGAGGGTGTCGGCGAGGTGGGGGCGCCCCACGGTCGCCCCCGGTCCCGCGCTCGCGCGCACCTGCTCCCAGGTGATTGGAAAGTCCTCGGCAAGCCGTTCGGCCATGATCCTGCCGCGTCTGTCACGCCCGCGGCGCGAACGCTCCATGAGGGCGGCGAGATCGCCGCGTTCCGGATCGGGCAGCAGGGCCAGCACGTGCACCGAGGTACCGTTCCGCGAGGCAGAGACCTCGACCCCCCGCAGGAGGGCGACCCCGCTCGCGGGGACCTGCCCGGCGGCCTCGCTCCAGCCGGCCCACGTGTCGTGGTCGGTGAGGCCAACAACGTCGAGGCTGGCGCGCGCCGCGGCGGTCATGAGCTCCGCCGGGCTATCGGTGCCGTCGGAAACGCAGGAGTGCGCATGTGGATCAATTCTCACGAAGACTCAGTATCGCACCTGAGGCATGATGGGAGCTATGGCAACTGACGAGAGCACCCCCACCACTTCCACGACGGACGAGGGCTCAGCGACGGAGGAACAGTCGCTGGCCGAACGCGGCTCGAACCGCTCCCAACGCCCCGATTCGATGGCGTTTCGCGACTTCATGAGCCAACATTGGGCACCGCGCGATACGTCGCTGCCCGAGGAGAACGCCTCGGCGCCATGGGCGAAGGCCCGCCGCGAGCGCCTCTCGGAGGCGTTCGCCGGCGAGCGGCTTGTGATCCCCGCGGGCGACCTGAAGGTCCGCTCAAACGACACCGATTACGCGTTTCGTCCCCACTCGGCCTTCTCCCACATGACGGGCACCGGAGCGAAGGTCGAGCCGGGCGCCGTCCTGGTCTTGCATCCGCTCGAGGAGGGCGGTCACGAGGCCATCCTCTACTTCCATCCGTGCGCTTCTCGGGATACCGACGAGTTTTTCGCCGACTCACGCTATGGCGAGTTCTGGGTGGGTGCCCGCCCCACACTGGAATACATGCAGGCGGCCACGGGGATCCGCACCGCCCACATCGACGAACTGGGCGATGCCCTGGCCAAGGACGCCGGGCAGGTGACGCTGCGCGTCGTGCGCGAGGCCTCCGAAACCGTCAATGCTCAGGTGGCCGAGATTCGGTCCCAGGTCGGTCAGGCTGATAGCGCCGAGCTGGATAACGCATTCGCGGAGGCGCTCTCCGAGGCCCGACTCATCAAGGATGAGTGGGAGCTCGAACAGATGTGCCTCGCCGTGGACGCCACCGCGGATGGCTTCGCCGACATGATCCGCTCACTGCCGCGCGCCAGGGAGCACCACCGCGGCGAGCGCGTCCTTGAGGGCGCCTTCGGTGCGCGGGCCCGCGAGGAGGGCAACGACGTCGGATACGAGACCATCGCGGCGGCCGGAAACCACGCCAACACCCTGCACTGGACCGACAACGACGGCACGGTCCGTGATGGGGATCTCGTCCTCATCGATGCGGGTATCGAGGTGGATTCGCTCTACACGGCCGATATCACCCGCACCCTGCCGATTAACGGGCGGTTTTCGCCCGCGCAGCGCCGCGTCTATGATGCGGTTCTCAAAGCCTGCGAGGCGTCACTGGCCGCCGCGCACGGCCGCGGCGTGAAATTCCGCGATATTCATGCGGCCGCGATGGAGGTCATCGCCCACGAACTAGAAGACATGGGAATCTTGCCCATCAGCGCGGGGGAGTCCCTCCAGCCCGATTCCCAGCTGCATCGCCGCTGGATGGTACACGGCACGAGCCACCACCTGGGACTCGACGTGCACGACTGCGCGCAAGCACGCCGCGAAATGTACCTCGATGCCGAATTGCAGCCGGGCATGTGTTTCACGATCGAGCCCGGCCTGTACTTCCACGAGGACGACCTGATCGTGCCCGAGGAATACCGCGGGATTGGCGTGCGGATCGAAGACGACGTCTACATCACCGAGGACTATCGCGCCGTGCGGATGTCCGAGGACATTCCGCGCACCGCCGACGAGGTCGAGGCGTGGATGGCCGGGATTCTCGACGCGGACGCCTAGTGGTCGATCGGACCTAGTGTTCGATCGGGTTGCCGTCCTCGTCCAGGCGGATGCCGTAGGCCGGCGGGCCTTCGGGTTCGGCGGGACGAGGGCGGCGCTCGGGTGCCACGCCCGCGATGCCGGCCTCCCGCAGGATCGTGCGGGCCTTACCGGCGTATTCGGGGGCGCACAGGACCGCGTAGTGGCGGGCCACCACCTGTGAGGAGGACGTGAAGTCACGCTTCCCGCGCGTGAACAGGTAGGAGACGGCTCCGAAGATCGCGCCCATGACGATACCGAGGAGTAGGCCCGAGATGAGCGCCATGCCGGCGCCCTCGCTCACGACGATCCACATGAGCAGCCCGTACATGAGGCCGAGCCAGGCGCCGGTGCCGGCGCCCGCCATGGAGGCGCGCGTCAGGGTCAAGCGCCCCAGGACACGCTCCACTGAGACGAGGTCGGTGCCGATGATGGAGGTGGCCTGCACCGGGAACTCGGCGTCGGAGAGCGTGTCGACGGCCTTCTGCGCGGACAGGTAGGACTCGAAGGTGGCGAGTTCCACGCCGTTTGGGATCTGGCGGGCCTGCATCGCGGCGACGGTTTCTTGAGCCATGGGCTGCCTTTCTGACGGGCGGGTGGGTCTGCTCCCATTGTCGCTCAGGTGCGCACCGTCTGCCCAACCGGGACGGCGGTCTACCTCGTGCCAGGCACACGGACGGAATCGAGCGAGGGAATAGACTGACGGGGTGAGCCCCACCCCCCACCAGCGCGTCTTCGTCGCCCGCCTCGTTGGCACCGCCGTGTTCGATCCGCTCGGCG
Source organism: Bowdeniella nasicola (assembly GCA_030537895.1). Classification (GTDB taxonomy): domain Bacteria; phylum Actinomycetota; class Actinomycetes; order Actinomycetales; family Actinomycetaceae; genus Bowdeniella; species Bowdeniella nasicola_C. Next base: position 31,637 of record JAUNVA010000008.1, read on the forward strand.
ACCAGGTGGGCCGGGTGCACGACGTCGTCGTCCTCTTTCAGTCGCGGGCCCTGCCGCGCGCGATCGGGCTGGTGGTCGAGGTGACGGGCAGGCGGCGGATCTTCCTACCGCTCACCCGGGTGACCGCGATCAACCCGGGCGCCGTCATCACGACGGGCCTGCTGAACCTCAGACGCTTCCAGTTGCGCTCCGCAGAGACCCTTGTTGCCGGTGAACTGTTCGATCGGACCGTCCATTTCCGCGACGGGTCCGGGGACGCGAGCGTGAAGGACGTCGCCCTCGAGTACCGACGCGGGCGCGAATGGGAGATCACGGCCCTGTACGTGATCCGCAAGAAAACCTCCGGCCTGCTGCGCCGCGGCCAATCCGTCATGGTGGAGCCGCGCGAGGTGACGGGCCTGGAGGACCAGCTCGCCCGGCAGGGTGCGGGCAGCCTCATCGCCTCCTTCGCCGACATGAAGGCCGCCGACATCGCCGATCTCATGCGGGACCTGCCCCTCGAGCGACGTATCGAGGTCGCGATCGAGATGCGCGAGGACCGGCTCGCCGACGTGCTCGAAGAACTGGGCGATGAGGACCGCGTCGCGATCGTGCGGGCCCTGAAACCGCGCCGGGCCGCGAACGTGCTCGACGTCATGCAGCCCGACGATGCCGCGGACCTCGTCTCCGAACTTCCCGACGACGTCGCCACCGCCCTGCTCGAACTGATGGAGCCGGGTGAGGCCGAGGACGTGCGGCGCCTGCTGGCCTACGAGGACAACACGGCGGGCGGTCTCATGACTACCGAGCCGGTGATCCTTGGCCCCGACGCCACGGTCGCGCAGATGCTCGCCGACGCGCGACGCAAGGACGTGCCCCCGGCGCTGGCGGCCATCGCCTATATCGTGCGCCCGCCGCTCGAGGTCCCGACGGGCAAGCTGCTCGGTGTCGTGCATATCCAGCGGGCGCTGCGTGAGCCGCCGCACGCACTGCTCGGTACCGTGCTCGACACCTCGATCGAGCCGGTCTCCCCCGACGCATCGATCGGCACCATCACCCGCCTGCTCGCCACCTACAACCTGACGGCACTGGCGGTCAGTGACGACGACGGCCGCCTGCTCGGCGCCGTGTCCGTCGACGACGTGCTCGACCACCTGTTGCCCGAGGACTGGCGCGAGGCCGACGACACGCAGACCGATGACGAGATGAACAGGTGGGCCGATGGCTGATCGTCTCGATACCCCGCTCACGGGGCGACGGCGCTGGGTGCCGAAGGTCGACCTCCAATCCGAGGGAGTGGGCCGCGTCGCCGAGGCCATCGCGCGCTTCACCGGCACCCCGCAGTTCCTCATCTGGCTATCCGTCTTCGTGTTCGCGTGGCTGGGGTGGAATACGTGGGGGCCGGAAAACCTGCGCTTTGACAAGGTCGAACTCGGGTTCACGACGCTGACCCTCATGCTGTCGCTCCAGGCCTCCTACGCGGCTCCCCTCATCCTGCTGGCTCAAAACCGGCAAGATGACCGCGACCGCGTGACGGCAGAGCAGGACCGCCAACGGGCGGAACGCAATCTCGCCGACACCGAATACGTGGCGCGCGAACTCGCGGCCCTGCGCCTTGCCCTGAACGACGTCGCGACTCGCGATTTCGTGCGTGGTGAACTGCGTGACCTCCTCGAGGAAATCCTCGCCGAACGTGAGTCCGAGCGCGCCACCGCGTCCCCGGACGGCGCCGGCGATTCGGCGCCGCGCACCGCGGAGGCGAGCGAGACGCACGGCGAGCGCCCCCGCCGGAGCGAAGCAGGCGAGTTCGAGGCCTGAACAACAGTGCGGCACCCCATCTCCATGTGACATGTCACAAACTGGGGTCCGGGCGTCCCACTGGGTAGCATGGGGGCATGAGTGAACTGACTTCCGACCTCATCCGAGCCGAACTCGAGCACGTGATCGACCCGGAGATTAAACGCCCCATCACCGAACTTGGGATGGTGCGGTCGGTCGATCTCGAGCCGGACGGCGCCGTCGTCGTCGGAATCGACCTCACAACGGCGGGTTGCCCCCTGAAGGACACCATCACCAACGACGTGAAGGAACGCGTCTCCTCTCTGGAGGGCGTCACCTCCGTGAAGGTGATCCTCGGGGAGATGAGTGAAGAACAGAAGAAGGAATTGCGCACCAAACTGCGCGGCGGTCCCGAACCCGAGATTCCGTTCACAAAACCGGGCAACCTCACCCGCGTCTACGCCGTCACCTCGGGAAAGGGGGGCGTCGGCAAATCCTCGATCACCGCGAACCTCGCGGCGGCGATGGCGGCTCAGGGCCTGAAGGTCGGCGTCGTCGACGCCGATATCTACGGCTTCTCAATCCCGCGCATGCTCGGGGTCGATCACGCACCGCAAAAGCTCGATGACATGATCGTGCCTCCCATCGCACACGACGTGAAGGTCATCTCGATCGGCATGTTTGTTCCCGAGAACACGCCTGTCGTGTGGCGCGGCCCCATGTTGCACCGCGCGGTGCAGCAGTTCTTGTCCGACGTCTTTTGGGGGGACCTGGACGTCCTCCTGCTCGATCTACCTCCGGGCACCGGCGACGTCGCGATCTCGGTCGGCCAGCTCCTGCCGAACGCCGAAATCCTTGTCGTCACGACCCCGCAGGTGGCGGCCGCCGAGGTCGCCGAGCGGGCCGGCTCGATCGCCGGGCAGACCCGTCAGCGGGTGGTCGGCGTCGTCGAGAACATGAGCTGGCTCGAACAGGAAGATGGCACTCGCCTCGAGGTGTTTGGCTCCGGGGGCGGCCAGCAGGTTGCCACGAGCCTGAGCGGCCTGCTCGGCTACGACGTGGCGCTGCGGGCCCAGGTCCCGCTCGAGCCCAAGCTGCGGGCCGCCGGGGATGAGGGCACGCCCGTGGTGCTTGCCGATCCGCAATGTGCGGCCGCGCGCACCCTGAACGAGCTTGCGCGCAGCCTGTCCCACCGGGCCCGAGGGCTGGCGGGCCGCTCGCTCGGGTTGCAACCGCAGTAAGCCATGCCGTTCAGCGGGCCGGAGCTCCTCATCATCATCGTCATCGCGATGGTGGTCATCGGGCCGGAAAACATGCCGAAGGCTGCGGCCTCGCTGGGGCGTGCCGTGCGGCAGTTCAAGTCGCTCACCCTCGACGCCAAAGCGCGCCTGAAGGACGAGCTCGGCCCCGAACTTGAGGACCTCGACCTCCGCTCGCTCGATCCGCGGCAGTACGACCCGCGTCGCATCGTGCGCGAGGCCCTCCAGGAGGACATCCCACCGCGGCCGGCCGCGATGCCGCTACCACCGGCCGTCCAGGACCCGGCCGCCCCGCAGGCACGCACCTCGGCCGTGCCCGGCATGCCGCCGCAGGCCAGCCCCTACACCTACGTGCCCGGCGAGCCGGCGCCCTTCGACGATGAGGCGACCTGACCCCAACCCGGGTCACCTCGGCCCGCTTCAGTGCCGGCGCGGTGCCCGGGTGGGACGCTCGCACCCCGGCGGGGCGCCGTGCCTCGGTGGAGCTGCGCGGGCTTAAGCCGTGGCCTCCCAGGAGTGCTCGCTAGTCGGCGCGGTGCTCTTCAAGGGTCAGCTCGCTTTCGAACTGGGAGCCGCCGCGTTCCACGACGAGACTCACGTGCTCGCCCGGCGTGAGCGAGCGCAGGTAGACGATGAACTGGGTGACCGAGGAGATCTGCCGGTCGTTCACCTTCATGATGCGGTCGCCTTCGCGCAGGCCCGCGCGGTCGGCGGGGCCGCCCGCGACGATGCCCGGCGTATCGTCACCGGACAGGATCGCGGCGCCGGGGCGCCGGTCCGTCATGTCGACCATGATGCCCATCACGGGGTAGGTGGCATATCCCTTGGAGAGGATCTCCTCGGCCGTGTACTTCACCTGGGTCGCGGGGATCGCAAACCCGAGGCCGATGGAGCCCAGCGCCTCCTGCGTCGTCGTCACGGGCTGTGCGATCGCGGAGTTCAAGCCCACCATCTGGCCACCCATGTCCACCAGCGGGCCACCCGAATTCCCGGGATTGATCGCGGCGTCGGTCTGCAGCGCATTCATAAAGGACTGGGGGCCGCGCCCACCGGAGCGCACGGGGCGTTCGACCGCGGAAATGATGCCCGTCGTCACGGTTCCGGTCAGGCCGAGCGGAGCGCCGACGGCGACCACGCGGTCCCCCACCGCGACCGAGCCCGAATCGGCGAGTGGCAACGGGGTGAGACCATCGGCGTTCACGGTGATGACGGCGATATCGTAGTCGGTCGAATAGCCGACGACGTCGGCCACCTTGCGTTGACCGTCGGGTAGGACGACCTCGATGTCCTCGGCAAGTTCGCCGTCGGGCATGATCACGTGCGCGTTGGTCACGATGACGCCATCCGCCGTGTAGACGATCCCGGTGCCGGACCCGCCGTTCGGGCCGGTGAAACACTCGAGGTAAACGGTGGAGTCCATGACGGCGGTGGCAACCTGACCGACGTCGGTGTTCCCACCCACGCTCGGGGCCAGGGAACGGTCCGGGGCGGGCGCGCTCGTGCGCAGGCCGAGGGTGTCGTCCGCCCAGATGATGCCGGTCGTGAGGCCGAGCAGGAAGGAGAGGATCACGAGGAGCGTGATGCCAAACATGCCAAGGCCGCGCCGCCCGCGCTGCGCGGGGCGCCCGGGTGGCGGGCTCGGTGCGGGCGCGGGGGCGGGGCGCCAGTGGGGTGGGTAGCTGTTGCCCGGCTGCGCGATACTGCCCGGGGCGGGCGCACTCGGCACGCCGGAGCTCTCTCGCGGATCGGTGGGCGACGAAAAGCCGGGGCCGGGTACCTGGTTCATGAGGCAAGCCTAGATCACGTGCCCGCCCCAGCGGTGGCGCGGCTACACTGGAGTGAAGCGAGACTGGAGGTCTACCATTTCTGGCGACAAGGCCCTGTCATGGGCATACACCGAGGAATACCTGCCCGAACCGGAGGCGGCGGCCCGCGCGCGGGCGAGCGCTGAAGAGTTCGCCATCCGCCCCGTCTCGCGTGGTACGGGCGCCACGCTGGCGGCGCTGGCCGCGGCGATTGGCGCCCATTCGGTGGCGGAGATCGGCACCGGGACCGGCACGTCGGCGGCATGGTTGTGCTCAGGCATGAGCCGCGACGGCGTGCTCACCTCCATCGATATCGAACCCGAATCCCAGACGGTCGCCCGCGAGATCCTCACCTCGATGGGGGTCAAGCCCGCGAACGCGCGCCTCATCTTTGGGCGCGCCCTCAGCGTACTGCCCCGCCTGGCCGACGGCGCCTACGACCTGGTCTTCATCGATGGAGACCCCGAGGAGACGGAGGATTACCTCACCCACGCGGTGCGCATGCTGCGCCCCGGCGGCACCCTCGCGGTCAACGCCGCCCTGTGGAACGACCGCGTGCCCGAACCCGCCCGCCGCGACCCGGACACGGTCCGGATGCGCGAACTCGTGCGTCGGATCCGCGACGACGAGAACCTCACGAGCACGCTGCTGCCCTGCGGGGACGGCCTGCTCGTCGCCGTCAAGACGACGCCGCGCGCCTGAGGCGCCAGAGCGTCGACACGCACGAGAGCCCCGAGCATTGCTCGGGGCTCTCGTGCGATGATGCGTTGTTAGGCGACAACCGCCTGCAGCGCCTCGTGAAGTTCCTTCGCTTCGTCTGAAGAAATCTCCACGACCAGTCGTCCGCCACCTTCAAGAGGGACCCGCATGACGAGACCACGGCCTTCCTTCGTGACTTCCAGGGGTCCCTCGCCGGTGCGGGGCTTCATGGCTGCCATATGTTAGTTCCTTCGTGGTTGCGACTTCTCAGCCCGATCCTGTGCGGATCAAAGTGAGACTACCGTGACCATTCTAACGCACGCGTCCGCCTCACGGCCGGATCCGGAGCTCAGCGGGCGTCACTCGGGTGGTCGGCGGCCCGCGGCACGTGGCCGCGCAACTCGTCAATCGCCTGGCAGGTCACCTCGACGGCGTCCTCGGCGCTATCCACCAGGTGGATATAGTTCAGGTCTGGTCCTGAAATCTTGCCTGCCGCCAGCATCGTATTCTTCATCCAGTCGATCAGCCCACCCCAGTAGTCCGTGCCCACGAGGACAATCGGGAAGGAGCGCACCTTGTGCGTCTGCACGAGGGTCGCCGACTCGAACAGCTCATCCAGCGTGCCGAATCCACCCGGTAGGACGATGAATCCCTCGGAATACTTCACAAACATGGTCTTGCGGGCGAAGAAGTAGCGGAAGTTGATGCCGAGGTCGACCCACGGGTTGAGTCCCTGCTCGTGCGGCAGTTCGATGCCGAGTCCGACGGAACGTCCACCCGCCTCGTGGGCCCCTCGGTTGGCGGCCTCCATGATGCCGGGCCCTCCCCCGGTGACGACGGCGTAGTCCCGCTCCGCAAGGAGGCGACCCACCTCATGCCCACGCTGGTAGTCGGGGTCGGCTTCGGGGACCCGGGCCGAACCAAACACCGAAACGGCCGGCCCGAGTTCGGCGAGGGCGCCGAACCCTTCCACGAACTCCGCCTGGATGCGCATCACGCGCCAGGGGTCATTGTGTAGCCAGTCGACGTCCTGCTTCGGATCGAGCAGGCGCGCGTCGGTCGTCTCTCGAGGGATCATCGTGCCCCGCAGGGTGAGGGGCCCCTTCTGGTAGGTCGTGCGTCGTCGTGCCATGACCCCAATCCTGCCGGAGGAGCCGAAGCGATGCACGCACCGTAGGAGGAGGGGTCGCCCCTCGCTTAGAAGGGCTCGATGTCGTCGACGGGGTGCAGCGTACGCGCGGCTTCGCCGAGTGTGCCCGACAGGGACGGGTAGATCGTGAACACGTTCGCGACCTCGTCCACCGTGAGGCGGTGCGTGACGGCGATGGTGAGCGGGAAGATCAGCTCGGAGGCGCGCGGGGCGACGATGACGGCGCCAATCACGACGCCGACCTCGTCGGAGAACACCTTCACGAAGCCCTCGCGGATGCCGAGCATCTTCGCGCGCGGGTTGCGCGCGATCGGCAAGCGCGTGACCGAGCCCTGTACACGGCCCGACTCCAGGTCGGCTTGGCTCACCCCGATCGTCGCGATCTCCGGGGTGGTGAAGATGTTGGCGGCGACGGCGTTCAGGTCGAGCGGCGCGACGGCGTCGCCAAGGGCATGCCACATGGCGATCCGGCCCTGCATGGCGGCGACGGAGGCGAGCGGATAGACGCCCGTGCAGTCGCCTGCCGCATAGATCCGGAAGGCGGTGGTGCGCGAGACGCGATCGACGACGATGTGACCCGATTCCTTCAGTCGCACGCCGGCTTCCTCCAGGCCGATATCGCGCGTATTCGGAACGGCCCCCACCGCGACGAGGCAGTGCGAGCCGGCCACCTCGCGCCCATCGGCGAGCGTGACCACGACGCCGTCGTCGGTGCGGCGTACCGCCTGGGCTCGAGCCTCGGCAAGCACCTCCATGCCGCGACGCTTGAACACCTCTTCAATGAGGGTCGCGGCGTCTTCGTCCTGGCCCGGCAAGACGCGATGACGGGAGGAGACAAGCGTGACGCGCGCACCCAGTTGGACGTAGGCCCCCGCGAATTCCGCGCCGGTGACACCGGAGCCGACGACGATCAGGTGCTCGGGGAGCTCCTCGAGGTGGTAGAGCTGCTTCCAGGTGAGGATCCGTTCCCCGTCCGGGGTGGCGTCCGGCAGTTCACGCGGGCTCGCCCCCGTCGAGATGAGCACCATCTCAGCCTGCAATTCCTGGGTGGTGCCGTCCGGACGGGTCACGAGCACGGTGCGTGAGCCGCGCTCCGTGGTGAGCTCACCGACGCGCCCGCGGCCCTCGATGATGCGCACGTCTTCTTGGCGCAGCCGCGTCGCGATGTCCTCGGCCTGCTGGGCGGCGAGGCGCCGCACCCGGGCATTCACCTGGGCGAGATCCACGCGCGGTTCGCCGCCACCCGAGTGGATCCCAAGCTCGCCGGCGGATTCGGTGAGGGTCATCCACTCGGCGGTCGCGATGAGAGTCTTGGAGGGGACGACGTCGGTGAGGACGGCGGCCCCACCCATCCCCTGATCCTCGATCACGGTGACGTCCGCGCCGAGCTGGCTGGCGACGAGTGCGGCCTCGTAACCGCCCGGCCCGCCACCGATAATCACGACTCTCGACCCCGCACGCACCGGTGAGGAACCGGAGGCGGACGTGTTCGGATTATCGGGGGGCAGCGGTGCAGATTCAGACGAGTGACTCACGTCCTTCATTGTGACAAATCGCGCCGCATTCGGGACCGCGTTGGGGCGCGATATCTCACCCTCAACCCTCGCCTCGCGCCGGCGTGCGGCGTGGAAGACTAGCGGCATGAGCAAAAAGACTGACTCGGTTAATCCGACCGAGGTTGCGCGCGCAGCCGCGGACGTGATCGCGAAGCGCAGCCAGGTGCCCACCCACGACATCGCCCTGGTTCTCGGGTCGGGCTGGGCCTCGGCCGCCGAGCACCTCGGCGAGGTGGTGTGTGAAATCCCCGCGGGCGAGGTGCCCGGCTTCCGCGCGCCCGCCGTCGCCGGCCACGGGGCGGCCATCACCTCCATTCGGATCGCCGACACCGACGCTCACGCCCTCGTGCTCGGTTCGCGCACCCACTACTACGAGGGCCACGGCGTGCGGGCGGTCGCCCACGGGGTACGCACGGCCGCCGCGGCGGGCTGTTCGACGCTCGTGCTCACCAATGGGTGCGGGGGTCTTCACGAGGAATGGGAACCGGGTACGCCCGTCCTCATCCGCGACCACATCAACCTGACGGGCGACTCCCCACTGGAAGGCGCCACCTTCGTGGACTTGACCGACCTGTATTCCCCGCGCCTGCGTGCCCTCGCTCGCCGGATCGACCCGAGTGTCGAGGAGGGAGTCTACGTCCAGTTCCGGGGGCCGCACTACGAGACCCCAGCCGAGGTCTCGATGGCCCGCATTATCGGCGGTGACCTCGTCGGAATGTCGACGACGCTCGAGGCGATCGCGGCACGTGAGGCAGGGCTCGAGATCCTCGGGATCTCCCTGGTGACGAACCCCGCCGCGGGAATCTCCCCCATCCCTCTCGATCACGCCGACGTGATCGCCGCCGGGAAGGCCGCGGCACCGCGGATCTCCCGCTTCCTTGCCGATATCGTCATCGCTCACGTGAAGGAGAACTAAGAGATGGTGACCGCAGCCGATGTGCACGACTGGATCGAGGACGATCCCGATGAGGAGACCGCGAGCGAATTAAAGGATCTGCTGGCCGCCGCCCAGCAGGAGGGCGCGATGGGCGAGGAGGCCCGCGCCGAACTCGAGGACCGCTTCGATGGCACCCTGCAGTTCGGCACGGCCGGCCTACGCGGGGCTCTCGGGGGCGGACCAAACCGCATGAACCGGGCCGTCGTCATCCGCGCCGCCGCGGGCCTGGTCTCCTACCTGAAATCCCGCGTGGGAGGAGACTTCACGGTCGCTATCGGATTCGATGCGCGGCACGGCTCCGAACAGTTCGCGCGCGATACGGCCGCTGTCGTCACGGCCGCGGGAGGGCACGCCTGCCTCATGCCGCGCCCCCTGCCCACGCCGGTGCTTGCCTTTGCGGTGCGCGACCTTGAAGCCGATGCGGGCGTCATGGTGACGGCTTCGCACAATCCGCCGCAGGATAACGGCTACAAGGTCTACCTCGGGGCGCGCTTCGTCGAGGAGGAGGGCCGCGGCGCCCAGATCGTCGCGCCGCACGATTCCTTGATCGCGGAACACATCGCCGCCGTCGAGACCGTCGCTGACGTGCCGCGCGCATCCCAGGGGTGGCAGACCATCGGCGAGGACCTGATCGAGCGCTACCTGCAGCGTTGCGCCTCGCTCGCCCCGGTGGGACGGGCCGGTGCGCTGCGCATCGTGCTCACCTCGCTGCACGGCGTCGGCGGGACAACGTGCGTGGAGGCGCTGCGCCGAGCCGGTTTCACCGACGTGCACGAGGTGGAACAGCAGGCAACCCCGGACCCGGACTTCCCGACGGTTACCTTCCCCAATCCCGAGGAGGAGGGTGCCCTCGATCTGGCCTTCGGCCTGGCGCGCCGGATCGGGGCGGACCTCATCATCGCGAATGACCCGGACGCGGACCGCGCCTCGGTGGCGGTGCCCACCCGCGAGGGTGGCTGGCGCCAGCTCACGGGTGACGAGGTCGGCCAGCTCCTCGGCGAGCAGGCCGCCGCGGTGGGCTCGGTCACGGGCCGCGGTCACCTCGCCTGCTCGATCGTCTCCTCGCGGATGCTTCGGTCCATCGCGGCCGCCCACGGCGTGGCACACAGTGAGACGCTCACGGGCTTCAAGTGGATCGCGCGCGTGCCCGGCCTGACTTACGGCTACGAGGAGGCGCTCGGCTACTGCGTGGATCCCGAGGCTGTGCGTGACAAGGACGGGATCTCGGCAGCCGTGAAGCTCGCCCTGCTGGCGAGCGACCTCGCAGACCACAACCTCACGATGCTCGACCAGCTGGACCTGCTCTCGGCCCGCCACGGCGTCCACGCCACGAATCCGCTCACGATACGTGTTGAGGACCTCGCCCTCATCGACGAGGCGATGGCACGGCTGCGTACCGGTGAGCTGCGCGAACTCGCCGGCTCGCCCGTCGTCGAGACGGTGGACCTCGCCGAGGGGTCAGCCGACCTCCCGCCCACGAACGGGATCCGGTTCCTGACCGCAGCCGGCGACCGCGTGATCGTGCGCCCCTCGGGTACCGAACCGAAGCTCAAGTGCTACCTCGAGTCGATCGAACCCGTCGGTGCGCAGGGCAACGAGCTCGACGAGGCGACTCGCATCGCCGTCGCCCAGGCCCGCACTCGCGCCAATGACCGAGTCCGGCGCGTGCGTGCCGATCTCGCGGCCTTCCTCGGTGTGTAACGCACAGGCCGACGAGGCCGACCACGTCGGCTAAAGACGGCGGCCCCCCTGGGCCGAGCGGCGTGAGGGCCCCGCACCACGCGGAAGTGGTGCGGGGCCCTCACGGCTACGAGCCACGTGCCCGCGGCGACGTACTAGCCTTCGCGCTCCTGCAATTCGGCCAGGATCGCCGCCGAGCCGGAAAGTCCGAGGCGAGTCGCGCCCGCCCGCACCATCGCCAGGGCGGCGTCGGCGGTGCGGATCCCGCCGGAGGCCTTCACCCCGAGGCGCGGCGCGACCGTCTCGGCCATGAGCCGCACGGCGTGTTCGCTCGCGCCTCCGGCGGGGTGGAACCCGGTAGAGGTCTTCACGTAGTCGGCGCCGGCAGCCTCGGCGCGGCGACACACCTCGACGATCTGCTCGTCGGTGAGGGCGGCCGATTCGATGATGACCTTCAGGACCGCCTCACCGCATGCCTCGCGCACGGCACGGATCTCGGCCTCGACGTCGTCGAAGGCCTGCGCCCGCACCAGCGCGAGATTCACGACCATGTCCACCTCGGCGGCGCCGTCGGCCACGGCTCGCGCGGCCTCGGCTGCCTTGACCTCGGCGGTGTGCGCGCCGGAGGGGAAACCGCACACGGTCGCGACGGTGAGGGCTGCGGTATCACGCAACGGCAGCTGGGAAGGCGAGACGCACACGGCCTTCACGCCGAGCGTCTTCGCTTCGGACACGAGGTCGGCGACGTCGCTCGCGCTCGCCTCAGGCTTGAGGAGGGTGTGGTCAATCATCGCGGCGAGTTCGGCACGCGTGGTCATGGGTGATCCTGTTCTGCCGGCATCCCGGCGGTTGGTTGCGTGAGGTCGGGGATGACGACGGCGCGCAGGCGGCTCCAGTGGCCGAAGGCGGCACGCCGGCGTTCCCCCACGAGGTCGGCGAGCGCGAGCGAATGCAGGGTCGCGGAGGCCGGCTCGTAAATGTTGATGCCCGCGCCACCCTTCGGTGGGACGGCGAGCACGACGTGTCGCGGCAGGCGCCGCGTGAGGCTCTCGTGGGAGCCGCCTCCCACGTAGAGCAGGCACGGCACACCCGCGTCCATCGCGGCGCCGATCTCGGGCAAGCCCGAGCGTCGACCGGGTCGCGGGCCCACCCAGCGGGTGAGAAAACGGTAGTCGCCGTAACGGGCGAGCTCTGCGGCGTGCGCCGGATGGGTGCCCCACGGTGCCGGCCACGGCAGCCCGCGGCGGGCCCGCAGGGCGGATCGCACGTGGCGCTGAGCCACCTCGAAGCGCACCGCGAGTGGCAGCTCGAGTCCCCACGCCCACGTGGGCACCTCGGGCGGGATCGGGCCGTCCGGAGGCAGAGGGCTTCCGGCCAGCCAGGAGGCGAGAGTGGCATCCCCGCTGGCGGCGAGCATCACGAGGGCCGCCGCACCGCAGCTGCGCGCGTCAGCCTGAACGAGCGGTACGCCCTCGAAATGGACGGGCAGCACCGCGGCGGAGGGGGAGGTAGCGGACAGCGGCGTCATCATTAGCGCATCCGGTCGAGCACGATCGAGGGCCGCGCCGAGTACGTCTCGCCGATCTCGACGGCATCCGCGAGGGCCTGCTCGGCGCGCGCGAAACGCTCCGGGGTCGCGGTGTGCATCGTGAAGATCGGCTCGCCCGCGCGCACCCGGTCACCCGGTTTGGCGTGGATTTCGACGCCGGCTTCGGCCTGCACGGGATCTTCCTTACGGGCGCGGCCCGCGCCGAGCCGCCAGGCAGCGACACCGACCGCCAGGGCGTCCATGTGGGTGATGACGCCATCGCGGCTCGCGCGAACGTCACTGGTCTCGGGCGCCACGGGAAGCGGCGCATCGGGATCTCCCCCCTGGGCGCGAATCATGTCGCGCCACACATCCATGGCACGGCCGTCCTGCAGGGCGGCTTCCACGTCGACGTCGTCCTTGCCGGCCGCGGCGAGCATCTCGCGGGCCAGCTCACAGGTCAGCTCGACGACGTCGGCAGGTCCTCCCCCGCTCAGGACGTCGAGGCTTTCGGCGACCTCGAGGGCGTTGCCGGCGGTGCGCCCCAGCGGGGCATCCATGTCGGTCAGCAGGGCCCGCGTACGCACTCCGGCGTCGCTGCCGAGCTCCACCATGACGCGCGCGAGTTCTCGGGCCTGGTCGAGGTCCTTCATGAAGGCACCGGAGCCGACCTTCACGTCGAGGACGAGTGAATCGGTGCCCTCAGCGATTTTCTTGGACATGATCGAGGACGCGATGAGAGGAATGGCCTCCACGGTGGAGGTGATGTCGCGTAGCGCGTAGAGCTTCTTGTCGGCCGGGGCGAGGGAGGCGCCGGCCGCACAGATGACGGCGCGCACGGTGGCCAGCTGGTCCATGAGTTCGCGTTCGCTCAGGTCGGCCCGCCAGCCGGGGATCGCCTCCATCTTGTCGAGGGTCCCGCCCGTGTGACCGAGACCCCGGCCAGACAGCTGCGGGACCGCCACGTCAAAGACGGCGACGAGCGGCGCGAGCGGCAGCGTGATCTTATCGCCCACGCCGCCCGTCGAGTGTTTGTCTGCCGTGGGGTAGGGCAGGGCCGAGAAATCCATGCGCTCACCAGAGTCGATCATGGCGTGCGTCCACCGGTGGATCTCCTCACGGCTCATGCCGTTCAGGAAGATCGCCATCGTGAGGGCACTCATCTGTTCATCGGCGACGACGCCGCGCGTGTAGGCGTCCACGACCCAGTCGATCTGCTCGCCGCTCAGGCGGCCACGATCACGTTTGGTGCGGATGACGTCGACGACGTCAAAGGGCTCACTCATGGGTACTCCTTGGGGTCGGGTCAGGCACGACGGCGTCGAGGTCTCCCCCGCCGAAGGCGCCCGGCAGGATCTCACTCATGGGCCGAATACCGTCCGGCATCTGCACGAGGAGGTCGGCCCCGCCGTGTTCGCTCAGGAGCTGACGACAGCGCCCGCACGGGGCGATGGCCTCGCCGTGCGCGTTCACACAGGCGAGGGCGCGCAGCGTGCCGCCGCCCGTGTTGATGAGTTCGGAAACGAGCCCGCATTCGGCACACAGGCCCACCCCGTAGGCGGCATTTTCGACATTGCACCCCGTGACGATGCGCCCGTCGTCGGTCAGAGCAGCGGCGCCCACTGGGTAGCGGGAATAGGGGGCGTAGGCCCGCCGCATGGCGTGCAGCGCGGCGGCGTTCAGTTCCGCCCAATGGATCTCGGATGTGGTCATGATGTGGCCTAAGGGTAGGGCTTGCCCTCCATAGCGGGCGGACGCACCGCTCCCACGAACCCGGCGACGGCGAGGATCGTCACCAGGTAGGGGATCATGAGGAGGAACTCGTAGGGGATCGTGTTGTTGACGCCCTGCATAACGAAGCCCAGGTTGGTTGCGAACCCGAAGATGGCGGCGGCTGCCACCGCGCCCTTCGGGTTCCATTTCCCGAGGATCATCGCGGCGAGAGCGATGAAGCCGTTACCGGCAGCCATGTTCTTCGTGAAGGCAAGGCCGAGCCCAATCGAGAAGAAGGCACCGCCGAGCCCGGCGAGTGCGCCCCCTAGCATGACGGCCCGCCAGCGGGTCCGGTTGACCTTGATCCCCACCGTATCGGCGGCCTTCGGGTGCTCGCCGCAGGCCCGTAGGCGCAGGCCCCAACGGGAGCGGAACAGCATGATCTGCAGGCCCACCACGATCACATACATCGCGTAGACGAGGATCGACTGATTGAAGAAGACCGGACCGATCACGGGGATGTCGGACAGGAGCGGGATCGGCAAGCGTCCGAGCTGCACGGCACGGTTGAGACGCGCCGGGTCCTCCGACAGCCAGGAGGAATACAGGAAGGACGTCAGGCCGAGCACGAGCATGTTGAGCACGACGCCGACGATGATGTGGTCGACGCGGTACTTGATCGTGAACAGGCCGAGCAGGAGGCTGACGAGGACTCCCGCGAGCGGCGCGAGCAGCATCCCGAGCACGGGGCTCGAGGAGAGGGAGGCGACGAGGGCACCGAGGAAGGCACCGGCCAACAACTGACCTTCGATCGCGATGTTGATCGTGCCGGAGCGTTCACATACGACGCCCGACAGGGCCCCCAGGATCAGGGGCACGGCGAAGGCGACCGAACCCTGCAGGAGCTGCACGACGGGCATGGTTGCGCCCTCCTGGCCGGCAACCACCCACACGAGGAAGGCGAGCACGAAGGCCACGCCCGTGAGCCCCATCATCAGGCCGACGCGTCCCTTACGCTGCACCGCCAGGTAGGTGGCAAGACCGGCGAAGACGAGGGCGGCGATCGCAAAGAGCCACGTCACGGTGTCGGCGTCGATGTGCCAGTCAGGCAGGGTGAAACGCGCGGAGGCGCCGCGCATGGAAAACACCGACTCGCCTTCGGCCAGGTAGGCAAACACCACGGAGGCGAGCGCCATGACGATCGCGGCGATCGGGAAACGCCACTGGATGGGAGTCTTCGCTCGTGGCGCGTGCGTTGCGGGTTGGCTCATGGTGCTCACGCCGCCACCTCCTTCTTCGCGGTCCTGGCCCGCGGGGCGCGCGCCTCACGGTCGGGGTCGGGCAGGCGGAACACCCACCGCACCAACGGTGGGGCCGCAATGAACAAGACGATGACCGCCTGCGCGACCTGCACAATGTCGACGGGGATCCCCGCGGCGGCCTGCATCTGGGCGGCGCCGGCATTCAGAGCCCCGAAGAGGAATCCGGCGAAAACGACGCCGCTCGGGCGGGATCGCCCAAGCAGGGCGACGGTGATCGCGTCGAACCCGAAGGAGGCGGCCACGCCGTTGGACAAGAACCGCTCCGTGCCGAGCACGGGTCCGGTCGCGCCGAGCCCGGCGAGGGCGCCGGCGATGATCATCGTGAGGATGATCGTGCGGTTCACGGATACGCCCGCGGTGCGGGCGGCGGCGGGGTTCGCCCCAGCGGCGCGGATTTCGAAGCCGAGCGTGGAACGCTCAAGGAGCCACCACACGAACACGGCGGCGAGGAGCGCCACGATGATGCCCGAATGCAGCCGGAAGGGCGAGCCGATGAGCAGGGGGTAGACGGCGGAGGAGGACATCTGCTCGGACTTGCCTGCGAAACCCTGACCGATGTACGTCGTCGTCTTCAAGCAGTAGGACAGGAGGTAGAGCGCCACCGAGTTGAGCATGATCGTCACGATCACCTCGTTGGCGCCGGCGCGGGCCTTCAAGATACCGGGAATCGCGCCCCAGATCGCGCCGCCGAGGGCGGCACCGATGACGGCCACCAGGAGGTGCAGGCCGAGGGGAAGTTCCCACGCGATGCCAACGTAGCCGCCGAGGAGAGCACCGAGGATCAGCTGCCCCTGCGCGCCGATATTGAACAGGCCAGCCCGGAATGCGAGAGCCACCGACAGACCCGCGAAGATGAGCGGGACCGAGTTCGTGATCGATTCGGTGATCGGGCGCAGCATGCTCGGCAGCGAGTCGGCCTGGTAGTCGAAGAGTGCCCCACGGAATAGGGAGGTGAAGTACCCCGAGAAGGAATGGCCTACGGCGCCAAAGAAGTCTGAGGGGCGAGCAAACAGGTAGGAGGCCGTCTCCTGGACCCGGGCGTCGAACATCGCGACGAGGACGGCTCCGATGACGAGAGCGAGGACGATCGCAAGGGCGATCACCATCCCGCTCGAGGCCATCACGTCGTGGATGAGTGAGCGGCCCGGCGCCCGCTTCGGGGATGCGTCGGCCTCGCCGGGTTGCTGAATCGGGGTCGGATCGGCGTCGGGTTGGGTGGACTGGGTCATGACTCCTCCTGGGCGACGCCAGCCTGGGCGACGGCTTCGTCGTGGGGGACGCCGGCCATCATGAGGCCGAGCACGGAACGGGGGGTATCGGGATCCACGATGCCGACGATGCGACCGCGATACATGACGACGATCCGGTCGGCGAGCCCGTAGACCTCGTCCAATTCGGTCGAAATGATGAGGACAGGGACGCCCTCGTCACGTTCGGCAACGACCCGCGAGTGCACGAACTCGATCGAACCGACGTCGAGGCCGCGGGTGGGTTGCGATGCCACGAGTAGCCGGAGGCTCCGCGACATTTCGCGCGCGAGAATGACCTTTTGCTGGTTACCGCCGGACAGCGTGGAGATGGGGTCACGCACCGAGGTGACGCGCACATCGAACTCCTCGCGCAGCTTCTCGGCATTGTCCCCGACAACGGAGGGTTTCATCGACATGCCTGAGGCAAACGGGGGCCGGTCATAGACGTCCAGGATCATATTTTCGGCGATGGAGAAGGTCGCGATCATGCCGTCGGTCGAGCGGTCCTCGGGGACGAACCCGATCCCGGCGCGCAGCCGGTCCTTGACCGAGGCGCCCGCCAGGTTGGTGCCGTCAAGCGTGATTTGGCCCGCGGAGACCTCGCGCAGTCCGAGGATCGCCTCGGCAAGTTCGGTCTGGCCGTTACCTTGCACTCCGGCGACGGCGACGATCTCGCCGGCGTGCACGGTGAGAGAGACGTCATCGACGACGGCGCGGCCGAGCGAGTCCAGGACGGTGAGGTCGCGGACGACGAAGGAGGCCTCACCGATGTGGGCCGCTTCCTTGGTGACGCCCAGGTCGACGGCGCGGCCCACCATGGCGGAGGCGAGCTCGGACTCGGAGGCGTCCGGCCGGGCGGTGCCGACCACCGTGCCGCGCCGGATCACCGTGATGCGGTCGGCGACGGCCTTGACCTCGCGCAGTTTATGGGTGATGAGGATGATCGAGCGGCCCTGTCCCTTGAGCTCGCGCATGATCTGGAGCAGCTCGTCGGTTTCCTGGGGGGTGAGGACGGCGGTGGGCTCATCCAAGATCAGGATCTCGGCATCGCGGGAGAGTGCCTTGATGATCTCGACGCGCTGCTGGGCGCCAACGGAGAGGTCCTCGATGGTGGCGTCCGGGTCGATATCGAAGCCGAACCGGTCAGAAAGTTCGCGCACCTTGGCGGCGGCCCGCTCCGTGTCGATGATGCCGAGGGCGCCGGTCGGCTCGTAGCCGAGCGCGACCGATTCGGCGACCGTGAAGACGGGCACGAGCATGAAGTGCTGGTGGACCATGCCGATGCCGGCAGCAACGGCGTCGCCGGGACCCGAGAAATGGACCGGCTCGTCGTCGATCAGGATCTGGCCGCCGTCGGGGCGGTAGAGCCCGTACAGCACATTCATGAGGGTCGACTTGCCGGCGCCGTTTTCACCCAGGAGGGCGTGGATTTCGCCGGGTTGGACAACGAGGTCGATGGAGTCATTCGCGACCAGCGGGCCGAAGACCTTCGTGATCTGGCGAAGTTCAAGTTTCACTGGGCTGTTCCTGTCTGATGGCCCGCGTCGTCGCGAGCGGTGGTCCGACTCGAGCGCGGACCTGGCTGAACGTTCCCGAGGCTGGCCCGGGTCCGGAAGGACCCGGCCCGCGCCGGGCGCGGGCCGGGTGTGTGCCTTACGGCTGGTTGTCGGTCGTGACCTCGATCTCGCCGGAGATGATCATCTTCGCAAGTGCGTCGATCTTAGCCTGCAGTTCCTCGGGAACCTCACTCTCGAAGTCGTGGAACGGCGCGAGCGCGACGCCCTCGTTCTCGAGCGTGCCGACGTAGGCCTCGGAGGTGTAGTTGCCCTCACCGGCGGCCTTGATCGTGTCGAAGACGGCCTGGCCGATCTCCTTCACAACCGAGGTCATGATGATGGCGCCGTCCTGCGTGGACTCGTAGCCGTCGGAGTCGACCCACACGACGGTGCCCTTACCGGCCTCGTTCACGGCGGCGAGCGTGCCCGAGCCGACCGGGCCGGCCACCGGCATCACGATATCGACCCCCTGCGCGAGCAGGTTCTCGGTGATCTGCTTGCCCTTGTTGGTGTCGGAGAAGTTGCCGACGAACAGGCCGTTCTGCTTCTCCTTGTCCCAACCCTCGAGGGTCACGTTCGCGCCCTCGTCCTCGTTGTACTTGGCGACGCCGTCGGCGAAGCCGTCCATGAAGATCTTCACGGAGGGCAGGTCCATGCCACCGAAGGTGCCGACCTTGCCGGATTCGGACATCCCCGCAGCGGCGTAGCCGGCGAGGTAGGCGGCCTCAGCCGTGTTGAAGACGAGCGGCTTGGCGTTCTCGATATCGAGGACCTCGAAGTCGTCGCCCTGCCCCTCGGTGATCCGGGAGTCAATGAGCGCGAACTTCACGTCCTCGTTGGCGCGGGCCGAATCCCGGATCGCGTCGTTGAGCATGAAGCCAACGCCGATGATGAGATCACAGTCCTGGCTCACGAGAGAATCGATGTTCTGCTGGAAGTCACCCGGGGAGTGAGACTCGGCGGAGGCAATCTCAATGCCGAGCTCGCTCTCGGCCTTCTTCAGGCCGTCGTAGCCGGACTCGTTGAACGAGCGATCATCGAATCCGCCCTCGTCGGAGACCATGCACGCCTTAAAGTCCTTGAAGGCGTCCGTATCGGCGCCCTCCGAGGATTCGGCGCTGGTGTCACCATCCTTAGCCGAGTCGTTGGTCGGGGTCTCATCGGGAGCCTGACCGCATGCGGAAAGCGCCAGGGCCACAGCGGCCACGGTGCTGAGAAGTACTGACTTCTTCATGTATGTTCTCCTACCTGGGGGTGGGCCTGGCGAACACGTGGGTGGGTACTCCGTCGTGCCCGCTCGGCGCCGGGGTCTGTCTCATCCTATGTGGCCCCTCTCATCCAATTCACGTACTTGCCGGGTGAGGGCGATTCGCAACCCCGTCGGGACCGCGACGCGACGCCCATGCGAGGGCGGGACCACTGTTTGAGACAGCGTTGCCACCATCGTAGGTCGGGCGCGTCCAGCCGTATCAGCATCCGCACCCCCGCCCTCATGACCTTGCCCACATCAGTGGGGCTATCGAGGGGTTCTGCGGGCGGCATCAGACAATGGCCTTCTCCCGACGCGAGGGCCCCAGAGGCGGGTTGCGCTAGTCGTCCTCGGGCGCCTCGCCGCGGTAGTAACCCGCGCGTGCCTTGGCGAGCTTGCGTTCGAGCCGGTCGATGCGGTGCTGTTTCGCGGCACCGATAAGACCGCCCCAATAGGGCTGGTCAGCGGGCTTGGGACGCGCATTCGGATTGAGTTCCGGGTTCGGGTTCAGGGCTCCGGTAATCGCCTGGAAGTCCCAGTTCAGGGTCTCCGGCACGGAGAGCGTCACGAAGTTCGGCGTCTGCTCGTGGTGCAGCTCTTCCGGGGTCTCCGGCATCTTCGCGGCGGGCGGGTTCGCGATCCACGCAGCGACGAACAGGGTCACGCGCGCGAGCAGGTTCACCCACAGCAGCAGGGTCACGACGGCGGCGGCCGACGC
This sequence comes from Bowdeniella nasicola, assembly GCA_030537895.1. Lineage (GTDB taxonomy): Bacteria > Actinomycetota > Actinomycetes > Actinomycetales > Actinomycetaceae > Bowdeniella > Bowdeniella nasicola_C. The sequence goes on from JAUNVA010000008.1 coordinate 51,817, forward strand.
GAGGATCGGGTTGTCGGCTGCCGATCCGACGACGCTCGTGCCGAGGTAGCGCAGGATCGAGGACGCGAGCGCTCCCACGGCGGACCCGATGAGCAGATCGCGCGTCGGCGGGCGCATGCCGGCGGTCACGCGGAAGAGGAAGATGAAGACGCCCCAGTCCACCAGGAAGGCGGCGAGGAAGGTGGCGGTTCGCAGCAGGAAGCCGGCGACGGCTCCCTCGATACCGAGCCAGTCGAGGACGGCACCGCCGAGGGTACCGGCAGCCAGGCCGAGGATCGACGTCGCGAGTACCGCGAGCGCAATGATGGCGAACCCAGCGAGATCCTTGACCTTGCCCATCACGAAATTCACCGGGGCGCCGACGACGCCAAACATGCGCTGGATCGAGAGGCGCAGGGCCGTCATGACGGCGATGGCCGACCACAGCAGCACCACGACCGAGATGATGGAGGTGAGGTTGATCGCCGTATCCTGCACCAGCTGTTCGGGTTTCACCATCCCGCCGTTGGAGCCATCGTCGATGATGCCGGGCAGTGCCTTATTGGTGGAGTCGATCACCTGGTCGAGAAGCTCGTCGTTGCCGCCGAGTACCGCCATGAAGGCGGTAAACCCGATCGCGAGGGCCGCGAAGATTGAGAAGAGAGCGGCGTAGGCGATCCCGCCGGCCAGGTAGAAGCCCGACGTCACCGTGAGGCGGGTGGACGCCCGCCCGAGGCGCGTGGCCTTGAACCAGGTGACGAGGGCGCCGAGCTTGCCTCCCATCGAGTCTTCATCGGCCAGGAGCTCTTTCAGCGGCGTCTTTTCGACGGCGACGACGGTCGACTCATCGATGCGCGGGTTCTTCTCGGTCGGTGACATACGCGTAAGGCTACCGGCGCCCGTCGAGATCGGCGAGAATTCCGCCGCCTGTCGTCTCCGGAGGTGGGCGCGCACCAGGAGCTGGTGGGCCGGGGCGCTCGCGCGACCAGGGTGCCGGCTTCCCCCGATCCGGGCCCGCCGTCGGTTAGACGGAGGCGGGCGCGCGGTTGGCAGCGGTGAGATCAGCGCAGTGGTGGATCTGCCAGCGGTCCGGGAGGGATCCGACGACGACGCAGAGTTTTCGGATCGTGCACTCCCCCACGAAATGCGCCATTCGCTCGCGAATGCTCGAGCGCAGGTCGTCGTCTTCGGATTGGACGAGCGTCACGTGGGGCACGAATGGGAAGCGGAACACGGCGTCGCGTAGGCCCTTTGTCAGCGCTTCGTGCAGGGCGTGGATGCGAGCGGAGCCACGCGAGATACGCAGGTAGTCGACCGGTGAGACGGGTGTGAAGGTGCCCACACCGGCGCATCCGAGTCGGAAGGGCGGGGTACGCGCGGCGAGACGGTCGGCCGCCGAAACGATATCGTCAAGCGATTCGCCGGCGAGCGGGGTCGGTGGCAGGACCGTGAGGTGGGGTGGCACGTCGTGCCCGGCGGGCAGGGAGCGCGCCCGCACCTCGCGAATCGTGCGGGCCAGTCGGCCAGAAAGCGGCACGATGACGCAGACGTATGGCTTGAGCTCAGAATCTGCGTCCGTCACCTGTCCCGTCATGCCCGCCAGAATACCGCGTGGACGGGCGCGGGACGACGGTCCGAGCACTCACCCCTCCCTGTTCGGTCTTGTTCGCTTCTGTTTGCTTTGGCACAATAAGGGTATGGCGACTTCACAGAACGACGGCCCCCCACTGCTGGCGCGCCAGCGCCAAGAGAAAATCCTGCAGTGGGTCGATCAGCACGGCGCGGTGCGGATCTCAGACATCGTGGGGACACTCGGCATCTCCGAAATGACGGCTCGCCGCGACATTTCCGAACTCGTGGATCGCGGGCTGGTGGACCGCGTGCACGGGGGCGCCGTCGCCCTCGAACCGGCCGCCCTGGAGCCGAGCTTCGAATCCAAATCCATCCAGCTCATCGCGGAGAAGGCTCGTATTGCTGCGCAGGCCGTGCCGCGAGTCCGGCCCGGTGAGTCGGTGGCCTTGACGGCGGGAACGACGACGCTCGCCGTCGCGAAGGCCCTCACGCGGCTGCCGCATTTTTCTACTCTCACGCTCGTCACGAATTCCCTACCCGCTGCCCAAGTCCTGTACGACGCCACTCAACGTCTGCGTGCCGAGGGGAAGACCGGGGCCACGGTGATGCTCTCGGGAGGGGAGCGCACACCGTCGGACGCGCTGGTCGGGCTGCTGGCCGTGGAGACCTTCGAGCGCCTGCGCCTCGAGTGGGTGTTCGCGGGCGCCCACGGCTATGACCCGCAGGTCGGCCTCATGACCCCGAACATGGCGGAAGCCTCCACGAACGTGGCGATGATCGAGGCCTCACGCTCCGTCGTCGCCGTTTTGGACCACACGAAGTGGGCGGTGGCGGGGCTGCGGAGCTTCTGCCACCCCTCCCGCATCGGCGTCATCGTCACGGACGAGGAACCCGACGCGCAGACGTGCGAATCATTGTCTAACTACGGTGTCACCCTGGAGGTCGCTCATGACGGTTCGTAAGACCGCCACGCGGCTCGCGGACGGCCGCGAGCTGTTCTATTTCGATGACTCACAGCCCTACGTGACGGGCACCACGACCCGGCGACTGGACGATCCGCGTCCCCTCCCCGACCGGTTTGAGGGCATGGACAACGGCCCGCAGATGCGCCGCGATCCCCTCACCGGCGAATGGGTCCCCATGGCGACGCACCGCATGAACCGCACGTTCTTGCCGCCCGCGGACGCGAACCCGCTCGCACCCGCCCGCCCGGGCTCGAGCTACCAGGACGGCGAGATTCCCGACACCGACTACGACGTCGTCGTCTTCGAAAACCGGTTCCCGTCCCTGCTCGCCGTCCCCGGCGTGGACGCCACGCCCGGGCACGTTGATGGCGAGGAACTCTTCGAGGTCGCCCCCGCGGCGGGGCGTTGCGAGGTGATCTGTTTCGGGCCGCGCCTGGAGGACTCCCTCGTGGATCTGGGTCCGATGCGGATGCGCACCGTCATCGAAGCCTGGGCAGATCGCACCGCCGAGCTCTCCCGCCTGGACGGGATCCGGCAGGTGTTCTGTTTTGAAAACCACGGTGAAGAAATCGGCGTGACCCTGCACCACCCGCACGGCCAGATCTACGCCTACCCCTACCTGCCCACGCGCACGCAGATGCTCGCGCGGCGGGCGAGCGCCTACCGCGCCGAGACGGGCCGCCAACTGCACGGCGACATCCTGGCCGCGGAGCTGCGTGCCACCACCCGCATCCTCTTCGAGGGCGAGCACTGGGTGGCACACGTCCCGGTCGCCGCGAAGTGGCCCATCCAGGCCCACCTTGTGCCGCGCCGCAACGTCGCCGACATCGCGAGCCTCACCAAGGCCGAACGCGACGAGCTGGCCCCCCTCTACCTGCGCCTACTGGCCGCCGGGAACTATGCGTTCCATGAGGAGGTCGGTCGCGTGAACCTGCCCTATATCGCCTCGTGGAACCAGGCACCCGTCGGCGAGGGCCGCGAGGACCTGCGCCTGCACCTGGACTACTTCTCCATCCTCCGCTCGCCCGGCAAACTGAAATACCTGGCCGGCTCCGAATCCGGCATGGCCGCCTGGATTTCCGACACGACGCCCGAGGCCATCGCCGATCGGCTCCGCGCGGCCCTGCCCCTGGCAGACCGGGAACTCGGAAAGACCGCGGCATGAGCGCCCCTCACACCTGGCAGACCGCCCCCGCCTGGGACCTCGCCGAGGGCACCGCGCGGGTGCGCGCCCTCGCGACCCGGACCTACGGGCAGCAGGTCGGAGACGACGATTCTGCTGTCCTCGCCTCGGCCCCCGGGCGAGTCAACATCATCGGTGAACACACCGACTACAACGGCGGGCTCGCCCTCCCCATCGCGTTACCCCACCGCACCTACGCCTGGCTGCGGCCCCGGCCCGACCGCACCGTGCGGCTCGTCTCCGCGCAGGCCGAGGAGCCGAGCGAAGTAAACCTCGATGAGGTGGGCCCCGCCGATGGGGCCAACGCCGTGGCCGGGTGGGCCGCCTACGTCGTCGGGGTACCGTGGGCCGGCGAGCAGGACGGCGTGTTCGAGCGCTGCCCCGGATTCGATCTCGCGATCGACTCCTGCGTGCCCTTCGGGGCGGGTTTGTCCTCCTCGGCCGCGCTCGAGTGCGTCGCCGCCGTCGCCCTCAGTGCCGTGAGCGCGACCCCCGACGACGACCTGGCCACCCTTGACGATGCGGCCCGGGCCCGCCTTGCTGAGGTGTGCGTGCGCGCCGAGAACGAGATCGCCGGGGCCCCCACCGGCGGCATGGATCAGGCCGCAAGCCTGCGCGCCTCGGCGGGGCATGCCCTCGCGCTGGACTGCCGGACGGGTGAGATCGAGCGGGTGCCCTTCGATCTTGCGGCGGCCGGCCTCACCCTGATCGTCGTCGACACGCGGGCGCCGCACGCGCTCGTCGACGGGCAGTACGCGGCGAGACGGGCCGACTGCGAGCGCGCGGCCGACCTCCTCGGGGTGGATCTTCTTGCCGACGTCCGTGACCTCTCGAGCGCCGAGAATGCCCTGCAAGGCGCTACCGCGAGCGAGGACACCGAACGTCTGCTGGCCCGCATGCGCCACGTGGTGACCGAGATCGAGCGCACCCGAAAGTTCATCGACACCCTCCGTCAGGGCGGCCTCACCGACGCCGAGGGACGAGAGACACTCGGCCAACTCATGTACGCGAGCCACGCCTCACTGCGCGACGACTACGAGGTGACGTGTCCCGAACTGGACGCCGTCGTCGACGTGGCTCACGCCATGGGGGCACTCGGCGCCCGCATGACGGGTGGCGGCTTTGGTGGCAGCGCAATTGCCCTAGTGGAGCGTTCCCAGGCGGAGGGCTTTGCACGGTCGGTGAGGGAGGCCTTCGCGGCACGCGGGTTCGCCGCACCGCACCTGTATGGCGTCACGCCGGACGATCCCGCGCTCGTGCATCCCTGAGATGGCACGATAGCGTCCATGACCTTCGTTGCACTCGTCCCCGCAGGCGGTGCGGGCACTCGCCTGTGGCCGCTGTCGCGTCGCGACCACCCGAAGTTCCTTCTCGACCTCGCCGGTACCGGGCGCACCCTCATCCAGCAGACCGTCGACCGGCTCGCGCCCCGCTCGGACGCGATCCTCATCGTCACGGGGGCACCCCACGCCGAGGAGGTCATCGCGCAAACCGGACTGAGTGCCCGCGACGTCCTCATCGAACCGTCGGGACGTAACTCCATGCCAGCGATCGCGCTCGGGGCCGCTCTCGCGCGCGAACGCTACGGCCACGACGTCGTCGTCGGATCCTTCGCGGCCGATCACGTGATCGCCGACGAGTCCGCCTTCGGCGCGGCCCTCGATGAGGCGCACGCTGCGGCTGAGCGGGGTTACGTTGTGACGATCGGCATCACTCCCACCCACGCCGCGACGGGCTTTGGCTATATCCGCGCGGGCGCGCACGCTGTGCCATGTGACGAGACCACCTCCCCCCACGATGGCGCTGCGCGCGCCGTCCTCGAGTTCAAGGAGAAGCCGGGCGCCGACGTGGCACGCGGCTACCTCGAGACCGGCGGCTACTTTTGGAACGCCGGCATGTTCGTTGCGCGCGCCGATGTCTTGCTCGACCACCTCAAACGGCTGCACCCTGAGCTTCACGCGGGGATCGTACGCATCGCCGCTGCTTATGACACCGAGGAGCGCGACGCCGTCCTCGCAAGCCAGTGGGAGGGCCTCGAATCGATCGCGATTGACCATGCCATCGCGGAGCCGGTAGCGGCCGAGGGGGGCGTCGCCGTCGTGCCTGCGGCCCCCACGCTCGGCTGGGATGACCTCGGAGACGTGGCGGCGTTGCGCCCCTACCTGAGCGCGCCCGTCGACGACGCCGCGAGCCTCACGATCGAGTCTCCCGGGGCCACAGTGATCGACCGGCGCACCGCACAGGACAAACCCCTGCCCTACGTGGTGACGCTCGGTATACGCGACGCCGTCGTCCTCCTGACCGACGACGCCGTTCTGCTCACCACGCTGGATCAGGCCCAGCGGGTGGGCGAAGTACCGCCCCGACTCAAGGATGTGGGCCGAGAGGACCTGCGCTAAGGCCACGCTTCCCCTACGCCACGTCCTCGTATTCTCCTCATCCACAGGAGGCTGACAGCGACGCGCTATCCCCAGCGGGGCCGCAGCCTCTCCGACGGGTCTCGCCTCCCGCCTAGATTCGCCCCATGACCGTGGCCGTGGATCCCCGAGAGGCGATCGAGCAGATGACTCGACTCGCCGGTGCGCTCAGCCCGGCTGCCCTCACAGAGTTGAGCGGGCCCGACCTCATGGAGTTCGAGCGCCGTCGCCACGCACTCACCGAAACACTGCGCGCCTGGGAGAGTGTCACCCTCGCCGAACTCGACAGCCGTCGGGTCACCACGGAGCATGCTGGCGTCGCGACCGCGACGTGGGTGCGAGCCGAACGCAACCAGACGCTGCGCGCCGCCAGGGCCCGCGTGCTGGCGGCCTGCGAGACCGTCAAGGAGCCGAGAGTCGTTGAAGCAATCGCACACGCTCGCCTGTCCGAGCCCAATACCGCGACGGTGATCCGCACCCTGGGATCCCTCGGTCCGCTGGTCCCGGACCGCGTCCGAACGCAGGCCCGCGAGTTTCTGTTGGCACACGCCCACCTGGATCCGGCGGCGCTGAAGCGGGTGGCGGAGCGGCTCGTGGAGGTCGTCGATGGCGCCACGCTGCAAGATGAGCAGGAGCGCCAGGCTGCGAAAGACCTGCGTGCCCACGCGGGGCGCTACCTCAAGGCCGTGGTGAGCGGGGCGCGCACGAGGATCGCGATATCGCTGCAGACCTCGCAGTGGCTGCGCGTGCGGCCGGTCCTGGAGGCATACGCCGAACGGATCCGACGCACCGACCCTCTGCCGAGCAGCCGCGGTGCCCGCCTCGCCGACGCCTTCGTGCAGTCCCTGTCCAACGAACAGCAGCGCGGCACAGCGCCGCGCCTCGGCGGGGATCGTCCCACAGCAATCATCCTGCTCGACTACGAGACGCTGGTGGCAGAATGCGGCCAGATTCTTGGTAGGGGCGGCGTCGGCACCCGGATCCTGCGCACCCCCGGATCCACGGCCACCAATCCCCTATGGCATGGCCCAGCCTGCGCCGCGGGCGCCGCACCCTTCGGACCACGCGGGGCTCGGGCTGCTCCCCCGTTCTCGTTCCCAGACCTGTTCGGGACGAGCACGCAGGCGCGCCACCGGAGCACGAGCGACGGATTTGCACTCACCATCCCGCAGATGCGGCGTCTGCTGTGCGACTGCGACATACTGCCGATGGTCCTGTCGGGCGAGGGGCTTCCCCTCGACGTCGGCCGCGCCTCGCGGCGGGTCCCGCCAGCACTGCGCAAAGCGCTCATCGTGCGTGACGGCGGCTGTATCTTCCCGGGCTGCGAGGCCCTTCCTCAGGAATGCGAAGCCCATCACGTCGAGCCGTGGGAGCACTGTGGCGAAACCAGTCTCGATAACCTCTGCCTGCTCTGCCCCCATCATCACGCGACGGTACAGCACGATCCGGGTGACCGTGACCACTACGTCGTCATCATGGAAAACGGCATGCCCTCGGTCATCCCGCCCTACCGAGTCGATCCACTGCGCAGACCGATCCCCCACGATCGGTATCGCTTCACCCAACCATCGCGCGCATCGCAGACCGATCCGCCAGAGGCGCACCGTCACCGGCCCGCCCCGGGCGGGCCGGCCCCGCCCTCTACGACGGGTGACGAGCCGGCAGGCACCGCACGGAAGGATCACGGACCACCGGAGGCCTAAGCGCGCCCGTGGCGGGGCGGTCTAGAGTTCGTAGCCGATCACGAGCGGCGCGTGATCGGAAAAGCGCTCCGCGTACGACGGCGCGCGCCCCACCTCGGCGGTGCGAGCGGCATCGGCGAGGCGTGGGCTCGCCATCTGATAGTCGATGCGCCACCCCGCGTCGTTATCGAAGGCCTTGCCGCGCCAGGACCACCACGTGTAGGGGCCCTGCACCTCGCCCGCGAGTGCCCGGTGAACGTCCACGAAACCGAGTTCACCGAACCAGCGATCGAGGTAGTCGATCTCGTCTTGCAGCACACCCGCCGTCTTGTTGTAGTTCGGCTTCCAGTTCTTGATGTCTCGTTCGGTATGCACGATGTTGAAATCACCCATGACGAGGATCTCGCGCCGGCCGGAGCGCACATCGTCGCGAAGAGTGGCGAGCCGTTCACTGACGCGAGCAAGATGGGCGTACTTGAAGTCCATCTTCTCGGTACCAACCGTGCCCGAATGCAGGTAGGCGGACACCACCGTCAGCGGAACATCGAGCCCGGGAACCTCGAGGTCAACCTCGAGCCAACGGCCCGTATCAACGTCGGGCTCCTGCGCACTCAGGCCTGTGCGCACCGCCGTATGAGGGAGGCGCGATATGACGGCAACCCCCGAGCGGCCGGCAAGCCGCGACGGGTGCAGGTGCGTCGTCCCTGGAGCGGTGAAGGCTTTCTCCATTTGGGGCTCGGTGGCGCGCACCTCCTGGAGGGCCAGGATGTCGGGGCGGACCTCATCCACCCATTCGGCGATGCCGCGTTTGGCCGCGGCGCGGATTCCATTGACGTTGACGGTCGCAACAGTGAGCATGTCACCATCGTGCCACGCCGGGTGTCGTGCGGCGCGCCGCGTCCTCCACCCGTGCCCGGAGGAACATCACCATGCGTTCCCCAAGGCGATCACCATCCGCACCCCTAGGAACATCGCCATCCGTTTCTCCAGGACCATCACCATCCGTTCCCTCCCAGGGAGCGGAGAGGTGGACACCGGGCGCGACGGGAGTCTGAGCAGTGCTAGCGGTCGCCTCCACGGGCCGCCCGCTCGGCGGCTTCCACGACATTCACGAGGAGTAGGGCCCGCGTCATCGGTCCCACCCCCTTCGGATTGGGGCTGAGCCAGGACGCGACCTCGTCGACGCCGTCGCCGACGTCGCCGTGCAGCCGTGCCTTGCCGGTCTCCTCGTCGACGACCCGCGAGACCCCCACATCGAGCACGACGGCGCCCGGTTTCACCATGTCGGGCGTGATGATTCCCGCGACCCCCGAGGCCGCGACGACCACGTCGGCCGCACGCACCTTCTCGGCGAGGTCTTTCGTACCCGTGTGGCAGGACGTCACGGTGGCGTTCACGTCCTTACGTCCCATGATGAGCCCGATGGACCGCCCGACCGTGGTGCCGCGGCCCACGACGACGACGTCGGCGCCATTCAGGTCGATGCCGTGGCGTTCGATGAGTTCGACGACCGCGCGCGGTGTGCAGGGCAGCGGTGTATCGATGGGCTCGCCCACCCGCAGTACAAGGCGCCCGAGGTTCATGGGGTGCAGGCCGTCGGCGTCCTTATCCGGGTCGATGAGCTCGAGGACGGCATTCGTGTCGATGCCTTTCGGCAGGGGCAGCTGCACGATGTAGCCCGTGCAGGCCGGGTCCTCGTTCAGCCGCTGGATGGCGGCCCGGATCTCGTCTTCTGAGGCGTCCGCGGGCAGGTCCTCACGGATCGAGGCGATACCCACTTCAGCGCAGTCCCGGTGCTTGCCTCCGACGTAGGCGACGGAACCGGGATCCTCACCAACGAGCACAGTGCCGAGCCCCGGTTCGATGCCGGCAGCGCGGAGCTTGGCCACGCGTGTTTTCAGGTCCTCCTTGATCTCGGCTGCCGTCCGGGCGCCATCGAGCACCTTGGCAGCCCCATTCCAGGGGGCCCTCACTGCTGCAGTCCTTCGTAGAGCGGGTACGCCTCCGTGAGAGCGGCGACGCGGGCCTTCAACGCGTCCACGTCGGCACCCGTGCCGTCCCTCAGGGCCGTCGCGATGATGTCGGCGACCTCCGTGAACTCTTCCGTACCGAACCCACGAGTGGCGAGTGCGGGAGTACCGATCCGCAGGCCGGAGGTCACCATCGGAGGCCTCGGGTCAAAGGGGACGGCGTTGCGGTTCACGGTGATGCCGGCCGCGTGCAGGAGATCCTCGGCCTGCTGCCCGTTCAGTTCGGACTCTCGCAGGTCCACGAGAACGAGATGCACGTCGGTGCCTCCCGTGAGGACGGAGACCCCGGATTCGGCAAGATCGGGAGCCTGGAGACGTTCGGCGAGGATCTGGGCTCCCTCGATCGTGCGCTGCTGGCGTTCCCGGAACGCCTCCGTGGCCGCCACCTTGAACGCGACCGCCTTCGCCGCAATCACGTGCATGAGGGGACCACCCTGCTGGCCCGGGAAGACCGCCGAGTTAAGTTTCTTTCCGAACGTGTCCCCGTCCGAAGACAGAATGAATCCGGAGCGGGGTCCACCGAGGGTCTTATGAACGGTCGACGAGACGACGTGCGCATGCGGCACGGGGTTCGGATGGAGGCCGGCCGCGATGAGGCCCGCGAAGTGTGCCATGTCGACCCACAGTTTTGCGCCCACCTCATCGGCAATCTCGCGGAAGGCCGCGAAATCGAGCTGGCGCGGGTAGGCTGACCAGCCCGCAATTAGGACGGTCGGGCGATGGTGACGGGCTGCCTCACGCACCGCATCCATATCGACACGGTAGGTTTGGGGATCAACACCGTAGGCTTCTGCGTTATAAAGGCGCCCGGAGAAGTTGATCTTCATCCCGTGTGTGAGGTGGCCGCCGTGGGCCAACTCGAGGCCAAGCACGGTATCCCCCGGCCGGGCCAGCGCATGCAGCACGGCGGCGTTGGCGGAGGCACCCGAGTGCGGCTGGACGTTCGCGTAGTCGGCCCCAAACAGTTCCTTGGCGCGATTGATCGCGAGCGACTCCGCGATGTCGACCTGTTCGCACCCGCCGTAGTAGCGCCGGCCCGGGTAGCCTTCTGCATACTTGTTCGTCAGGACCGATCCCTGCGCCTGCAAGACCGCACGGGGAACAAAGTTCTCGGAGGCGATCATCTCCAAGGTGTGGCGTTGACGATCAAGCTCACCGTCGAGGACCTGCGCGATCTCCGGGTCGAGTTCGGAAAGGGGAATATTCGCAGGGTCGGTAGCGCTCATGTAAGCTCCTTCACGCTGAACAGGGCCGCCGTTGCGGTGCGTTGACGAAGCACACTCTAGCGCAGCTCATCGCGGTCAGCGCTGCCCTCGGGCGCACCAAATGCGTCGACAATCTCGGAGTCGTGCCCACCGAGCAGACGCTGCAGGTAAGAGTAGGTGAGCCCCCCGGCGTAGGAATCGAAGTCCTCGTCGTGGCCGGGCAGCCCAGGAATGTCGAGGCTCGCCCGCTTGTCCTGGGCGGTGAAGACCCACACCTCGACGATATCCTCGGGCAGATACTCGAGAACCTTCAGGAGCAGGGCTGTGCCAATCCCCTGTTTCTGCAAGTCGGGGGTCACAGCGAGTCGACCGAGTTTCGCTCGCGTACCCTCGATGGCCACGCGGATGGAACCGACCAGCCGCCCGGCGATCCAAGCGCCGAGCGTGACGACGTCCTCGCGAGCAATGTCCTGGCGGATCTCCTCGAGAGTCTCGGTAAGGACGGGCAGGTGCGGATCGCCGTAAACCTGTGCTTCGGTGACGAAGGCGGCCCGCCGCACGGTCATCAGTTCGCCTGCTTGCTCCACTCCGATGACGTCGATCGCGAGGTCGGCCATGGTCTCTCCTTTGCGGGGCTGCGTGAGCGTTGCCAATGCCCCGAGCCTACGGGAGGTGAGGCTCGGGGCATGTGGCGGAAATCGACGACGTTTGGGGCTAGCCCTTCACCGAACCCGACATGAGCCCGCCAACGAAGTACTTGCCGAGCAGGATGTAGACGATGAGGGTCGGAGCGGACGCCAGCAGTGCGCCGGCCATCGAGCCCCCATAGTCCGCCATGATCGACGCATTCGCCAGGTTATTGAGCGAGAGCGTGACCGGTCCGGTCTCCGTATTGGTCAAGAACAGAGCGAACAGGAAGTCGTTCCATGCGGCCGTGAACTGCCAGATGAGCACGACCACGAAACTCGGGATCGAGATCGGCAACACGACGGAGAAGTAGGTCCGTAGCATGCCCGCCCCATCGACCCGAGAGGCCTCGATGAGCTCTTGGGGGACCGATTCGTAGTAGTTCCTGAAGATCAGCGTCGTGACCGGGATGCCATAGACGACGTGGGCAAGGATCAACGTCGGAATGCCCTGGGGCAGCCCTATCGACAACACGATCTTCAGCAGCGGAATCATCACGGCCTGGTAGGGAATGAACACTCCAAACAGGATCAGCGTGAAGACGGTATTCGCGCCCGGGAAACGCCAGCGCGAGAGCACGAACCCGTTCATCGATCCGAGGATCGCGGACAGGATCGAGGAGGGGATGACGAGTGCGAACGTGCGGCCGATGGGGGCGGCGAGCGCGTCCCACGCGCGGCCCCAGTTCGTCGCATCCCACACCTGCGGCAGGTACCAGGTGCGGGAGGGGTCGGCATCGGCTGGGCCCTTGAACGAGGTGATGATGAGGACGTAGACCGGGATCAGGACCGCGGCCAGGGAGACGATCAGCAGAAGATAGCGGATCGCCACAGAGATGCGGGTCGGCGCGGCGGAGGCGCCGGCGCGGTTTTGAGCGACCGGACGCGAGGGCGCGGCCGGAGTGGTGGCGGTCGTCATGTCATCGCCTCTGCTTCGCGTCGTGGATGAGGTAGGGCACCACCAGGATGGCGACAATCACGAGGAGGATCGTGCCGACGGCGGCCGCATTTGAGTAGTCTCCCGACGTCATGAAGTTGTACATGTCGATGGCGGGGACCTTTGTGGAGTAGGTGCGCTAGTCGGTGACGGCGATGATGAGGTCGAAAGATTTCATTGCCATGTGGCCGATGATGATCACGGCCGACAGTGCCACCGCCGACAGCTGCGGGAAGATGATGTGCCGGTAGAGCTGCCACTGGCTCGCGCCGTCGACTCGTCCCGCTTCGCGTAAATCCTCCGAAATACCCCGGAAGCCCGCGACGAAGATCGCCATCACGTAACCGGAGAGCTGCCAGATGGCGGGGATCGCGACGGCAAGAATGCCGAAGGTGATGTTGCCCGTCCAGGAGTTTTGCAGGAAGTCGAGGCCAACCATCTGGAAGAGGCGGTTCATGCCCTTGGCCTGCTCCCCCTGTCCGGAATTCAACAGCCACTTCCACACGACGCCGGAGGCGATGAACGAGACCGCCATCGGGAAGAGGAACACGGAACGGAAGAACCCCTCCCCCTTGATGGGCCGTTCGAGCAACCACGCCCAGATAAAGCCGATCACGAGGGTTCCCGCGAGGAACGCCACCGTGAAGAGCAAAAGGTTCGTGAGCGAATGCTGGAAGTCGGCGTCGCCAAAGAGTTCGGTGTAGTTAGCGAACCACACGAACGAGGTTTCGCGCACCCCGTTGTATTGGGCGACCGTGTGGGCATCGCGCATGGACGTCACGGTGTTCGCAACAATGAGCCCGTAAACGAAGATCCCCACGAGGATCACCGAGGGCGCAATTAAGAGCAGTGGCGGTCCGTATTTGGACAGCCAAGTATTCCGGCGTTTGGTTTGTCGAGCCACGAAGTTCCTCCCAGGGGAGGGTGGCGACCGACATCGAGATCGGTCGCCACCCTAGGGTGTCGGTGCTGCGGGTAGCGCGGCGCTGACTACTTGCTCATGGGCTCGGCGGCCCGGGTGAGCTCGTCCTGCAGGCCCGCCACATCAGAGGCGCCCTGCGCGAACTTCGCCACGGCGTCATTCATCTCGTTCGACACGGCCACCGGGGCGGCCGCACCGTGCGCGATGGAGGAGACGATCGTGTCGGAGGCGAACGCCTTCATGGCGTCCTGCTGGTACTCGCCGAACTCGCTGATCTCGTCATCGGTGAGGTCGGAGCGGGCCGGGATGGAACCCTTGACCTTGTTGAAGGCGATCTGGCCTTCCTTGCTCGAGATGGTCTCGAGCCAGGCCTTGGCGCCCTCCACGTTCTCCGCGCCAACCGGCAGGGTGAACGAGTCCGCGAGGAAGTCGAACAGGCCATCGGTGCCGGGCACCGGGAAGGCGATGTAATCCTCGCCGTAGGTCTTGTCGGCGGCGTCGAAGGCCGCGACGGCCCACGCTCCGGCATCTAAACCCCTGAGACAGGACAGCCGCCCGGCACCCCCGTTGCGGGGGTCCGGGCGGCTGCAGGAGTGGTGCTTAGAGGATGCCGAGCGAGCGGATCTCGTCTGCCTCCTCCTGCAGGGCGTCAATGTTGCGCTTGATTCCGGCCCTGGTCGCGTCGGAGATCTCAAGATCCTTCACGATCGACCATTCGCCATTCGACGCCGTGCACGGGAACCCGAAGACGAGCCCCTCAGGCACGCCGTAGGAGCCGTCCGACGGGACACCGGCCGTCACCCACTCACCCTCCGGGGTGCCGTTGACCCAGTCGAAGACGTGGTCGAGCGCCGCGTTCGCAGCGGACGCGGCCGAGGAAGCCCCGCGGGCCTCGATGATCGCGGCGCCTCGCTTCGCGACGGTCGGGACGAAGAAGTCATCCAGCCAAGCGCTCTCGACCAGGTCGCGGGCGGGCTTACCGGCGACGGTGGCGTAGGAGACGTCCGGGTACTGGTCTGCGGAGTGGTTACCCCACACGACCATCTTCTTGATCTCGGTCACGTCGGCGTCGAGCTTCGTGGCGAGCTGGGAGATGGCGCGGTTGTGATCCAGGCGCATCATCGCGGTGAACCGCTCAGCCGGCACGTCCGGCGCCGAAGCGGCGGCAATGTAGGCGTTCGTGTTAGCGGGGTTGCCGACCACGAGGACGCGGATGTCGTCGGCCGCACGGTCGTTGATGGCCCTCCCCTGCGGGCCGAAGATGCCGCCGTTGGCGGCGAGCAGGTCGGAGCGCTCCATGCCCTTCGTACGGGGACGCGCCCCCACGAGCAGGCCGACATTCGCACCGTCGAAGCCCTCTTCCGGGTTGTCGAAGATGTCAATGCCCTTGAGGAGCGGGAAGGCGCAGTCGTCGAGCTCCATCGCGGTGCCCTCAGCGGCCTTCACTCCCTGAGGGATCTCGAGCAGACGCAACTTGACCGGCACGTCCGGGCCGAGCAAGTGGCCGGAGGCAATGCGGAAAAGTAGGGCGTAGCCGATTTGGCCGGCGGCCCCAGTGACGGTGACGTTGACCGGAGTGGTCATGGCGGTGAGCTCCTTTGCCTGGTGGCACTTGGGGATTCGTACTCCCCCAGTATTGCGCCCCGCGTCGCGCCGTGCCAGGGCATCGGTCCGCCCGCTAACACAGGCGGGTCCTCCTCCCGTCTATGCGCCGAAGTCAAGGCCGACGGCCCGTGCCGCTCCCGCAGCGACGGCGAGGTCCTGCCAGCTCATACCCACACCCTTAAACACATTGGGGGCATCGCTGCGTCGCGTCACCCGACCGAGCACGACATCGCGCACGGTTGCGAGGCTCTCGTGCGAGAGGGACCCGTCGGCGATTGCCTGGATCACGTCGCCGGCTTCCCGCAGCGCCGTCTCGTGGTCCTCGACGACCACGAGGCTGCGCCCCATGAGAGCGCTCGGCAGCTCCCGGCAGTCCGGTTCGTGGCTGCCCATAGCGACCACGCACGCCCCGGCAGCGACGTCGTCGTCGGCAATCACGGGTTCGCGACCCGAGGTGGCACACACGATGATGTCGGCCTCGCTCGCATCGCTGGCCCGGCCCGCCTCAACGGGGTAGCCCTCCCTCACGAGCCCCTCGACGGCAGAGTTGAGACGCGCGGTGTCGCGGGCCGTCATGACGATCCGTGTCAGGTCGCGAATCTCGGCCATCGCGCGCACGTGGCTTACGGCCTGCGGACCGGACCCGACGACGAGCATGACCTCGGCGTCCTGATCCGCGAGCGAATCGGCCGCGACCGCCGACATCGCGGGGGTGCGCAGCGAGGTGAGGGCGGACCCGTCGATGATGGCGCGCGGCGTGAGCGTCGCCGAATCGAGGAGGCAGTAGAGCGCCTGGATCCGCGGTAGCCCCCGGTCGGGGTTGTCGGGAGCCACGCACGCGATCTTCACCCCGCTTGCCTCCCCAATTGTGGAGGGCATGAGCAGCAGGTGGCCCGCACCGGCCGCTACATTGCTCCGCGCGGGGTCGGTGGCGGGGTCGAATTCGACGAGCGCCTGGGCGAGGAGTTCACGAGCCTCGCGGGGTCCAACGCGAGCCGCAATATCCTCGCTGCTGAGGTAGGGAAGCTGGCCGGTCACAGGGTCTCCTTCTAAGTTGATCCGGGGTTGCGCGGTGGTGCGGCGTCTATTCATCTTCGAGGTAACGTCCCTCCGCCTTCAAGGTGGCGGTCTCGCGGGCGACGGCGAAGCGCATCGTGACGGCGGCAAAGAGACCAACCGCGGCGAGCAGCACAATGTACCAGGCGATCGGCGCCCACGTGTGCTCGAAGGAGGAGATGAGCCACTGCGCGACAAGCGGCGCCGTCCCGCCCGCGAGAGCCGCACCGATCTGATAGCCGAGCGTCACACCCGTGTAGCGCACCCGAGTGGAGAAGGTCTCGGACATGAGCGTGCCGAGGGTTGCGGTCACGGGAGGCCAGATGACGGCCAGGCCCACGATGACGGCGAGATAGACGGCTGCGGTCGTGCCCCGGTCGAGGAGAAGGAAGAAGGGGGCCGCATACACTGCGGTCGCGATCGCGCCCGCGACAAACACGGGTTTGCGTCCGAGTGCGTCAGCGAGCCGCCCCATGACGAGGATCATGATCGTCGAGGCGAAGGCAGCGACGCTCACGGCGTTCAACACAGTCGGCTGCTCGTAGTCCAATATGCCGGTCGCGTAGGACACCACGAAGACCGCGAAGATGTAAAACGGCCCCGTTTCCACGAACTTGATCCCGATGGCGACGACGACGGAGCGCCAGTGATCGCGCAGGGTGTCGGCAAGCGGCATCCGCGCAACGGCGCCCGCGTCCTTGGCCTTCTGGAAGGCCGGCGTTTCCGCCAGGCCCTGACGGATCCACAGGCCGAGGAAGACGAGCACGATCGAGGCGACGAACGGCACTCGCCAGCCCCAGGTGTGGAACTGCTGATCGGGCAGCTGGCTCACCAGGGCGAACGAGAGCGAGGAGAGCAGCATCCCCACGGTGACGCCCGTTTGTGGGACCGCGCCGAAGAATCCGCGCCGATTCTTCGGTGCGTATTCGTAGGCGAGCAGGAGCGCCCCGCCCCACTCGCCGCCGATCGCGAGGCCCTGGATGATGCGGCAGATGATCAAGAGGATCGGCGCGAGGACGCCGACCTGCGCGTAGGTGGGCAGCAGCCCGATGGCGACGGTCGCCCCACCCATGAGGGAGAGAGTGAGCACGAGTGTCTTCTTGCGTCCTACCCGGTCGCCAATGTGGGAGAAGACGATCCCACCGAAGGGGCGGATAAAGAAGGTGAGAGCAAGGGTGAGGTAGGACAGGATGAGCGAGAAGGCTGGGTCATCGCTCGGGAAGAACTGCTGATCGAAGATGATGGCGGCGGCCGTCGCGTAGAGGAAGAAGTCGAACCATTCGATGGCGCTTCCGGCGAGCGAGCCAATCAGTACACGACGGTTCGTGACCGCCCGGAACGTGGCGTCGTCGGTGCGGGACATGGGACCTGCCTCTCGAGAATTGTGAGATTGCACTGCAGCGACAGAAGGCCCAAGCGTAATACGTTGAACCGCCGCCGAGCGTGCCCCATCTCACAGAAGAAGATGCGCCTAAACTAGAGGTAATGCCCGTGGAATCACAAAGGAGAAAGATCATGGGGAATCTGTTTGATGTGCAGGGTGCTTTGGCGCTCGTGACCGGATCGTCGCGGGGCCTCGGACGTGCCCTCGCCAAGGGACTTGCCGAACACGGCGCCCGCGTCATTGTGCACGGCCGCAACGAAGAGGCCCTCGCCGAGGCGCGCGCAGAGATCGAAGAGGTGGGTGAAGTCGCCGGCGTGATCCGATTCGATGTGACGGACAAGGACGCGGTGGCAGAGGGCATCGCCTCCCTCGTCGCTGACTATGGGGTTCCGCGAATCCTCGTGAACAACGCGGGCGTGCAGCGCCGTGCCCCCTTCACCGAGTTCGATCCGGACGACTTCGACGACGTGATCTCGACAAACCTCAACTCCGTCTTTTACGTCTCTCGCGCCCTCGCACCCGCGATGGCGGAGGAGGGCGGCGGCAAGATCATCTCGATCGGCTCGGTCCAGTCGATGCTCGCGCGCGAAACCATCGCGCCCTACTCGGCATCGAAGGGCGGCGTCGCCATGCTGACGCGCGGCATGGCAGCCGACCTTGCCCGGTTCAACATCCAGGTGAACTGCATTTCTCCGGGCTATTTCGCGACCGATATGAACACCAACCTGTGGCAGGACGAGAAGTTCAATGCCTGGTGCGTAAACCGGACGCCGGCCCGCCGGTGGGGCAAGGTCGAGGAACTGGTGGGGACCCTCATCTACCTCGCCTCGCCCGCCTCGAGTTTCGTCTCGGGGCAAAACATCTTCGTCGACGGCGGCATGACGTCGGTCGTGTAGGGATCGCGGGAAAAGGAGAAAGACATGCGAGCATTCGTCATTCACGGCAAGCTCGACGCCCAGGTCGAGGACATCGAAACACCACGCCCGAAGGAGGGCCAAGTCCTGGTTCGGGTGGCCTACGTCGGGATCTGCGGCTCCGATTTGCACTATTACAACGACGGCGCCAACGGCGACTTCGTGGTGCGTGAACCCTTCGTGCCGGGCCACGAACTATCGGGCACGATCGCGGCCGACCCCTCCGGGACCTACGCGGAGGGTACGCCCGTCACGATCCATCCCGCGCGCTTCGGTAAGGAAGATAAGCGCTACGGGCGCCATCTGTGGGCGGAAGGCTCCTACCTCGGTTCGGCCTCCACGTGGCCACACACGCAGGGCGCCATGAGCGAGTATCTCCTCGTCGACGACTTCATGGTGCGCGCCCTGCCCGAGGGGCTCGACCTGAAGACGGCGGCCCTCGCCGAACCTCTGGCCGTCGGGCTGCACGGCATCACTATCGCGGAGGGCGCGAAGGATGCGAAGGTGCTCGTCTCTGGCTCGGGCCCGATCGGGCTGTTGGCTGCGGCCGCCGCCCGGGCGCGCGGAGCGTCCGAGGTGTGGGCGACCGACCTGTTGGCCGGGCCGCTCTCACGGGCAGCGGCACTCGGCGTCGACCGGGCCGTGAACGTGGCCACCGACGAGCTCCCGGAAGACTATTTCGACCTGGTGCTCGAATGCACGGGTGTGCCGGCCGCGCTGAACGGCATCGCCCCCGCGCTACGCAAGGCGGGCGTCGTCGCCCAGGTGGGGATGTTCCCGGCAGGCCCGCAGCCGATCGCGATGGCGCCGCTGCTCTCGAAGGAGGCACAGCTGCGCGGAGCGTTCCGCTTCGACGACGAGATTGACGAGGCTATCGAGGTCCTTGCCGCACACCCGGACCTCGCTGAGCCGGTCATCACGCACTGTGTGCCCCTCGCTCGCGCGAAGGAGGCTTTCGAGATCGCAGGTGACTCCGAAGCCAGTGGCAAGGTGCTCGTCGATCTCACCGGCGAGGAGGACTAGGTCCCGCGTGAGCGGTCGCGCTGCCGGGCCCCGTGAGGACGTCCGTCAGCGCGGATGCTCCGCGTGAGGCCCCGCTGATGTGACCGGCCCCGAATCCGTGCGGGTTCGGGGCCGGTCTGTGTCGAAGTGTCCTCCTAGGGCAGCGGTGGCGGCAGGTCGAGCCCGGGACCGGCTGCCGGCAGGAAGGCCAACAGGACGAGCGCGAAGGTCACCAGCACGATCGCGTCGGTCGTCCGCGAGCGCGCCGTCGGCACCATGCCCTCAGGCGCGAGGACCCGCCCCAGAGCCCACGCGAGACACGTGAGTGCAATGAGCGCGATCCCGGCGCGTGCATCGCTCACGTAGGCGAGCACCACCGCGAGGATGAGTGCCGCCGCGACGGCGAGCCGCACGAGGCGCTGGGCGTTCGCGGCCCGTGCGTCCGTGGGGGTGGTCAGTGGCAGGGCGCGTTCACCCGTCTTGCGGCCCCGCCCCGGCGTGTTCAGCTGGGAGTCGTCCACTGCTAGGCGCGCTTAGCGCGGTAGTAGGTCACCAAGCCGCGCGTGGAAGCGTCCGTGGCCTGAAGCGCCTCGGCGTCGCCCGCCACTGCGGGGGCGAGCTCCTTGGCGAGCTGCTTGCCAAGCTCGACCCCCCACTGGTCGAAGGAATCGATCCCCCACACGGCGCCCTGCACGAAGGTCAGGTGCTCGTATAGGGCGATGAGCTCCCCGAGGACCTTCGGGCTGAGCTCGCCCGCCATGATCGAGGTGGAGGGCCGGTTGCCGACGAAGACGCGGGCGGTCACGATCTGCTCGGGCGTTCCCTCGGCGCGCACCTCGTCCTCGGTCTTACCGAACGCGAGTGCCTTCGTCTGGGCGAAGAAGTTCGCGAGGAAGAGCTCGTGCACGTCGGCGTCTCCGTCACTCAACGGATGGGCCGGATTCGCGAACGCGATGAAGTCGCTCGGGATGAGGCGCGTGCCCTGGTGGATCAGCTGGTAGAAGGCGTGCTGCCCGTTCGTGCCGGGTTCACCCCAAAAAACCTCCCCCGTGTCGTAGCTGACGCACTCGCCGTCGGCACGCACCGACTTGCCGTTCGACTCCATCGTGAGCTGCTGCAGGTAGGCGGGGAAGCGGTGCAGGTACTGCGCGTAGGGCAGGACAGCGTGCGATTCCGCGCCCAGGAAATTCACGTACCACACGTTCAACATCCCCATGAGCAGCGGGACGTTACGCTCGGGCGGCGCCGTGCAGAAGTGCTCATCCATCGCGTGGAAGCCGGCCAAAAAGTCCGCGAACCCCTCGGGGCCGATCGCCACGGCGAGGGCCGTCCCGATAGCGGAGTCCACCGAATAGCGGCCCCCCACCCAGTCCCAGAAGCCGAAGGCATTGTCCGTATCGATGCCGAACTCGGCTACCTTGTCCAGCGCGGTGGACACGGCCACAAAATGCTTCGCGATGGCGCTCGCGCCGTCGTCGTCGGCCCCCAGGTCGCCGTTGGCGCGCAGGGTGTCCAGCAGCCAGGCACGGGCGAGGCGGGCGTTCGTGAGGGTCTCCAGGGTCGTGAACGTCTTGGACGCCACGATAAACAGGGTGGTGGCCGGATCGAGGTCAGCAGTCGCCTCGGCAATGTCGGTCGGATCGATATTGGAGACGAAGCGGCAGGTCAGGCCCTCGCGCACGTACGGTTTCAACGCCTCGTAGGCCATCTTCGGGCCGAGGTCAGAGCCCCCGATCCCGATGTTGACCACGTGCGTGATGGGCCGGCCCGTGATACCCGTCCATTCGCCACTGCGCACCTTGCGCGCAAAAGCGTAGACCTTCTCCAGTTCGGTGTGGACGTCGACGACGACGTCACGCCCGTCCACTGTGAGCGTGTCGGTGCGGGGCCGACGCAGGGCCGTGTGCAGGACGGAGCGGTCCTCCGTCACGTTGATGCGCTCACCCGCCACCATGCGATCGCGGTAGCTTTCCACCTCGGTCTGGCGTGCAAGATCAAGGAGCGCCGCCATGATCTCGTCATCGATCAGATTCTTGGACAGGTCCACATAAAGGTCGGCGGCCTCGAAGGTGAACGTCGTCGCGCGCTGCGGGTCCGCCTCAAAGGCGGCACGCAGGTCGATGTCGCACTGGTCGGCGAGGACGTCCAGCCGTTCCCAGGCGTTGGTGCTCGTCGGGTCGATGCTCATGGGGTGTCCTCCAGGGGGTCGGTTCTATGGGCGTGATCGCCCGGGTGAGATTCCAGAACGGGGATGGCCTCGGCGCAGTCCTGCCCCGGCAGGGAAACGACGCGCGCCACCGGGGCGAGGGAGTGCCACCACTGGTGGCGGGGGCGCCGATTCTCCACGTCGAGGTGTTCGAGCATCCGCTCGATCGGATGGGACTGTAAAGAGTTGGCGGCCATCCCCGTATAGGTCGCGGCTGATCCGCCGGTGTCGATCTGTTCGCACAGCTCGTCGAGCGCGTGGGCGACGAGCCGTGTCGCCAACAGCCGGTCAAACGGTGAGGGACTGCCGCCCTGCTGCAGGTGGCCGATTGCGGACTGTCGCACGTCGTAGAGCCCCGCGCCTTCCTGTTCGAAGGCACGCGCCATGAAGTCCATCGTGTAGAGGTCAGAGACCTCCTCGTTACGCACCACGAGGAAGAGGCGGCGGCCCGCTTCGAACGCTGCCCGCATGACCTCCGTATCCTCAGCGATGCGTGAGAGGTCCATGCCGTCCTCATGCAGGTAGATGAGCTCGGCCCCGGCCGCGAGGCCGGACATGAACGCCAGATAGCCGCACCGTCGCCCCATCGCCTCGGCAACGAAGCAGCGCTTCGACGCCGCGGCGCTCTCCTTAATTCGATCGAGCGCCCACACGGCATTGTTCACGGCGGTGTCCGCCCCGATGGAAAGTTCAGAACCCGGGAGGTTGTTGTCGATCGAGGCGGGCACAAGCGCGATCGGGAGGCGGAATGCCGGATAGCGTTCGCGTTCCTCGACGAGCGCGTGGGCGGCCAGGTAGGCGTTGATGCCGCCAATGATGAGGAGGCCATCGATCTGGTGGTTCTCAAGAGAGCGCCCGATGGAGTAGTACTGCTCGATGCTCGGCTCAGTGCGGCGCGTCCCGAGTTCGGCTCCCCCCATGAACGCCCATCCCTCCACGTCGGCCCATTCGAGGGACTCGAGGCGACCGTCGATCAGGCCGGGGAAGCCCCCGCGCACGCCCACCATGTCGTATCCGCGGGCGATACCGAGCCGGACGGCCGCGCGGGCCGCCGTATTCATCCCCGGTGCGAGGCCGCCCGCATGCAGGATCGCGATTCGGGGTGGCGAGTCTGCCCGCCCGTGTGACGCGGGTGGCTCGGCGAGCATCGCGTTGATGCGCAGCATCTCCGTGAAGGAGCGGCCACGTGCGGCGACCGCCTCGTCGTATCGGCCCTCGGCGATGAGTTCGGCGATCGAGCGGGTCTGTTCTACGGCCTCGACGAGGTCGAGGCGGGCGATCCGGTTATGTCGCACCCCGAGGACTGTCGCGGGGGCCTGCGGGTCCCGCGTGAGGACCTCCTGGACGGCCGCATAGCCGAGCAGGGTCGGCATCCAGCGGTCGTAAGCGGACGGCGCGCCCCCGCGCTGCACGTGGCCGAGGATCGTGACCCGCGCATCGACGTCGAGTCGTTCCTTCAGCACGCGCGCGACCGACTCGGAGGTGATGGGCTCGCCCTCGCGGCTCTTCGCGCCCTCGGCGACGAGCACGATCGATTCGCGCCGCCCGGCTTTACGGCCGCGGGTGAGCGCCGCACACATCTCCTCTTCCCAGTCCCCCTCGGGCGGGATCTCGGGGGTGAGCACATAGTCGCAGCCGCCGGCGACGGCCCCCATGAGCGCGAGGTAACCACAGTGTCGGCCCATCACTTCAACGACGAACGTGCGCTGGTGGGAGGCCGCCGTCGAGGAGAGCGCATCGATGGCGTCCACGATGCGATGCAGCGCCGAGTCCGCGCCGATTGTCATGTCGGTGCCGACGAGATCGTTATCAATCGAGCCCACGAGCCCGACCACCGAGAGGGTCGGGTGGGCGGCGGCACACTCGGCGTCGATCCGACCCGCATCGAGCAGGTCACTAACAAGTTGCTCCCACTCGCTGCGGAAGCAGTCGGTTCCCGTGAGGGAGCCGTCCCCGCCGATCACGATGAGGCGATCAATGCCGCGGCGCAGGAGGTGTTCCGCCGCGGTGAGGCGTCCCTCATAGGTACGGAAGTCCTGCGAGCGGGCCGTTCCGATGACGGTTCCGCCCTGGTTCACGATGGAGGAGACGTCGGACCAGTGCAACCGAGAGATCGAATCATCGACGGCGCCCTGCCACCCCTCGTGGATGGCGTAGGGGGTGGCTCCGAGGACGAGGGCCGTGCGCGCGACCGCGCGGACCGCCGCGTTCATCCCTTGGGCGTCTCCCCCGGAGGTCAACACACCGATGCGTTGACCCGTGCCGATCTGGGTGTCGTGGGGAAGGCAGGACGGGTGATCGTCCACGGTCTCAGGCATGCGAGCCGTCCTTTCGTCGATCCACCTCAATTATGGCGGGCGTGCTCGTCACCCGCTCCTTCCTTGGTCCCACCCCTCCCCCCGAGGCTCACGGGCTCAAGCCTTGGGTCGGGGCCGCGGGGCACGCGGCCCCGCGATGGCCCCGGTTAGTGGAAGAAGTGACGGACCCCGGTGAAGTACAGGGTGATACCGGCCGCCTCCGCAGCGGCGATCACCTCATCGTCACGTACGGAACCACCCGGGGCGACGACGGCGCTCACCCCCGCGTCAATCAAGACCTGCAGGCCGTCGGCGAACGGGAAGAAAGCGTCCGAGGCGGCCACAGCGCCGCGCGCCCGCTCGGGCGCATCCGCACCGGAGGTGCCCTCGGCCCCGCCCGCGCTCTGCGTATCGGAGTGCACCGTCACACCGAGCGTGTTCGCGCGTTCGACCGCAAGTCGGGCCGAATCGACGCGGTTCACCTGGCCCATACCGACGCCCACCGTCGCGCGGTCCTTGGCGAGCAGCACGGCATTCGACTTCACGGAGCGCACGGCCCGCCACGCGAACGCCAGATCCGCCACCGTCTTGGGGTTTGCCGCCTCACCCGCCACGAGCCGCCAGCGCGTGACGTCGTCACCGTAGTCGGTGCCGTCCTGCGTGGTGCCTGCCGCACTGATCGTGTCGACCTCCTGGGCGAGCAGCCCCCCGGAAATGGGCCGGATCTCGAGGCCCTCGCGCCGCGGTGGCGCCACCTGCAGGAGGCGCAGGTTCTTCTTCGCCGTGAGGATGTCGAGGGCAGCGGAGCTGAAACTCGGTGCGAGGACCACCTCGGTAAAGATCGGGCGGATCTGCGCCGCGAGGCGGGCATCGACCTCGCGGTTCACCGCGATGATCCCGCCGAAAGCCGAGACTGGATCGCAGGCGTGGGCCTTCTCGTGGGCCTCGGCGATCGTCTCGCCGACGGCGAGCCCGCACGGGTTCGTGTGCTTCACGACCGCACAGGTGGGCGCCTCGCCCTGGTCCCACGCGGCCCGCCAGGCGGCGTCGGCGTCGACGTAGTTGTTGTAGCTCATGGCCTTGCCGCCGAGCTGAGTGGCCTCGGCGAGCCCTCCCCCAGTGGCGTACAGCGCGGCACGCTGGTGCGGGTTCTCGCCGTAGCGCAGGTCCGTGCTCTTGTAGGCAGCGGTCCCGATCCAGCTCGGCAGTGCGGGAGTCTGCTCGCCGCGGGTCGCAAGCCAGGTGGCGACGGCGACGTCGTAGCTGGCGGTGTGGCGGAAAGCCTCCAGGGCGAGCTCACGGCGCTGCTCGGCAGTGAACCCCCCGTGGGCCAGCGCCTCGGCCACCTCGGGGTAGCGGGCCGGGTCGACGAGGACGGCGACGCCGGAGTGGTTCTTCGCCGCCGCCCGCACCATGGTGGGGCCACCGATGTCGATCTTCTCGATGCATTCGGCGTCGCTCGCCCCCGACGCGACCGTCTCGGCGAAGGGGTAGAGGTTCACGACCACGAGGTCGATCGGCGTGACGCCGAGAGAGTCGAGCTGGCGCGCATGCTCCGACTTCGCACGGTCGGCGAGGATGCCCGCATGCACGGCGGGGTGCAGGGTCTTCACGCGGCCGTCGAGGCATTCGGGAAAGCCCGTCACGTCCTCGACGGGCGTGACGGGCACGCCGGCGTCCGCGATCACGGTCGCGGTCGAACCGGTGGACAGGATCTCAACACCGCCCTCGTGCAGGGTGCGGGCGAGGTCGGCAATCCCGGTCTTATCGAAGACCGACAGGAGTGCGCGGCTGATGGGCTGGCGAGACATGGTGGTCCTTCGTCGTGGGAGGGTCCCGCACCCAGGCGCACGATGCGAGGACTGTGGCCTCTGGCCGCTCCCCGGTGGTGATCCACCTCCGCCAGTCGCGGCCACGCCCATCGTAGCGAATCCGAGCGAGCGCTCAGGCGCCGATTTTCGCCAGTCGGCCCCTGATAGTCCAACCCTCGCGACACATCTGCCCGATGGTGTCCACGAGTTGGCGGCGTTCCGCGACTTTGATGCGTTCGAGCAGGGTGTCGGCGTCGTCTTCGAAGTGCACCGGGACCGCGACCTGCGCGAGGACGACGCCCGTGTCGATCCCCTCATCGACCACGAAGAGGGTCGCGCCGGCGAGCTTGACCCCGTAGGCGAGCGCGTCGGCGGGGCCGCGAATCCCCGGGAAAGCGGGCAGCAGTGAGTTGTGCGTGTTCACGTAGCGGCCCGCGAAGGCGCGCAAGAATGCGGGGCCGCAGAGCTTCAAGAAGCCCGCCGAGATGACGAGGTCCGGCGCCTCGCGCGCGACCTCGGCGGTGAGTGCCTCGTCCCATGCGGCCCGGTCGGCATAATCTGCCACGCGACAGGTGAAGTGGCGGATGCCGGCCTGGCAGGCAAGGTCCGCGGCGCCCGTGCCATGGCGGTCCGTCCCGACGGCGACGACACGTGCCCCGTAGGTCTGCTCCTCACAGGCCGCAAGCAGGGCGGCGAGATTGGACCCTCCCCCGGAAGCGAGGACCGTCAGGCGGGCTGGTCGATCCTCGCTGCTGAGCGGCGGGGTCACGTGCGTGGTGGGCGAGCTCTCGTTCACGGCATCAGCCTAGCGGGCCAGGTCCCGCCCCATGGTGACACAATGGTGCAGTCAGCTCCCCGGCCCGGAAGAACTATGAACACGACCCCGACCTCCCAACCTGCGAAGCTCTCCTCCGAGGAGAAGAACGCCCACCTGCGGACCTTCATCCAATGGCTTACGGTCGCCGCCCTGCTGACGTTTATCGGGATCGGTCTCAATGACGGGCGCGCCTCCTTCGCGATGGTGGCGCTCAGCGCCGTTCTCTTCGCGCTCTCGGTCGGTGCCCTCGGCTACGCGATCCGGGCGGCATCTCGACTCCAGCTCGGCCGCCTCACCCTCATCTTGCCGATCCTCATGGCCGCCTACCAGGTGCTGTGGCTCTTCTTGGTCCTCATGCAGCTCGCCTTTTGGGACCCCGTCTCGAGCTATCTGGCGTGCACGTCTTCGGCGCTCACGGATCAGGGTGCGGGCGCCTGCCTTGAGGAGCTCTCCAACGGGCTGCTCCGCTCGCTGTTCGGGCCGAGGAGCTAGCGACCAGCCGCCCTCCAGGGAGCCGACCTCACTCCCGTGGCGAGTGCGGCTCCGTTTCGGTGGTCTCAGGCCAGGTCGTGGCCGACTCCTCGCGCGCAGCTCGGTGCGCGGCACGCTGCTCGCCCGCCCGAGTGGTGAGCTCGTGGGCGCGGGTCTTCAACTCCCCGGTGCGGGTCTTCACCTCGCCCGCCGCGCGGCGCGACTGGGCGCCCGCGAACGCGAGTGTGTCCCGATGCGCGCCGACGGCGCCCAGCACATAGGGCAGCGCGCCGGTCAACGCCGTCATTCCTGCCATGGCAAGCGGCGAGACCCCCGTGTGGGCGAACGCGCCGGCCCCGACCGCGCCCGAGGTGACGAGCGCCGCGAGACTCGCCCCGGCGACGGCCACGCCCCCTACGACGGTGGCCTTCACGAGCGTGCGTACGACGCTCGGTTCGGGGGTGCGGCGCGTGTGCCAGACGCCGAGCGCGGCACTGACGACGATGGGGGCGCACACGATCCACGGGGACCAGGCACTGTGGGGGCCTCCCGCCAGGATCGGGACGGCGGGCAGGAGTCCGGTGGCGTCGACGCCGGGCGCAAAACGCACGGGACCGATTGTGTAGCCCGCCCCGGAGAGGTAGCCGAACGCCCAGACGAGCGTATTCGGGAGGTACCCGATCTGCGCGAGCCACAGGCCGAGGACATCGCTCGTCCCCTCGGTGATGGCCCCCTGCACCTGCATGACACGGTGCCATGCCGCCGCCACCGCCCCCACCAGGGCGAGACCGGAGAGCGCGAGCCACGCCCAGCCGAGGGCCCGTGCCTGCGCGACGGCAGCGCGCGCCCAGTCCGGGATGCGTTGCAGGGCGGCGCGCACGCGCCCCACGATTGAGCCCCGCCATTCCGGCGAATCGAGCGCCCGGGCGGGCGCACCGAGCGCGCTCGACGCCCCCAGGCCGGCGGCGATGGCACTGAGCGCTGCCGCGCCGGTGAGGCGCAAGCCCGCCCCCGCGATCATGGCGATCAGCATGGACGCGAGGAATGCGCCCGCCATGGTGAACAGCACGTGCCGGATTCCCGTGGCCTCCAGACGTCGGGCGGCCCCGGCCGCGAGGACGACCACGAGCACCGTCAGCAGGGTCGGCGCGAGGCTCACGGAACCGAGGCCGGTGGCCACGGGGCGGAAGAAAGCGAGGAAGTAGGTGTGCGTCGCGACGGACACGGCATCGGTCCAGGTGGCGCCACCGAGCTGGGGATTGGACGCCGTCACGGCATAGGCGAACAGCGCGACCGCGGCGGTCGCCAGCCAGGTGAGGACGACGGCTTCGACGCCAGCGAGGCTCGCGCGCAGCCACCCGGTCGGCAGGGCGCGCGGCGGGACGCTCGTGTAGGTGCTCATCACGGTAAGTGTAGGTCGCGTTAGCGTGGCGCCGGGCAGCGACACGGCCCCACGCCGAGGCGGATGCGGACTGGAGCCGCCCACCTCGGGTGGGGCCGGGTCAGGAGACGCGATGGCGGAGGCGGCGCGCCGCCTCGCTCAGCGCTAGGAGCGGGACTGCAGGATTTCGCGGGCGAGGTTCGCGGTCTCGGTCGGGGTCTTTCCGACCTTCACGCCGACGGCCTCAAGGGCCTCCTTCTTCGCCTGCGCGGTGCCCGAGGAGCCGGAGACGATGGCGCCGGCGTGGCCCATGGTTTTGCCCTCGGGGGCGGTGAAGCCGGCCACGTAGCCGACGACGGGCTTGGTGACGTTGTCCTTGATGTAGGCGGCCGCGCGTTCCTCGGCGTCGCCACCGATCTCCCCGATCATCACGATGAGTTCCGTATCGGGATCCTCCTGGAACGCCTTCAGGGCGTCGATGTGGATCGTGCCGATGACCGGGTCTCCCCCAATGCCGATGCAGGTGGTGAAGCCCTGGTCACGCAGCTCGTACATCATCTGGTAGGTCAGCGTGCCTGACTTCGAGACGAGCCCGATCTTGCCCGGTCCCGTGATGTCTGGCGGTGTGATGCCGACGTTTGACTTGCCGGGCGAAATGATGCCGGGGCAGTTCGGGCCGATGAGGCGCACCCCCTTGGACTGGGCGTAGGAGAAGAACTCGGAGGTGTCGGCGACGGGCACGCCCTCGGTGATGATCACGACGAGCGGCATCCCCGCATCGACGGCCTCGATGACGGCGGCCTTGGTGAACGCCGGGGGCACGAACACGACCGACACGTTCGCGCCGGTCGCCTCCTTCGCCTCCGCGACGGAGCCGTAAACCGGGATCTCAACCTCGCCGGCCTCGACCTGGTCGGCCATGGGGCCGGCGGGTTCCACCTCGAAGGTGACGGAGGTGCCGGCCTTACGAGGGTTCACGCCGCCCACGATGCGGGTGCCCGCGCCGAGCATGCGGCGCGTGTGCTTCTGGCCTTCGGACCCGGTCATGCCCTGGACGATGACCGTGGACTTGTCGTCAAGAAAGACGGACATTGTTTCCCTTCCCTACTTCGCGGCCAGCTCGGCGGCCTTGGCCGCAGCGCCGTCCATCGTGTCTGCCATGGTCACCAGCGGATGGTTGGCCTCGGAGAGGATCCGCCGGCCCTCCTCCACGTTGTTGCCGTCGAGTCGAACGACGAGCGGCTTGGAGGCCTGCTCACCCAGCATGTCGAGTGCCTTCACGATGCCCTCGGCCACCGCGTCACAGGCGGTGATGCCGCCGAAGACGTTCACGAATACGGAACGGACCTGCTCGTCACCGAGGATGACGTCCAGGCCGTTGGCCATGACCTCCGCGGACGCACCGCCGCCGATGTCCAGGAAGTTCGCGGGCTGCACGCCGAACTCCTCGCCTGCGTAGGCGACGACGTCGAGTGTCGACATGACGAGGCCGGCGCCGTTACCGATGACACCCACCTGGCCGTCGAGCTTCACGTAGTTCAGGCCGAGCTCCTGGGCCTTGACCTCGAGCGGATCGGTGGCCGACTTGTCCTCCAGGTCGGCGTGCTCGGGGTGGCGGAAGCGGGCGTTGTCGTCCAGGCTCACCTTGCCGTCGAGGGCAATGACCGCGCCGTCCTCCGTGGAGACTAACGGGTTGACCTCCACGAGCGTGGCGTCCTCTTCGCGGTAGACATTCCACAGTTTCTCGATGACCGCGGCGACCTTGGGCTTCAGTTCGTCGCTGAAGCCGGCCTCGTCCATGATCGTGTGAGCGGTGGCCTCATCGATGCCCACCATCGGATCGACGGGCACCTTTGCGAGAGCTTCGGGCCGCTCTGCCGCGAGCTGTTCGATTTCCATGCCGCCCTCGACGGAGCACATGGCAAGGTAGCGCCGTTCAGCGCGGTCCAACAGGACCGAAAAGTAGTATTCTTCGGCGATCTTTGCGCCTTCGGCGATCATCACGCGGTGCACGGTGTGCCCCTTGATGTCCATGCCGAGAATGGCTCGGGCCGCTTCTTCTGCCTCATCGGGTGAGTGGGCGAGTTTCACGCCGCCCGCCTTGCCGCGCCCGCCCGTCTTCACCTGAGCCTTGACGACGACGGTCCCGCCGCCCAGGTCTTCAGCGGCTTGACGAGCCTCCTCGGGCGTGGTCGCGACGATGCCCCGAAGCACCGGTACGCCATGCTTGTCGAAGAGATCCCGGGCCTGGTACTCAAAGAGATCCACGCTTCCAGTGTCCTTCCGTTCGGATCGAGAATGTCTCGGCATCGAGACATCTGAGACCAGCCTAACGCGCCCACTAAGCGCTGTGCGAGGCTTCGTTCCGCGGGAGCACGCCCGCCCGTGCCGGCGCCGCTTAGCGGGCAGCCGACGTGCGCGCGGCGAGGTCGGCGAACGTGTCCTTGATCGTGTCGGCAAACAGGTGCGCTCCCGTGATGCCGGGGTGCACGCCGTCGGATTGCAGGAGCGAACGCTGCGCGTCAATCTCCTCGTGCCAGGGCGCCACCGCACAGTTCGCGTACTCGCTACACACGGCCGCGAAGTCCTCGTTCACCGCGGGGATCCAGGTGGACTTCCCGTACAGATTCACAACGACGACGAGCCGGTCGGTGCCGAGCGCGTCCAGGGCGTCCCTCAGGAGGGCCGGGTCGGGCAGGCCACCGTTCGTGCCGAGCGCGATCACGACCGCCCGCCGGACCTGACCGGCATCGAGTGCTGAGCGGATATGCTGCAGCCCTTCGGGCCACTGCCGATTGGACTTCGCGTCCACGCTGATCCCCGGGAAGCGATCCTCTAGGGCATGGATGGAGGTCACGAGCATCGAATCGCCGAAGGCGGAGATCTCCTCGCCTGCGGGGACAGAGGTGTCCAGCGTGGCGGACACGATCCTCGTGTCGCCCGCGCCCGCACCGTCGTCATGCACGCCGTTGTCGGTGCCCGCGCTGCTGGCCGTCGGGCTCGGGGTGGCCTCGGGCGACACCGTCGCCTCCGCCTCGGGGGATTGTGTCTCCGCGCTGTCGCGCGACTGCTCGGCGACGGCGTCGAGGTGTTCCTGACCCGCCTCAATCTGCAGCTGCGTTTCCGATTTTTCCGGGGCGAGCGCGATGGCGACGGGGGTGACGACCGCGCAGGCTGCCGCCGTCGCCGCGACGGCCTTCGCCCGCCAATCTGGGCCCCGTACGGCCCGCAGTGCGCGGCGGGCACAGACGACGAACCCGTCACGCCGCACCGGCGTCTCCAGGTAGCGGTAGGAGGTGGCCGCGATCGTCAAGATAAGCGCGAGCGCAACGCCGCGCAGGATCCACCAGGCACCCGAATCAGGCGCGAGCGCGGCGGTGCGGGCCTCAATGATGAGGATGATCGGCCAATGCCACAGGTAGATGCCGTAGGAACGTTCCCCGATCCACCGCACCGGCGCGGATTGCGCGAGCCCCGTCAACGGGTGCGGCCCGGTGATGAGGCCGGCGATAAGAATGGCGGTGGCGAGGCAGGCCAGGAAGAGCCCCCCACGGAACGTGAGGACGGAATCCTCACTGAGAGTCGCCATGAGGCCAAAGAGCACCCCCAGGCTCACCATTGAGGCGGGTACCCGCCAGCGGTGCCAGATGGGGCCGTCAAGCACGGAGCGGCGCGACCACAGGAAGGCGAGCGCGACGCCTAGGGCAAGTCCGAACAGGTGGGTGTCGGTGCCGTAGTAGGCGCGCGTGGCATCCTCCCCGGGAGTGACGACGAGGCCCATCCACACGGCCGAGACCGCTGCGACGCCCAGGGCGAGACGCACCCGGGTCTCCGTGCTCTTCGTGGCGGCCAGGAGGATCGCGAGCAGGATCGGCCAGAACAGGTAGAACTGTTCCTCCACGGCGAGCGACCAAAAGTTCATGAACAGCTGCGGAGAGGTTCCCGCGAAGTATGACGTGCCCGCGACGATCTCGACCCAGTTGTTCGAAAACGTGAGCGCCCCGAGCGCCTGGCGGCCGATTCCGACGAGGAGGTCGCCGCCCACGATGAAGGCGGCCGTCACCGAGACCAGAACGCAGGAGACGAGGGCCGGCAGCAGGCGGCGGGCCCTCCGCAGCCAGAAGCCCTTGAGATCAATCACCCCGGAGGCGTGTACCTCCCGCAAGAGGAGTGTCGTGATGAGGAACCCGGAGACGACGAAGAAGACGTCAACACCGATAAACCCGCCCGTGAGTGTGGCCGGCCGCAGGTGGTAAATGAGGACCGAGACGATCGCGAGAGCGCGCAGCCCATCGAGCCCGGGAATGATTTTTGGCCGGTCAGCGGGCGTGAGTGGCCCGCGGGTCGGCTGGTAGGTGGGACGTGCGGCCTTTGCCCGCACACCGGTGGTGTGGGTGGCGGCACGCGCCGCCGATTGCGCCCGGCCACTCATGCCAGGACGCACGTCTGCGCGCCGGTTGCGCGCCGGCCGAGTCGGCCGCATACGGGTACCCATACTGACAGGTTAAAGTGCAGCTTGAATGTTTCCGCGCGCGGCGCGCCGGCACGTGGTTAACCGGGCACGTCAATCTTGTGCAGGGGCGCGAAGCGGAGCATGAGCTTCTTGGCGCTGCCCTCACCAAAGTCGACGTGCGCGACGGCGCGTCGGCCGGCTCCCGTCACCTCGAGCACCGTGCCGAGGCCGTAGCTGTCGTGCAGTACCCGGTCTCCAGGCGCGAGTGCCGGGATCGCGTCCTCTGCTTTTTCTGCCGGGCGTCCAGCCCCCGGCCGCGCCACGTATCGGCGCGTGGAGACCTTCGGACGGTAGCCCGACCCGAAGGCCGCCCCGTCCTCACGGCGCCTCCCCCAGCCGGTCTCAAAGGGAGCCGAGCTCTCCCGGGCGGGTGAGAGGGCCCGAAGCTCCTCTGCGGGAGCAAGTTCACGACGCCAGTCCATGACCTCCTCAGGAATTGCCGCGAGGA
This sequence comes from Bowdeniella nasicola, assembly GCA_030537895.1. Lineage (GTDB taxonomy): Bacteria > Actinomycetota > Actinomycetes > Actinomycetales > Actinomycetaceae > Bowdeniella > Bowdeniella nasicola_C. The sequence continues at coordinate 85,300 of JAUNVA010000008.1, forward strand.
AGCGTGAAGGTGGTAGCTCTTGAGGCATCCCCCATGCGGAGCGCACGGCAGCGCGGGTGACATAGAGCCGCTGCCGAGCCCGGGTAAGCGCGACGTAGGCGAGGCGCCGTTCTTCAGCGAGCTGCGTGGCGTCGTCGACGGAACGGGCGTGTGGGAAGGTGCCGTCCTCCATCCCAGAGGCGAACACCACCGGGAACTCGAGGCCCTTCGCGGTATGCACCGTCATGAGGGTGATCTGGCCGGCCGCCCCCTCGGGAATCGAGTCGGAGTCGGCGACGAGCGCGACCCTTTCGAGGAAGTCTCCGAGGTTTCCTTCCGGTTGGGAGGCAGCGAACTCGGCGGCGACGGCGTGCAGTTCAGCAAGGTTTTCGACGCGCGTCTCATCTTGGGGATCGTCCGATGCCCGCAGGGTCGCGACATAGCCGGAGCGGTCGAGGATTGCGTCCAGGATGTCGGCTGGGGTGGCGTCCTTCGCGAAGTCGCGTACCTCCGCGAGCATGAGGGCGAAGTCGGTGAGCGCGTTCTTGGTGCGCGCCGCGAGACCGTCGATCTCGCCGTCGGCCGCCGCCTGGATCGCGGCCCCAAAAGAGACGTCGTGATCGGCAGCCCAGGTCGCGAGCGTCGCCTCGGCCTTGGCGCCGAGTCCACGACGTGGCGTGTTGAAGATGCGCCGCATCGAGACCGAGTCATCAGGGTTGGCGACCACCCGCAGGTAGGCGAGGGCGTCTTTGATCTCCTTGCGCTCGTAGAAGCGCGTGCCGCCGACCACCCGGTAGGGCAGGCCCGTGCGGATCAAGATCTCTTCGAGGGCACGCGACTGTGCGTTGGTCCGGTAGAAGATGGCGATCTCGCCGGGCGTCGCCGCCCCGGACTCCTGCAGAGTGTCGATTTCCCCGGCGATAAATGCCGCCTCGTCGTGTTCGGAATCCGCCGCATAGCCGACGACTTTGGGCCCATCGCCGCTGTCCGTCCACAGCCGCTTTGGGCGCCTGCCCGGATTCGCGGAAATCACCGCGTTCGCGGCGCTCAAGATGTTTTGGGTCGAGCGGTAGTTCTGTTCGAGCACCACCGTGTGCGCCTGGGGGTAGTCCTGTTCGAACTCCTCGATGTTACGGATCGTCGCGCCCCGGAAAGCGTAGATCGACTGATCCGAGTCCCCGACGACGGTGAGTTCCGCGGGCTCGACGCCCGCACTGTCCTCATCCTCACCCACGAGGGCGCGCACCAGCATGTACTGGGCATGGTTCGTGTCCTGATACTCATCAACCAGCACGTGGCGGAAGCGACGCCGATAGGTGCGGGCTACCTGCGGGTGGTTCTGGAGGAGTTCGACCGTACGCATGATGAGGTCGTCGAAATCCATCGCATGGGCCTGGCGCAGGGCTGCATCGTAGAGCCGGTAGGCCTGCGCGAGCGTCTTGTCAAAGTCGGTGCGAGCCGCGTCGGCGGCCTCGCTCGGGGTGACGAGTTCGTTCTTGAAGTCGGAGACGCGCCGCGAAAAGAGCTTCGGGTTGTACTGCTTGGGATCGAGATTCATCCGCTTGCAGGTAAGCGCCATGAGGCGCTGCGCATCTTGCATGTCGTAAACCGAGAAGGTGGAGCGCACCCCAAGGGCGTCGTGTTCGCGCCGCAGGATCCGCACGCACGCCGAGTGGAAGGTGGACACCCACATCGCGCGGGCGGGTGCGCCCACGAGCGAACGCACCCGTTCGCGCATCTCCGCGGCCGCCTTATTCGTGAAGGTGATCGCGATGACCTGGTCGGCACGCACACGCCCGGTCGCGAGTGCGTAGGCGATGCGGTGCGTGAGCACCTTCGTCTTGCCCGATCCCGCGCCGGCGACGACGAGCAGTGGGCTCCCCTCGTGGGTGACCGCTTCGCGCTGCTGGGGATTCAGTCCCGCGAGGAGCTCGGCGGGGTCGCTCACCCCCACCTGGGTGGACGCCTCGTCCTGCCAGTAGGCGGCAGCGGGCAACGGCACGGTGCCGTGGGCGGCGGCGGAGAGTTGATCAAACAGAGAGTCCATGGCTCCCCCAGTCTACGGGCGGGACCGCCCGCGTCCCGGCGGGCGCTTCACACGAGCCGCAGCGCGACCAGCACCCAGGCGCTGAACAGCCCGAGGCCGGCGACGATTTCCAGGAGAATCGCCCACCCCACCGTACGCACGGCGACGCCGGCCAGGAGCTGGCCGGCTCACCCGCCGGTGATGCCACCCCAGACGGTCACCGACCCGGCGACGAGAAGCAACCCGGGATAGACCTGGATGATGGACCCGAGGATGCCGACCAGGCAGCCGAGCGCGACGAGGATCGTGAGAACGTCCAAGAGCGGAGCGACCTCCTGAGCGGTCGGCGAGGGGGACGGGTTCGGGACCGGCGGGTCTAGAAAAGGATGGCGACGGCCACGTTCACCCCGGTGAGGGCGGCGACCACAGTGAGGTCGCGCCGCGCGCCAGGCTGTTCACGGTGATCCTCGGCCCGCCACGCGAAGAACGCGACGGCGAGGGCGATCAGGAGCTTGATCCCGACCTTCATGTGATTCACCGCCATCGTGGGGGCGAATTCCATGAGGAGCACGAGAAGGATGCCGAAGCCGAGCGCGCCAAGCGCGCCGTGCACGAGCCCCTTGGGGACACGCTTCAAGCTGAGCCCCGCGAGTGCGGCGCCGAACACGAAGGCCATCGACAGGAGGTGGCCGATCAGCAGGATCAGGCGTGCGGTCTCGGCAAGCGTGGGAAGATTCATCATGCGCACATGATAGGCCGGGCCACCGGCAGGGGAGTGATCTCCTAATCGATACCACGCGCCGCCGCCCAGCGCGAGAGCTCGTAGCGGTTGGACAGCTGCAGTTTGCGCAGCACTGCAGAGACGTGGCTCTCCACGGTCTTGATCGAGATGAACAGCTCGGCCGCCACTTCCTTGTAGGTGAAGCCGCGCGCGATAAGCCGCATGACTTCCTGTTCCCGGGCGGAGAGCCGGTCGAGTTCCTCATCGCGTTGGGCGATGTCCTCACTCGCGGTCCCAAAGGCATCGAGCACGAAACCGGCGAGCCGCGGGGAGAAGGCGGCGTCTCCGGCATCGACCCGGTCGATGGCCTCGAGCAGTTCGGTCGCGGAGACCGCCTTCGTGACGTAGCCGCGGGCGCCCGCCCGGATGACCGCGACGACGTCCTCGGCGGCATCGGAGACGGACAGGGCGAGGAAACGCGGCGCGCAATCGCCAAGTTCGGCGCGTACCGTGCGTGCCACTTCGGCTCCGCCACCGCCGGAGCCGCCGGGCAGGTGGACGTCAAGCAGGACGACGTCGCACGGGGTGGAGGTGAGCACCGCGATGGCCTCGTCCACGGTGCCGGCTTCAGCGACGAATTCGAGGCTGGGGCGCAGCTGCGTGAGCTGGGCAGTCACCCCGGCCCGGACCATGGCGTGGTCGTCCACGATGATGAGTTTCACTGCTCGTCCTCCTCATGTGGCAGGGATTGGGGGGTGGTTCGGCCTCCACTCAGCGTATCGCTCACGCTGGCGCCCGCGAGCGCCAGATGTACCTCGGTGCCCCCGGTCGGCAGGGGCGTGCGGATCTCGGCGGTTCCACCGGCGCGGCGCATCCGTTCGCGAATGGAGCGGCGGATCCCGCCCCGATCGGCTCCGATGGCCTCAAGATCGAAGCCGGGGCCGCGGTCGCGCACCCACACTTCCACGGACGTGGGGCGCAGTTCCGCGTACAGGGAGATGGGGCCGTCGCCGCCGTGTTTACAGGCGTTGGTGAGCGCCTCGCCGACGGCCTGGGTAAGTGATCGCACGGGTGCGCTCGGCGGGCAGTCCCCCGTGACGACGACGTCGATGGGGTGACGGTGGAGTTCCTCGATGTCGGAGGCGATGTCGGTCAGCAGCTCGGCGGTGGAGGACCCCTCCTCGGGGCGGTCCGCATACAGGTAGCGGCGCAGGTCGCGTTCCTGGGCGCGGGCGAGCGCGGCGACGGCGTCGGGCTCGCCCGCGCGCGACCGGATAAGGGCGAGCGTCTGGAGGACCGAGTCGTGCAGGTGGGCGGCGATGTCCGCCCGTTCCGATTCGCGGATCCGCTCCTCCCGGGCTTCGGCGAGGCGGGTGCGTTCCCGAATGGCGAAGGGCGCGATGACAACCCCGACGGCGAGGAGCACGGCCCCGCTCGCGAACAGGCCCCGCACCACCTCGCCGGGGGTCGCGCCCCGCGAGACGAAGAGGACGGTGCCGAGGATGACGGCTCCAAGGCCCGCGACGAGCGCGCTGAGCGTGGGCTTGGCGTCGTCGGCCGTGAAGGACCAGATGATGGCGGCCCCGGCCACGAGGAGCAGGAGCGGGACCAGGCCGCCGAAAGCGTAGGCGTTCCCCCCGAGCATCCATCCCAGGATCACCACGGCCATGGCGAGGAACACCCCTGACAGGGCCAACTGACCCGTCATGACGCGTGTGCCTTCCGGGGAACGCAGTCGCGGTGCGAGACGGCTGCGCTCGACCGGACCGTCCCCCACGGCGCGGGGCATCGAGACGAGGCACACGAGGTAGAGAAGGACACCGAGCCCGAACGCTGGGATCGCGAGAAGGAAGCCGAGCCGCCAGACCCACACCGGCCCGCCCAGATGTTCCGCCCAGCCGCGGCATACCCCGGCGACCACGCGCGGCTTGCGCCTGGCGAGGGGAGGACGCTCGCGGGCCCACGGCGCGCGGAGCTCACGTGGGTCGAGGGGAGGCGCCTCACGGGGGCCGTCGGATGTCGGTGTCGGGATGCTCACGACTCGATCGTGGCACGAGCGGATGGACGCTGGGAACCGAAAGCCTCCTCAATCAGGGTTAAATCAGGGGGTTTTCTCCGCCAAATCAGGGGGATACCTCATGGCGTCTGGCCCCGCGCCCTGCCAGGGTGAAGGTATGGAATCGTTCTATGACTCGCTGCGGCGCGCCCCACTGCGCCGCACCGAAGACCGCGTCATTGGTGGCGTATGCGCCGGACTCGCGCACCGCTTGGGGGTCGCCCCGCTGGCGATGCGCCTGCTAGCCGTACTCGCCATGGTGATCGGAGGCCTGCCACTCGTGCTCTATGCCGTCGCGTGGGCACTGATCCCCGAACATCGCGACGGGAGGATCCACCTCCAGGAGCTCTTCGCCGGTCGACCGAATGCCGGCGTGGCCGGGGCGGCCGGCATGCTCATTATCGGCCTGAGCAGGCCGCTTGGCTCGTTCGCTCTCGGGCTGCGCCACAGCGTACTCGGGGAGCTGCTCGGGCTTGCGATCGTCGTCACTCTCGCTGTCGGCGCGGTCTGGGTGGCGGGGCGATCCTCCCGTAGCGGTGCGCCCCGCTCTAGCACCGATGGCGGAGCCCCGGGCCCCTGGGGTAGCGAACCGAGTGCTCCTCATACTGTTGAGCCGGCCGCCCCCTGGCCGCAGCCCGCGACGGACCCCTCGTCGGGTCACGCAGGTAACGCCACCGTTCCCACTGAAACGACACCTGCATCCCGAGATGCGCTGCCGTCCGCCGGGACCACTCCCGCATCCGGCGCGCAGGGCCTGTGCGCACCCGGCGCGGCCACCTCGCAGTCCACCTCTCACGGGGGTGGGTCGGCGACGGCGGCGCGCTCTGCGTATCCGGTCGCATCGCGCCCGCCGGCTCTCGCGACCAATGTGATCCTCGCGATCATCGCGGCAGCGATCGGCGCAGGCGCGCTCGCCCTCCTGGTCATGGAACGCACGTACGGGGCGTGGCTCGTCGCGGGGGGCGCCACCGTCGGGGTGCTCGCCCTCGGCCTCCTGTGGGCGGCGGTGCGAGGCCGGCGCGGGAGCTGGCTCACGGCGGCCACCTGGCTCACCGGGCTCCCGCTCCTCGGGGCGACGGCCCTCGCGCTCGTCACCCCGGCCGCCGTGCTCACCGACCCGCACGCGTTGCCCGTCGCGGCAGTGGCCTCATCCCAGGGCACCAGTCGCGCCTCCTTCATCGGCTACGGCGAGCTCACGGATCCACGCGAGGATGTCTCGCTCACCTCCGTGTTCGCCTCCCCCCGGCTCGTCAATCGCGGGGAGCCGGTCCGGATCACCATCACTGCGGTCGGCGCGGGCGCCGTGAACCTCGATACTCTGGGCGGCTGGCAAGTCATCCGCAACGGCGAGGTGACGACGCTGCCACCCGCCACCATCCTCACGCGCTCCGAGCATGGCTACGACGGCCCGCCCATGGTGCAGCGCTCCTGGTCCTCATTCACCATCGGCATGGGTGAGAGCATGACGCTCGTGAGTCCCGAAGCCCTCGAGGCTCCGGCCGAGGCAACGTCGATCGACCTCACGTTCGCGTTCGGGGGGTGCGACGTCACGACCAGCTATGACGACGAATTCGCATGGCTGGAAGACCACCTCAACGTCGACATCCCGCCGGAAGCCTCCGAGCCGGACGCCGCCTCCCCCTCCCCCAGCCCGACGACGCCCGCAGCCGAGGGCACGACCCCCGAGGAGAACCGATGAGAACCTCCACCCTGACCTTTGCCGCCTTCACCCTCACCGTCGCTATCCTCGCCATCTTGCGAGGTGTGGGAACCGACGTCGATGCCCGCACCGCCCTCATCGCGTTACTTCTCGCACTCGCGGCGGCCCTCGCCGTCGGCGCTTTGAAACCCTCGCGCGAGTCACGGGCGGCGGAGCGCACCCCCGCTTTCGCGGGCGGTCCAACCCCGGCGGCTGGCGCCGCTGAGCAGCCGAGCCCCGCCACCACCTGGCCAGTCTCCGGTACCGCCCATCCCGAATCCGGGCACTCGACCGAGGAAGTCCGCAGCGATGAGCCCACCCGGACGAGCCCGGGAGCTGAGACGGAAGCCGCCACCGAGCAGCTCTTCGCCGACCAGCCCCACGAGCCGGCTCCCACAGCCCAGACGGAGGCCCTCACCGAGCAGCTCTCCGCCGACCAGCCCCACGAGCCGGCTCCCACAGCCCAGACGGAGGCCCTCACCGAGCAGCTCCCCACCGACGAGCTCACCGACACGCGTCCTGACGCGCGGGAGGACCGGTAGCCCGGCTCCGGTAGTGCCGCGGCGGAGGCCTGCCACGGCACTACCGGGCGAGGCCCTCGAGCACGCCGGCGAACTCTCGATAGCCGATCGTCGCCAATTCGCCGTGGTCTCGGTCGGGGATCGCGGTCACCGTGATCTCGGGATAGGCCTCACGGAAGTAGGCGATATCCGAGGCACGCGCCCTGGCCTCCCGGTCGCCGTAGATGTAGTGGAGCCTCGTCTCCCGGCGCGGCAGAACGCCCGGCACGGCGTAGTTGTTCACCGAGTCGAAACAGCGCCGCACGGTCTCGCCCGTCAGGCGGGCGAGGAAGGCCGCACTCTCCCCGTAGGAGTCCTCGTCTTCCCACGGATAGAGCCACCGCTCGGGCGGGAACGCGAGTTTCATCACAGTGGTGCTGCGCCGCAGCAGCGCGAACCCCGCCAGATCCCGCAGGAGGATGAGCCGGGTGAGCCACCGGGGCAGGCGATAGGGCGCGATGGCGGCGTCCAGCACGAGGGTGCCGATCCGCAGCCGGTCGCAGGCGTGGATGAGGTGGGCAACCGCGCCGCCGAGGCTCAGCCCATAGACGACGTCGACCTCCTCGATGCCCCGTTCCACGAGCGCCGCTGTGACGGACGCGGCGGTCTGCTCAACGGAGGTAAACGAGCTCTCGAACGGCTCGTGGTAGCCGTCGTATGTCACGGCGACGGTGTGCCACTGCCGGGCCAGCGTCTCTAAGGTGGGCGTATACCAGCGCGGATCAGAAAACGCTCCCGGGAGAAACAGCAGGCGCCGGGCGTGCTGCGTTCCCCATTCGTCGATCATCATCGGTGATCCCCCCTCAAGCTGATCGGGGAAGTCCTCTTTTGAGACTACCGGCAGGCATAGCGTTCGGAACGGGGCACCCACCATCCGGCGGGTCCCCGGCAGCACACCCCAGATGTCCGATCTTTGGCAAGCCCCGTCATCCGATGGGGAGGGAGCGCAGCACGCTCCCCTGCGCAGGCCTACCCGCCGCCGTCTGGTGGTACACGACGTCCATGGCGGTGATAAGCCCCGGGAGCCCCAAGCGAGGGCGCCCCGCACCAGACCGTGCGGGGCGCCCTCGACAGACCTATTCCCATTCGATGGTGCCCGGGGGCTTGCTCGTCACGTCGAGCACGACCCGGTTCACGTCCGGCACCTGGTTCGTGATCCGTGTGGAGATTTTGGCCAGTAGATCGTGCGGCAGGCGCGACCAGTCGGCGGTCATGGCGTCCTCTGAGGAGACCGGGCGCAGCACGATCGGGTGCCCGTAGGTGCGGCCGTCGCCCTGCACCCCGACCGAGCGTACGTCGGCTAGGAGCACCACGGGGCACTGCCAGATCGCGCGATCGAGACCCGCGGCGGTGAGCTCTTCGCGGACGATCGCGTCCGCAGCGCGCAACACCTCGAGACGCTCGCGCGTGATCTCCCCAACGATCCGGATCCCGAGGCCGGGCCCCGGGAAGGGCTGGCGCCACACAATTGATTCGGGAACGCCGAGCTCGAGACCGACCTCGCGCACCTCGTCCTTAAAGAGGGTGCGCAGTGGCTCGACCAGGTCGAAGGCCAGGTCGTCGGGCAGGCCGCCCACGTTGTGGTGGCTCTTGATGTTCGCGGCGCCTTCTCCCCCACCGGACTCGACGACGTCGGGATAGAGTGTGCCCTGCACGAGGAAGCGCACCTGTTCGCCGCGCGCCCCGGATCGGGCCACGACCTCGCGAGCGGCATCTTCGAAGACCCGGATGAATTCGCGGCCGATAATCTTGCGCTTCGTTTCGGGATCCGTCACGCCCTTCAGCGCCTTCAAGAACCGGTCGGAGGCGTCCACGGTCACGAGGTCGACGCCGGTAGCGGCCACGAAATCACGTTCCACCTGCTCACGCTCACCGGCGCGCAGCAGGCCGTGATCCACGAACACGCACGTGAGCTGATCGCCGATGGCGCGCTGCACCAGCGCGGCCGCAACCGAGGAGTCCACGCCACCCGACAGCCCGCAAATCGCGCGCCCGGACCCGACCTGCGCGCGGATGGCCGCAACCTGGTCGGCGATGACGTTCTCGGCAGTCCAGGAGGGCTCCAGGCCCGCGCCGCGGTAGAGGAAGTTCTCAATCAGGCGCTGCCCGCCCTCGGAGTGACGCACCTCGGGATGCCACTGCACTCCAAAGAGTCGACGCTCGACATCCTCGAAGGCTGCGACGGGCGCACCACTCGAGGTGGCGAGCGCACGGCATCCCTCGGGGGCACGCTGCACGGCGTCGCCGTGACTCATCCAGATGGTGGCATCCGGTGCGACTCCCTCGAGCAGGCACCCCGGCTCGTTGACCTCAACAGCGGTCGAGCCGTATTCGCGTTCGCCCGTCTTGCCGACCACTCCACCGAGCGCGGCCGCCATTGCTTGGAATCCGTAGCAGATGCCGAGCACCGGCACGCCCGCTTCGAACAGGGAGGCGTCAATGCGCGGGGCGCCGTCCGCGTACACGGAAGCCGGGCCACCAGACAGGATGATCGCGGCGGGATCCTTCGCGAGCATGTCCTCGACGGGCATGGTGTGCGGGACGATCTCGGAGTAGACGTGCGCCTCGCGCACGCGCCGAGCGATCAGCTGGGCGTACTGAGCACCGAAGTCCACAACAAGGACCGGGCGCGTCTGCGCTACTTCACTCATCAGTCACTCCGTTCCCAACGGTGCGGGCGAGAAGATCCGGCAGGTCGTCATCCATCCAACGCTTCGCCTTCGGTTCCATGATGAAGGACAGGACCGGGATGACGCCAGCAATGATAAGCACGGCCATCCGGCCGAACCCCCACCGCATCCGGCTCCACAGGTTGAAGACGGTGACGAGGTAGACGACGTAGATCCAGCCGTGCACGATCGCGATCCAGGTGCCGAGCACGGGGCGCGCCGTCCAGATGTTGCCGGGCACTTCCACGCCGTTCACCTGGAAGCCGTACTTGAGGACGATCTCGAGGGTGAGCAGCAGCAGGAAGGTGCCGGTCACAAAGGCCATGACGCGGTAGTGGCCAAAGGCCTTGCGCGCTTGTGTTTCCAGGGATGCCATGGCCCTAGGCTATCGCGGTTGGAGGGGGCGCAGATAAGAGTCCCCCAGGTGTGGCCCCCGCTCCTAAGATGAGGGATGTGCTGGACTTCCCCTCGTCGTATCCCACCTGGGATTCGCAGCGCCCTGCGGGGCGATATCTGCCGTGGTTGATGGCCTACAACCGGCGTCCCATCATCCTCGCGACGATCCTCGCACTCGGAAGCGCCGTCGTAAACGCGCTCCTCCCGACAGTCCTCGGCGCGGCACTCGACGCCGCCCTCACCTTCGGGTTCGGACCCGAGGTAAAGCGTCTTACCCTCGTGTTGCTGGCCCTCGGACTCCTGGCGGCCATCACGGATGCGTTCGGGCACCTGACGACCGTCTACGTCTGGATGCGCGCGGCGGTCAGCGTGATGCGCTCGGTCGCCGCCCACATCACGCGGGTGGGGCGCTCCGCTACGGCACACCAGTCGACGGGTGACATCATCGCGACCGTGGGGACCGACGCCATGCACATCGGTCACTTCTCCGAAGTCGTCGCCCCGGTGTTGGGGAGCTTCGCGACCTACCTCATCATCACGGTGCTTCTGCTGCGCCAGTCAGTGCTGCTCGGCCTTGTTGTCCTCATCGGCATGCCGCTCGTCACGGGCTTCGTCGCTCTGCTCATCTCGCCGCTACAAACGCGACAGAATCGCCAGCGTGAGGAACAGGGCAAACTCACGACGCTCGGTGCAGACACCGTCGCGGGCCTGCGCATTCTGCGTGGGATCGGCGGCGAAGATGAGTTCGCTCAGCGCTATCGGGCCCAATCCCAAAAGGTGCGCGCCGCAGCCGTGCACGTCGCCAACGTGCAAGCCGTGCTCTCGGGCTTGCGGATCCTCATGCCAGCCCTGTTCATCGTGTTCGTCATGTGGCTCGGCGCCCGCCTCGCGCTCGCGGGCGAGATCAGCCCCGGCCAGCTCGTGGCGTTCTACGGCTACACCACGTTCCTCGCGATGCCGTTGCGCCAGATCACGATGGCCTTCCAGGTCTATACACGGGCTCGGGTGGGAGCACACAAAACCACCCGGGTACTCTCCACGACTCCCTTAGCCGGCAGACTCGGCGAGGCCGATCGTCTCGCCAAGGACCTCGCCCCGCTGTCCCGCGGAGGGCCACTCTTCGAGATCCCCGAAGCCGGCCTCACGATCCGTCCCGGCGCGCTCACGGTCCTCGTGAGCGCGGACCAGGACGAGAGCGCTGCCCTTGCGCGTCGCCTCGCCCGAATGGCCGACGACGCGGCCAGCGGGGTCCTGCTTGCCGGACGCCCGATCACCGACTACTCGCTCGCCGAGGTCCGTACGCGGATCGTCCTGGCCGAGACCACAGCCGAGCTCTTCACCGGGACGCTCCGCTCTCAGGTCGATGCGCGCCAGACCGCCACCGATCAGCAGGTCCTTGACGCCTTGGCCGTCGCCGACGCCGGCGACGTTCTGCGGGCACTTGGCGGCCTGGAGGGGACCATCAGCGAAAAGGGCCGCTCCCTGTCGGGTGGCCAACGCCAGCGGGTCGCGCTCGCCCGCGCGATCTGCACACACGCCGAGGTGGCGATCCTCGTGGAACCCACCTCCGCCGTCGACGCGCACACCGAGTCCCGGATCGCGGCCAACCTCTCCCGCGAGCGCGCTGGGCGCACCACGATCATCGTCTCGGCGTCCCCACTCGTCTTGGAACATGCCGAGGAGGTCATCTTCCTCGCCGGGGGCCGTGCGCTCGCCACCGGCACACACCGGGAGCTCCTGGACGCCGCCCACCGTGGGGAGGCGGCGGCCCTCGCCTACCGCGCCGTCGTCGCCCGCTCCACCGCGAAGGAGGGCCATGCTCCTTCCGATCGCTGACCCGGCCCTGACCTGGAGACGCACCCGCGAGATCATCTCGGCGCATCGCACGCCCCTCATGTTCGTCGTGGCTCTGCAGGGACTGGCTGCCGTCGCGGCCCTCAGCCTGCCGTGGCTCCTCGGACGCCTTGTCGACGCGGTATCCGAAGGCACCACGTACGCGTTCGTGGATCGGATCGCCCTCATCGGCCTGGCCGCCGTCCTCACGCAAACCCTGCTGAGCGCCACCTCACTACGCAACGCGATGGTCCTCGGGGAACGGATCTTTGCCCAGCTGCGTGAGGATTTCCTCGAGCGTCTCACCCATCTACCGCTCTCGACCGTCGAGCGGGCCGGTACGGGCGACCTCGTGGCACGCACGACGAACGACGTCGACTCCATCCAGTGGGTGATCCGCTTCGGCGTACCCGAGGTACTGATCCAAATCGTCACCCTGACGCTTACGTTGGGTGCGGCCCTGCTCGTCTCCCCGGCGCTCGCGCTCGCGCTGCTCTCGGGTGTCCCGGTGATCGTGGTGACAGGACGCTACTACCTGGGCCGGGCCACCCCGGTCTACCTGCGCTGCGCGCAGACGCAGGCCGAGGTGAACGGCGTCGTCACCGAGTCGGTAGAGCAGGCCGACACGGTGGACGCACTCAGCCTCGGGGCCCGCCGCCGAGCCCGCTCCACCGAGGTGATCCGCGAGTTCTGGAAGGCCGAACTCGCCGCCGGAAAGCTCCGCGTGTGGCTGTTCATCGGGCTCGGTATCGCCTTCGTTCTCCCACCGGTAGCCACCCTCCTGTGGGGCGGCTACCTTATCGAGCGGGATGTCGCCGGCGTGAGCGTCGGCGCAATGGCGACCGTCGCCATGTACGCCGTACAGATCCAACGCCCCATCGGCGAACTCATGTTTTGGCTCGATGAAATCCAGGTGGCCCGCGTGTCGCTCTCGCGAATCCTCGGTGTCGAACTGGTGCCGCCGGACCGGGAGACCACCGGCGCGCTCCCGCACGGCCGTGAGCTCGCCGCCCGCGACGTGCGCTATTCCTACGTTCCGGGCGTCGAAGTCCTGCACGGACTCACCCTCGATCTCGCGCCCGGTGAGCGCCTCGCGATCGTCGGCCCCTCCGGTGCGGGCAAGTCCACCCTTGGGCGGATGCTCGCCGGCATCCACCCGCCGAGCTCCGGTTCCGTGCGCATCGGCGGCGTGAACGTCGTGGACTTACCCGAAGACGTCTTACGTCGGGAGGTCGCGCTCGTCACCCAGGAACATCACGTCTTCGTCGGTACCCTCGCGGACAACCTCCGCCTCGCCCGTCCCGATGCCGAGGACGACGCGCTGTGGGCCGCACTCGACGCCGTTGCCGCGCGCACGTGGGTGGAGAAACTGCCCGACGCCCTCGCCACCGAGGTGGGGTCCGGGGCCCACACGCTGACGCCCGCTCAGGCCCAACAGCTCGCTCTCGCCCGGCTCGTCCTGCTCAACCCGCACACACTCGTGCTCGATGAAGCGACCTCGCTGCTGGACCCTCGCGCCGCGCGCGACCTCGAGCAGTCGCTCTCGGCTGTCCTGTCCGGCCGCACCGTGGTGGCGATCGCGCACCGGCTGCACACCGCCCACGATGCCGACCGGGTTGCCGTAATCGAGGACGGGCGGATTGTCGAGATCGGGAGTCACGACGAACTCGTCGCCCACGGCCGCGCCTATGCGGCTCTATGGAAATCTTGGCAGCAGCAGTAACCCGGCGTACCGCGCCGGACGATCCCGCCCGCGCGGCCACGGCGTTTTTGTCTGGCTAGTGTTCTCGGCCGTCACCGGCACCGGGCGGCTCGCCGTCCTCCGCAGGGGCCTCCTCCTTGACAACCCGAGCCTTGAGTGGGCCAGTGAACGGGACCCGGCGCGCCTTCGAGGGCGCGGCCCGGATGTCCTCGGCGAGGGCCTTGGCTTCCGCCGTGCCCTGCTCGACCAGGCGGGCGCAGATGGCCTCACGCTCGTGCGGGAGCTTATTCTGCGAGAGTTTTGCGATCCCCTCGATCCGTTCGACGTCCAGGCGCAGGCCCACGATGGCACGGGAGGCGCGGCGCAGATAGTTATCGGTGAGCGCGTCGGCCACCTCGGGGTCGTGCAGGCGCTGAACACATACCGCGGCCGCTCGCGCCCACTCGGCGTCGTTGAAACAGTGCAGGGTGCCGTGCACACTCACCTGGGTGTAATCCCACGTGGAGGCCGAGACCATGCCGTCGGGCAGGTCGTAGTCGAGAGCGGAGACAAACCCGTGCGCCCCGGTAAACACCAGGACGGCGGGGCGGGGAAAATCGGTGTCTTGCCACTGTGTGTTGGCCCGCCCGATATGCATAATGATGCGATCGTCTTCGTTCCAGATGATCGGCAGGAAGGTCGTATCGAACGTGCCCTCGGGGCGGGAGGTCACGAGGGTGCCCGCCGCCTGCTCCATGGCAAAGCGGCGAGACGCCTCCTCGGACATCGCGAAGTAGTGCGGGATCATGGGGCCTCCTCATCGGCGAGGCTCGTCGTATCGGTGCGGTGGCCGGGTGGGGCTGATCGAGGGCGGGAGTGGAGGGCCTCGTCGCGCACCATCTTGGCCCACAGCGCGAAGGCGAATCCTCCGAAGATGAACCATTCGATCGCGTAGCCGAGGTTCTGCCAGTTCCGGCCCGAATCCTTCACGAGGTTGGGGGGCGGCGCGAGTCGCTCCAGCCCACCCGGCGGTTGCTGGTCGGCAAGCACGAGGTACCCCGTATAGGTGGGTGTGCCCCACACATTAGCGAGCTGAGAGGTCGACAGGTGGGTCAGTGCCCCCTCGATGTGGGACAGGCTCGCCTCCTGTTCGGAATTGGCGAGATACCCGATGAGCTCGTGTTCCCCCGGCGGTGGGGAGATGGCCGGATTCTCCGCCCCGAAAAGACGCTCGCCCTCGAGGCCTACCTCGCTGGCCGGCACCCAGCCGCGCAGCACCGCAAGGTGGGCGCCGGCGTCGGGCCCGGAGGTCACGTGGAGTTCGGTCACGATGAGGGTTGCGTCCTGCCCATCGATGAGTCGGCCCGGCACGACGACCTGACCGCCGTAGGTGCCACTCACCTCTACCTTGGCCCCCAGGTGCTCGGAGCGGAACTCCGTCTGCGGGGAGAGCACCTCGGACAGCGGGCGCGGATCGGCGGCACGCATCTCGGCCTCGCGTGCGCGGGCGCCAGCCTCTCCCCGTTCAAGGGACCGTGCGAGCTGCCAGCTGCCCAGCTGCACGCACACGCCCGCCGCAATCGCGAACAGCACAAAGACCGCGAGCATGCGAGGGCTGAGGGCGGAGCGCAGCCACTCGCGCGCCGTGACGGGGGAAGCCATGCCCCTAGCCTAATCGGCGCAGGGCACCGCGTCTGGTTACCCTGGAGAGGGGTCCCCTGGCGCCGGACCCGCGCATTTCCACCACTCCTGCACTCGGGACGGGCCTGCCTGCCCGCGCCGAGTGCCCGACCCGAAAGACCATCATGGCCTGGCTCATTTTGATCGTTTCCGGAATGTTCGAGACCGTGTGGGCGGTCGCCCTCGCGAAGATGGAAGGCTTTTCGAACCTCGCCCCCCTCCCCTGGCTTCTCATCGGAGCGGTCATCTCGATGGGCGGGCTCGGGCTCGCCCTGAAGTCCATCCCCGTCGGGACCGGGTACGCCGTCTGGGTGGCGGTCGGCGCCGTCACGACGCTTATCTACTCGGTCGCCACCGGCGCCGAAGCCCTCACCGTCGTGAAGGTCCTCCTTGTGCTCGGCATCATCGCGTGCGTGGGTGGCCTGAATCTCGTCTCGGAGCCCGTCGCCTAAGGCCTCTCTCACACACCCGACCGGCCCCAGACAGGGACCATATCCACGTCTCGAGCAGTACGCTTGGGCGTGGAAGATCCCACGCTCACGGAGGACACCATGGCGAAGAGCATCTACGTTGCATCCCCCGAAGGCGGCACCGGGAAATCCACGGTGGCCCTCGGCTTAATCGACCTCTTCACCAAGAGGGTTGAGAAAGTGGGGATCTTCCGCCCGGTGGCGCGCCCGGGGGCACCAGATCCGCTCATCGAGCTGTTACTCCAGCGCGTGAGCGTCGAACTGACCTACGACGACGTCGTTGCCGTGACCTACGATGACCTGCACGCTGACCATGAGGCGGCTCTCACGCGGATTGTCGAGAAGTATCGCGCGCTCGAAAACCACTGCGATCTCGTCGTGATTCTCGGTTCGGACTACACCGACGTCGCCGGGCCCGCCGAACTCGCCTTTAATGCCGAGGTCGCCGCAAACCTCGGCGCACCCGTCCTGCTGACGATCCGCGGCTATGAGCGCACTGCCGAGGACATCGCCCAAGTGACGCAGCTGGCGATCTCCGAGCTCGCCGCTGGTCACGCTTCCGTCGTCGGGGTCGTCGTTGGTCGTGCCGAGGCGGATGCCGCAGACGATATCCGCGCGGCACTCGGATCGGACCTCCCCAGCTGGGTGATCCCCGAGGCCCCGCTCCTCGGCGCACCGACGGTCGCCGACCTGTGCGCCGCACTGGACGGCGAGCGTCTCTCCGGCGACCAGGACCTCTTCAACCGTGAAGCCGAATCGCTACTCGTGTGTGGGATGAGCGCCGAACACATCCTCGACCGCCTCGCCGAGGGCCAGGTAGCGATCGCCGCGGGTGATCGCAGCGAACTGCTCATCACGCTGCTTGCTGCCCACGCCGCCGATGGCTTCCCCTCGCTCGCGGGCATCATCTTGAACGGCGGCTACACGCCCGCCCCGACGATGCGCAAGCTCGTGGAGGGCTTCGCCCCGCAGCTACCCATCATCAGCTGCTCACTCAACACCTACGAAACGGCCGAACGGGCCGGTTCTACGCGCGGTGGTCTCACCACCCGCACGCAACGGAAGATCGATACGGCCCTCAAGCTCACCGAACAGCACCTGCCAGCCGACGAGATCGCCTCCCTGCTCGAGGTGCCGCATCCGAGTGTCGTCACCCCGCTCATGTTCGAAGCCGAACTTCTCGAGCGGGCCAAGGGCGCGGACCGGCACGTGGTTCTGCCCGAAGGCGAAGACGACCGCATTTTGCGTGCCGCCTCCACGCTGCTCGCGCGCGGCACCGCGCGCCTCACGATCCTCGGCGTCGAATCACAGGTGCGGTCGCGCGCCGCCGAGCTCGGCCTCGACATCGAGAACGCCGCGATCCTGGATCCGCAAACCTCCGATTATCTGGACGAGTTTGCGGCCGAGTATGCGCGCCTCCGCGCCCACAAGGGCATGACGGAGGACCGAGCCCACGAGATCGTGCGCGACGTCTCCTACTTCGGGACGCTCATGGTCCATCTCGGATACGCCGACGGCATGGTCTCGGGCGCCACCCACACGACGGCGCACACGATTAAGCCGTCCTTCGAGATCATCAAGACCCAACCCGGCACCTCGATCGTGTCCTCGGTCTTCCTCATGCTGCTCGCCGACCGGGTCCTCGTCTACGGCGACTGCGCCGTGAACCCGGATCCGAGCGCCGAACAGCTCGCCGATATCGCGATCTCTTCGGCTGCGACGGCCGAACAGTTCGGGATTGAACCGCGCGTCGCGATGCTCTCCTACTCGACCGGATCCTCCGGTTCGGGAGCCGACGTCGACAAGGTGCGCGAGGCCACCGCGCTCGTGCGTGAGCGCAGCCCCGAGCTGCTCGTGGAGGGGCCGATCCAGTACGACGCCGCGGTCGATGCCGCCGTCGCCTCCACCAAGATGCCCGACTCGAAGGTCGCGGGGCGCGCCACCGTGTTCGTCTTCCCGGACCTCAACACCGGTAACAACACGTATAAGGCCGTGCAGCGCTCGGCGGGAGCGGTCGCCGTCGGGCCCGTCCTGCAGGGCCTCAACAAGCCGGTCAACGATCTCTCTCGCGGCGCACTCGTCCACGACATCGTCAACACCGTCGCGATTACCGCCATCCAGGCGGAGGCACTTAGCTAACCGGGCGAGCCAATCGGCTCTCCCTCCCGTCAGGCTCCTGGCCACAACCGAAGGAAACGCATGAACGCCACGGTTCTCGTCATCAACTCGGGGTCCTCCTCGATCAAATACCAGCTCGTGGACCCGACCGACGGAACCGCCGTCGCTTCCGGGCTCGTGGAACGAATCGGCGAAGGTTCTTCCCTGCTGCGCCACATCTACGGCGACCTCGAGGTCGAAGAAGACAACCCGGTTCGTGACCACGCCCAAGGGCTGCGCCGCGTCCTCGATCTGTTTCATCGAGAGGGCCCGAACCTGAAGGAGGCGAACGTCGTCGCCGTCGGTCACCGCGTCGTGCAGGGCGGCGCCTTCTTCGACCGCGCCACCGTGATCGACGACGACGTGATCCGCACCATCGAGGCGCTCGTACCGCTCGCCCCACTGCACAACCCGGCCCATCTGCGCGGCATCGAGGTGGCCCAAGAGCTGCTCCCCGACGTGCCGCACGTCGCCGTATTCGACACCGCGTTCTTCCAAGCCTTACCAGCCGCCGCCTCCACCTACGCGATCGACCGGGAAGTGGCCCGCAAGTACGCGGTGCGCCGCTACGGTGCCCACGGCACCTCCCACCAGTACGTCTCAACGACGGTCGCGAATTATCTCGGTCGCATGGACCTGCGCCAGATCGTCTTGCACCTCGGAAACGGCGCCTCGGCCTCTGCGGTGGTCGCGGGACGTGCCGTCGACACATCGATGGGGCTCACCCCACTGGAGGGCCTCGTCATGGGGACCCGCACCGGCGACATCGACCCCGCCGCCGTCTTCCACCTGGCGCGCAACGCCCACATGAGTATCGAGGACATCGACTACCTGTTTAACAAGCGTTCCGGCATGCGCGGCCTCACGGGGCAAAACGACCTGCGGGTCATCCATTCGATGGCCCAGAACGGGGACCGCAACGCTCGCGTCGCGCTGCTCGTGTACGCGCACCGGATCAAGAAGTACATCGGGGCCTACGCGGCCGTCATGGGCGGCGTCGATGTCGTGACCTTCACCGCCGGGGTCGGTGAGAACGACGCCCGCATGCGTGAACTCGCCACCGAGGGACTCGAGTACATGGGGATCAAGCTTGACCGCTCGAAGAACCGCCGTTCGACGAAGGGACTGCGCGTCGTCTCCAAGGATTCCTCCGGCGTGCGCATCCTCGTCGTGCCGACCAACGAGGAATGGGAGATCGCCCGCCAGTGCATCGACGCCATCTAGCGCGGCGCCACGCGAGGCGAGGCAGCTACGGCTGACATCCGCTGCGCCCGGGGCCGCCCCCCTTCCTCGGAGCTAGATGGCCGCGTTCGGTCGCCAACGGAGGATGATCCGCCCCTCCCGTGCTTCCCGAAAACGCCGAGTGCCCGGCCCCCCATGGGACCGGGCACCCTGACGCGCGGTTAGTGAGCTAGAAGTCGCCCACCATGGTGGTGACGTCGAGGGCCTTATCGAGCTGTTCCTCAGTGATCTCGCC
>JAUNVA010000025.1 GCA_030537895.1 Bowdeniella nasicola
CCGGGGGGGGGGCACCGCGGGCTGCAGGACCTGCCCCCCACCGGAAATTTTATGGTTGGGGGGGCCCCCCCCCCCGCCGCAGGATGTGCCGGCTACCACGTACGCCCCTACCTCACGACGATGCACACCGCCTACGCTGCCGCGGACTTCGTGGTGTGCCGATCAGGGGCCGGCACCGTCGCGGAACTGACCGCCCTCGGTTTGCCCGCCATCTACATCCCACTTCCGATCGGGAACGGAGAACAGAAGAAGAACGCTGCCGACGTTCTCGCCGCTGGCGGGGGAGTAGCGGTTGAGGATCGTGACCTCACCCCCTCCTCGCTCGCCGCCGCCGTCACCTCCTGGCTGGACGATCCCGACGCCCTCGCGCAGGCGGGTCGAGCCGCCGGTGAGGTTGGCAGCGTTGACGGCGCGCAGCGCCTTGCCGACGAGATCGAGAGGATTGCGCCGTGACCCGTTTCCACTTCATCGGAATCGGCGGGGCTGGAATGTCCGTGATCGCCGAGTTGCTCGACGCCCGTGGCCATCAGGTGCAAGGCTCCGATCAGCGTGAGAGTCCGGCACTCGAGCGCCTACGCTCGGCCGGCATTACCGTCTATGTCGGTCAGCGAGCCGCCCAGGTGCCCGCGGATGCCGTCGTCGTGCGCTCCACGGCCGTACGCGAGGATAATCCGGAACTGGCCGTGGCCCGCGAGCGAGGCCAGGAAATTTTGCACCGCTCCGAGGCTCTCGTCCTCGCGAGTGAGGGCCTGGACTTTGTGGCGGTTGCGGGCGCCCACGGCAAGACGACGACGTCCGCGATGCTTGCTGCCGCACTCGTGGAGGCCGGCACGGATCCCTCCTATGCGATTGGCGGGACCGTCCTCGGTTTCGGCCACGGTGCGCGCCTGGGATCCGGATCGGTGCTCGTCGCTGAGGCTGATGAATCCGACGGTTCGTTCCTGAACTACACTCCCCGCATCGCCATCGTCACGAACGTGGAGCCGGACCACCTGGACCACTACGGCACGAGGGAGAACTTCACGGCTGCGTTCCTCACGTTCGCCCAACGCCTCACCCCGGGTGGGCTGCTCATCTGTTGCGCCGACGACGACGGTGCCGCCGACCTCGCCCGGAGCGCCGCATCCACCGGTATCCGTACCGTCACGTACGGGCGTTCGCCGCACGCGGATGCCCAGCTTGACGGCGAGCACGTCACCCTTGGCGGGCGGACCACCCGACTCTCCTTGCAGGTCGCGGGAGAGCACAACCGCCTGAATGCGGCCGCCGCCTTCATTGCGGGCGTCGAGCTCGGGGTTCCCGCGTCCCTCATGGGGCGCTGCCTGGGAGCATTTCGCGGCACTCGCCGCCGCTTTGAGCCGCGCGGATCGGTCGGTGCGGTGCGCCTGGTCGACGATTATGCCCATCACCCGACCGAGGTCGAGGCAACTCTCGCGACGGCCCGCACGCAAGTGGGCTCGGGCCGCGTCCTCGTCCTCTTCCAGCCGCACCTGTTCAGCCGCACGCACACGTTCGCGGACCGGTTCGCCGCGGCCCTGAGCACCGCCGACGGCTGCGTCGTCACCGACATCTACCCCGCCCGTGAGGATCCGATTCCCGGCGTCACCTCCCGCCTCATCACTGATCAGCTCGAGGGTGCCGACTACGTCCCGGATCGGATCGAGGCCGCGCACGCGATCGCTGAAGCCGCGACGCCGGGAGACCTCATCATCACGATGGGGGCGGGCGACGTGACAGAACTGGCGGACGTCGTGCGCGAGCGCCTTCTCGAGCGTGAGTCCAGGGGAGAGCTGTGAAGCCGCCCCCACGTCCACGGCCGCGACGCGATCGACCGGGCCTGCCCGACGCGGACCGTGATCGCTTCTTCGCCGAGCCTGCCGAACACGCCGGGGCAGACGACATCGGGCGCGAGCCGGAGTTACCCCGTGCGGCAAAGAGCCCACGGGAGGAGGCGCCGTCGTTCGCGCAGACCATCGCGGGTGATGCCGAGCAGCTTCCATCGGCGCCCGCGCGCCGGCACGGGCGTGAGAGCGCTATCATCCCGCTGCGTCGCCGAAGTGAGGAGGGGGCTCCGCGCGTGACGCTGCTCGACTCGGTTCGGCACGAGCGGGCCAGTGCTCGAGCACGGGCCCGCCGACGCTACATTCTTGGCGGGACTGGCGCCGTGCTTCTCGTGGGCCTGCTCGTGTGGGCAGTGTTCTTTTCCCCGCTCTTGGCGCTCAAGAGCATCACGATTCGCAACTCGGGCCCGAAGGTCTCCGAGTCTGCGATTCAGGCGGTGCTCGACCCGTTTATCGGGACCCCGCTACCACGGCTGTCGACGAGCGACATGCAACGTGCTGTCGAATCGCTCACCGCCGTCGAATCGGTAAGCGTGGCTCGTTCCTGGCCACACAGCGCCACTGTGAGCGTCACGGGCCGTGAGGCGGTCGCCGTCGAAAAACTCGAGGACGGTCAGTACCAACTGCTCGACGCGTACGGGATTGCGCTCGGGGTGCGTTCCGAGATCCCCGAGGGCGTACCCGTACTCGACCTGAGTGGGCCCGAGCATCTGCGCGAGCCGCAGGTCGACGATGTCCTGACGGTGCTCGGCGCGCTGCCCGGTGACGTTCGCGAACGCCTCACCACCGCCCAGGTCGACGCCGACGGGCTCATGAGTTTCACCCTCGAGAACGGAGCGCGTGTCGTGTGGGGCAGTGCGACGGACACCGAATTGAAGGCTCGCGTTCTCGAGGTCCTGCTGAGCCAGGAGGCGAAGGTCTACGACGTCTCCGCACCGCGTACCCCCGTCACGCGCTAGCGGGCCGCGCGGGGACCGCACGTTGTCTGTGGCCCCGTGCTGGGCGCGACCTCATCCGAGCGAGCCGTAACTTCCGACACGCCGCGCCAGGTGTTTTACCTGCTTCGAGGCGCCACCTACCTTGTTCGCGCCTATGGACGACGAAAGTCTCACCTTCAAGTAGAACCTGAAGGTTTGGGGCGCAGTGAAGGAGAGGGAAATCGTGTCAGCACCTCAGAACTATCTGGCCGTCATCAAGGTGGTCGGCGTTGGCGGCGGCGGCGTCAACGCCGTGAACCGCATGATCGAAGAAGGCCTGGAGGGCGTCGAGTTCGTGGCGATTAACACCGACTCGCAGGCCCTCGTGCTCTCAAATGCCCACTCCAAACACGACATCGGGCGCGACCTCACGCGCGGACTCGGTGCCGGCGCCGACCCCGAGGTGGGGCGCAAGGCCGCCGAGGACTCCATCGAGGAGATTGAAGAGACGCTGCGCGGCGCGGACATGGTGTTCGTCACCGCGGGCGAGGGCGGCGGCACCGGGACCGGGGGCGCCCCAGTAGTCGCGAAGATTGCGCGCGACCTTGGCGCCCTGACGATCGGCGTCGTCACCCGTCCGTTCGCTTTCGAGGGACGACAGCGTTCCGCGAAGGCGGACGCCGGCATTGAGGCGCTGCGCAAGGAGGTCGACACCCTCATCGTCATCCCGAACGACCGCCTCTTGCAGATCAGCGACCGCAACGTTTCGGTTCTTGACGCCTTCCGTGCCGCCGATCAGGTCCTACACTCCGGTGTCCAGGGCATCACGGACCTCATCACCACGCCGGGACTCATCAACCTGGATTTTGCGGACGTGAAGTCCATCATGAAGGATGCTGGCTCCGCCCTCATGGGAATCGGCGCCTCGTCCGGTGAGGATCGCGCCGTGCAGGCCGCCGAGCTCGCGATCTCCTCCCCGCTACTCGAGGCCTCGATTGACGGCGCTCACGGCGTGCTGCTCTCCGTACAGGGTGGCTCGGACCTCGGCCTGTTCGAGATCCACGAGGCCGCCCGTCTGGTGCAGGAAAATGCGCACCCGGAGGCAAACATCATCTTCGGTGCCGTGATCGACGATGCCCTGGGCGACGAGGTCCGCGTGACCGTGATCGCCGCCGGGTTCGACAACTCGGCGACGGCGGAACAGCCCGGCATGCCGCGCCCCGCCGCCGAAGCACCCGAGGTGAAGCCCGCGTCCGCTCCGGGAGAATCCGCGCCCACGGCGCGCACCCCCGAGGCACGCACCCCTGGACAGGTGGCCGAGGAACCGCGTACTCCGAGCCATTCCGTGCCGCGCACGGCCCCGGCCGTGCCTGGCCTGCCCGAGGAAGGCGAGGCCGCAGAGACGGACGAGCAGCCTCGCCCGGAGCTGGATGTCCCGCCGGTCTTCCCGTCCGGGGAGCCGAAGGATGACGATCTCGACATCCCGGACTTCCTGAAGTAGGGGTGTTCTACACCCAGGAGCTTGGGCCGGGGGCGCGCGCGATCTATACAACGACGCGTACCCCCGGCACCGACTTTGCCGAGGGACGTCACGATGCACGTGCCGCCCTGGACGCCGCCGTCGGGGTCCGTACCCAGTGGGTAAGCCAGGTCCATTCGAGCGATGTCATCCAGGTGCGTGGCGACGCGCCAGGCACGCACGGGCGGGCCGACGCGCTCCTGGTGAACGACGAGCCTTCGCTTGCCCCGGCCGTGCGCACCGCGGACTGTATCCCCCTGCTCATCGCGTCCGCGAGTGGGCGCGTGCGCGTTGCCGTCCACGCCGGGCGGCGCGGCCTCGTCGCCGGGATCATCCCCCGCGCGCTGCGGGCGGCGCAGTCCCTCAGCGATGAGGTGCTATACGTGGCACTCGGGCCTCACATCTGTGTGCACTGCTACGAGGTGAGCGAAGACCTGGCCCGCGAGACGTGGGACGCCCACCCGGTCATGCGCGGCGAAACCCAGTGGGGGACCCCCGCACTCAACCTCACGGCGCTGGCGCGCGAGCAGGTGCGCGCTGCGGGACTCGACCTCGAAGATCTCCCTGCGGGGGTGGATTCCGCGCGGTGGTGCACCGTTGAGAATCGGGACTTCTTCTCGTACCGGCGTGATCATAGTGCCCAGCGCTGCGCCAGCCTCGTCATCGAAGGACACGCCGAGTCCCTTCCCACCCGCGGGACGAAATCAGCCATAGCGTAGGGGCGAACCCTCTATCCCAACGAGCAAGGAGATCCCGATGTCGGGAGTCATCAAGAAGACCATGAAGTACTTGGCGCTAGCCCAGCCCGAGGACGAATACGAGGGCGAAGACTACGAGGTCTACGAGGACGAAGCCTACGAGGAGGAGCACAACGCCCCGCAGGCCGAGGTCACTCCGATCACTCGTGCCGCCTCCGCGGCGGGCCGCTTTGAAGCGGGCCCCGAACTCTCCCGCATCCGGACCTTCCACCCGACCGCCTTTAACGAGGCGAAGCCAATCGGCACCGCCTTCCGTGAGGGCATCCCGGTGATCTTGAACCTCGCGGGCATGAGTGAGGCCGACAGCAAACGCATGATCGACTTCTGCTCCGGCGTGGCTTACGGACTGGACGGCACTATCGAGCGCGTCACCCGCGGGGTCTTCCTACTCTCGCCGGCGACGGTTGAGGTGCAAAGCGGCGACGACGATTCGGATCTGACCTCCCACTTGGGGTAATCTGCGCCCGTGGCCACCCTGTATTCGCTACTCGCCTCCCTGTGTTCGATCTACCTTTTTATCCTCTTTGCTCGGGTGATCCTCGATTGGATTCAGGTATTCAATAGGCAGTGGCGCCCCCGCGGGGTGGTCCTCGTTTTGGCGAACGTGATCTACCAGCTGACGGACCCGCCAGTCAACGCTCTACGCCGGATTATCCCCCCATTGCGCCTCGGTGCGATCGCACTCGACGTGGGTTTCCTCGTCATCGTGTTCGGGGTGATGATCCTGCAGCGATTCTTGTGGTTCCTTGCCTGGGCGGCCAGATGAGGTACGTATTTTCGATTCTCAGGCCCGCCCTGCACGCGGAAGACCGCGTTATCGGGTAATCTGACGACCAGTGCACAGGCTTCCTGTGCCCTCCCATCACTACGAACACGAGGTGACGACTATGGCGCTGCTTTCAGCGGACGACGTCCTCAACAAGAAGTTCTCGCAGACGAAGTTCAGAGAAGGCTACGACCAGGAGGAAGTCGATGACTTCCTTGACGAGGTCGTTGCCACGCTGCGCGCTGTGACGAGCGAGAACGAGGAACTCAAGGCCAAGCTGGCCGCCGCCGAGCGCCGCATCAGTGAACTTGGCCAGGGCGGCTTCGCCCCCGCCGGCTCCGACGACGCCGTCGAGAGTCCCGAGCCGGAAGCGCCCGCGGTCGAGGCAGAGCCCGCCGAGCCGCAAGCGCCCGCCACCCCGGTCGAGTCCTTCGCTCCCGCAACCGAGGCCCCGGTCACCACTGGCGAGTCCGATCCGGCCCAGTCCGCCACCGGCATGCTGGCACTCGCCCAGCGCCTGCACGATGAGTACGTGCGCAACGGCCAGGACGAGGGCGAGCGCATCGTCGCCGAAGCGAAGCAGCGCGGTGAGACGATCGTGAAGGACGCTGAGGAGAAGTACAACAACACGCTTGCTCAGCTGGAGAAGGAGCGTTCGCTTCTCGAGCACAAAATTGATGAGCTGCGCAGCTTCGAGCGGGATTACCGCTCGCGCCTGAAGAGCTACCTGGAGAACCTCCTCGACGAGGTCCAGACCTCCTCGGACGCGCTGAACTGAGCCCCAGGGAAGGTAACGGCGGAGCCCAGGTAGGGCCCGCCGTTCCTTCATGTCTACGCGAAGGAGACCGGGTGACGCCCCATAGGTCGAACCGCCGCCTCGTGAGCCTCGGCCTCACGATTGCCCTCGTGTGCTTCCTCGCCGACCAGGCCACGAAGGCTTGGGCCCTGTCGGCCCTGGAGGTAGGCGACTATCACCCGATTTTGGGTACCTATTTCGGGCTGCGTCTGGTGTATAACTCGGGCGCCGCCTTCTCACTTGGGGCGTCCGTCACCTGGGTGTTCACGGGCTTTGCCCTCGTGTGTGTGATCGGTGGTGTCTACGCGCTTACCCGTTTGCGGCACCGTAGCTGGGCTATCACGGTCGGTATCTTGCTTGGCGGAGCCGCCGGCAATCTCGTGGATCGACTCTTTCGTGAGCCATCCTTTGGGCAGGGCCACGTCGTCGATTTCCTGTCCTATTCGAGTTGGTTTGTCGGTAACGTGGCAGACATTTTCATCGTGGGTGCGGGGGTGCTGCTCGCCTTCCTATCCTTCACATCAGATCCGAAGGACCGGGCCGGTGTCGAGGTTGCGCCCGAGGGCGTCGCGGTCGCCACCGACTCCGTGGTCGGTTCCTTCGGTGGGGAGACACCGGATGAGCAGTGAGCGCCGCTACCTGCCGGTACCCGATGCGCTCGTCGGCCAGCGGGCCGACGTCGCGCTTGCCCGCCTCCTTGGCATGTCCCGCTCCAAAGTGGCCGCTCTCATCGATGACGGCAATGCCCTGGCCGATGGCGTTCCCCTGGCGAAAGCGAACCCGCTCGGTGCAGACATGATGCTCGATATCACCATCCCCGCGCCGCCCACCCCTCCGCCAGATTTGGTCGTCGACGGAATGCGGATCGTGCACGAGGACGGTGACCTCATCGTCGTCGATAAGCCGGTCGGAATCGCGGCCCACCAGTCGACGGGTTGGCACGGCCCCACCGTGGTCGGCTCGCTGCGGGCCTCGGGCGTGCGCATCACGGGCCTGGGCCCGGTTGAACGCGAGGGTATCGTGCACCGACTCGATGTGGGGACCTCCGGCCTCATGGTGGTCGCAAAATCGGACCGTGCCTATTCGGCCCTCAAACGCGCCTTCAAGGAGCGGAGCGTCACGAAGCGCTACCTCGCGCTTGCCCACGGTCGCGTGGAGCCGGCGCGCGGCACCATCGACGCGCCAATCGCGCACGCGGGTGGCAAGGCATGGAAGATGGCGATCCGCCCGACGGGTAAGAATGCGCTCACGAACTATGAAGTCCTTGAGTACGTGGAGGGCGCGAGCCTGCTCGACGTCGATCTCCTGACCGGGCGCACGCACCAGATTCGCGTGCACCTGGCATCGATCCACCATCCGCTGCTTGGAGACCTGATCTACGGTGCCGACCGAACGCTCGCCGAGGGTTTGGGGCTGACCCGTCAGTGGTTGCACGCCTACCGGCTGGGCTTCACGCACCCAGGAACCGGCGAGGACGTCGAGTTCGTCTCCGAAGCACCGAGCGACCTCACGGATGCGCTCGACCGGCTACGGGAACCGGGAGGAGTCCACCCATGATCACCGTGACCCGCATTGACACATGTGAGGACATTCGGGCTGCACGGGCCATCCGCCACGAGGTGTTCGTCCTCGAACAGGGCGTGCCGCTAATCCTCGAGATCGATGCCCGTGACGAGGACGCAATCCAGGTATTGATGCGTGCGGACGACACGCCGATCGGCACGGGACGCCTACTTCGAGAGGCACATCACCCACAGGTCGTGCACCTGGGACGCCTCGCGATCCTGCCCGCGTGGCGTGGCCAGGGTTTGGGGGCCAGGCTCGTGGCGGGCCTCGAGGCGATTGCTCGTGAGACGCTGCGCGGCGATGTGGGCGAGCCCCTGATCTGCGAGCTCTCTGCGCAGGAGTATGCGCTCGATTTCTATCGTAAACAAGGCTACGAGCTGATAGGTCGGCCACGCTACCTGGATGCTGGAATCTGGCATCACGATATGCGCAAACGCCTGAGTGAGGTCGGGCAGTAGACTGCCAGCCATGGCCTTGCGTTCGGATTTTGTTCACCTGCATGTCCACACCGAGTATTCGATGCTCGACGGTGCCGCGAAGATCGGGGCGCTCTGCGAAGAAGTGAAGGATCTAGGCCAGGGCGCAGTCGCGATGACAGACCACGGCTACGTGTTCGGTGCATACGAGTTCTGGCAGACCGCCCAGGATACGGGCATCAAGCCGATCATCGGGGTCGAGGCCTACATGACGCCCGGAACCTCTCGCAAGGATCGCTCGCGCGTGCAATGGGGGACGGAGGCTCAGCGACGTGCCGGCGACGACGTCTCAGCCCGCGGTGCCTACACCCACCAGACCCTGCTCGCGCGCACGACCGAGGGGATGCACAATCTCTTCCGTATGGCCTCCCTCGCCTCGATGGAGGGTCAGCTTGGTAAGTGGCCGCGCATGGACCGCGACCTCCTGGAAACCTATTCTGCTGGGCTCATCGGGGCCTCCTCATGTCCGTCGGGCGAAATCCAGACCCGGTTGCGTCTTGGCCAGTTCGATGAGGCGCTGCGTGCCGCCGGAGAGCTCCAAGACATCTTCGGCAAAGACTACTTCTACGTCGAACTCATGGATCACGATCTTGAGATCGAGAGGCGGGTTCAAAACGACCTGCTCACGATCGCGAAGAAGATCGACGCGCCGCTGCTCGCCACGAACGACTCGCACTACGTGAAGGCCGAAGACGCGATCCCGCACTCGGCGCTGTTGTGCATGCAGTCGGGCTCCACGCTCTCGGACCCCGATCGCTTCAAATTCGACTCGGATACCTTCTATATTCGGCCCGCCTCCGAGATGCGTGAACTCTTCCGGGACCTGCCCGAAGCATGCGACAACACGTTGCTCGTGGCCGAGCAGTGTGACGTCGCCTTCCACACCGCTGCGCAGGGCGCCAACTACATGCCGAACTTCCCCGTACCCGAGGGTGAGAGCGAGCAATCCTGGTTCGTGAAAGAGGTTGAGCGAGGCCTCAATGAGCGCTTCCCGGCCGGCGTTCCCGACCATGTGCGCAAGCGCGCGAACTACGAGGTCGAGGTCATCACGTCGATGGGCTTTCCCGGCTACTTCCTCGTCGTCGCGGACTTCATCACGTGGGCGAAGAAGAACGGGATCCGCGTGGGTCCGGGCCGCGGCTCCGGCGCGGGCTCGATGGTCGCCTATGCGATGCGCATCACCGACCTTGACCCCATCCAGCACGGTCTGCTCTTCGAGCGGTTCTTGAACCCGGACCGCGTGTCGATGCCCGACTTCGACGTTGACTTCGATGAGCGTCGGCGCGGAGAGGTCATCGAATACGTCAATGAGAAGTACGGACGTGACCGCGTCGCCCAGGTCGTCACCTTCGGCATCATGAAGACGAAGCAGGCGATCAAGGACTCGGCGCGTGTCCTGGGCTACCCCTACGCGGTGGGGGATCGCATCACGAAGGCCGTGCCGCCCACCGTGATGGGCAAGGACATCCCGATCGCGGGGATCTTCGATCCCCAGCACAAGCGTTATGGGGAGGCGGCGGAGTTTCGTGAACTGCACGAGGGCGACGCCGACGTGCAAAAGATCGTTGAACTCGCCCAAGGTCTCGAGGGCATCACCCGCCAGTGGGGCGTACACGCCTGTGCGGTCATCATGTCCTCGCACCCGCTACTCGACATCATCCCCCTGATGCGGCGGCCCTCCGATGGCACGATCATCACGCAGTTCGATTACCCGACCTGCGAGACGCTCGGCCTCCTGAAGATGGACTTCCTGGGGCTGCGCAACCTCACCGTCATCACGGACGCACTCGACAACATCGTGAAGAACGGGGGCGAAGCAATCGACCTCGAACAGGTTCCTCTCGATGATCCGGCGACCTACCAGCTGCTCTCCAATGCAGAAACGCTCGGTGTCTTCCAGCTCGACGGCGAAGGAATGCGCGACCTGCTGCGCATGATGCGCCCCGACAACTTCGAAGACATCTCCGCCGTCGGAGCGCTCTATCGTCCCGGGCCGATGGGCGCGGATTCACACCGCAAGTACGCGCTGCGTAAGAACGGGTTGCAGACGATTGAACCGATCCACCCGGCGCTTGCTGAGCCACTAGAGGAGATTCTCGGTACCACCTATGGGTTGATCGTCTACCAGGAACAGGTGATGGCGATCGCGCAGAAGCTCGCTGGCTACACGCTTGGGCAGGCCGACCTGTTGCGTCGGGCCATGGGCAAAAAAAAGAAGGCCGAACTCGACCGGCAGTATGAGACATTCCACCAGGGCATGGTTGATCGAGGCTACCCCGAAGACGCCGTCGCCACCCTGTGGGAGATCCTCCTGCCGTTTTCCGATTACGCCTTCAATAAGTCCCACTCGGCCGCCTACGGGCTCGTGTCCTACTGGACCGCCTACTTGAAGGCGAACTACCCGACCGAATACATGGCGGCGTTGCTCACGAGCCAGCAGGACAATAAGGATAAGCTCGCCGTCTACCTCGCCGAATGTCGCCGTCTCGACATCACCGTGCTCCCGCCGGACGTCAACACTTCGGAAGCGACGTTCACGCCGTCGGGCCACGACATTCGCTTCGGCTTGGCCGCGATCCGCAACGTGGGCGCCCACGTCGTCGAGGGGATCGTCGCGGCCCGCAAGGAGAAGGGCGAGTTCACCTCCTTTGAGGACTTCCTCGACAAGGTACCGGTTCAGGTGTGTAACAAGCGCACGATCGAATCCCTCATCAAGGCGGGCGCGTTCGACACGCTTCACACCTCGCGCCGTGCGCTTCTCGTCTGCCACGAGGATTTCGTGGACGAGATCATCTCGATCAAACGTAAGGAAGCCAGCGGCCAGTTCGACCTGTTCTCCGCCGTGGCGGAAACCGAGGATGAGGCCACGTCCTTCACCTCTACCGTCCCAGACATCCCCGACTGGGAGAAGAAGGAAAAACTCGCATTCGAGCGCGAAATGCTGGGACTGTACGTCTCCGATCATCCCCTATCGGGACTGGAGTACATCCTGCACGAACACTGCGATACGTCGGTGGCGCGCCTCCTGGATGAGGGGTCGACGCGCGACAATCAGGTCGTGACCCTCGCGGGTCTGGTGACCGGGGTTCAGCGGCGCGTCACGAAAGCGGGCCGCCCCTGGGCGTCCATCCAGCTGCAGGACATGTCGGGCGGGATCACGGTCCACTTCTTCCCGGGCACCTACCAGATGGTCGCCACGGAACTCGTGGAGGATCTCATCGTCTCCGTGCGGGGCAAGGTTAATGCGGAGGAGGGTGAGTCGGTGACGATCGCAGCCCGCGAGATGCGGATCCCGTCCATCGACCAGAGCGCCGGTGGACCGGTGGATATCACGTTGCCGGCCACGCGGTGCACGTCCTTCCTCGTGGACTCGCTGCAGCGTATCTTGAAGAATCACCCTGGCACGTCGCCCGTTCGAGTCCACCTCACGAGCGCGGGCCGGCGGACGGTCGTGCAGTTGGACGACGGTGTGCGGGTGCGTCCGAACCCAGCCCTGTTCGGCGACCTGAAGGCTCTCCTGGGAGCCAACTGCCTGCGCTCGCTGGGTTAGCGCATCGTCTCCGAGAGGATCTTGAGGACGAAATCGGCGCGGGTCAGCGGGTTAACGACGACGATTCGCAGGGCGGTCTCCTCCTCGTAGGTGGTGGGCACGATAAGAAGCACGCCGTCGGTGGCGAGGCGGTGCGACCAGCGCGCGTACTCCGCTCGGCTCCAGCCGGGCCGCCGGAAGGTCACGACGGAGAGTTCTGGCGGGACGAGCAACTCGAGGTGCTCCAGCGCGTCGATACCATCCGCGATCTCGCGTGCCGTCTGCATGCAGGTGTCGATCGCTCGGCCGTATGCCTCCGTGCCGTGGGTTGCCAGGGAGAACCACAGCGGCAGCCCACGGGTGCGCCGAGAGAGGTGGATGGCAAGGTCGGCGGGGTTGAACTGACTGCGGTCGATCGCCTCCAGGTAGGAGGCGTGCTGGGAGTGCGCGGCTGCGGCGCGCGCGGCGTCCCGGTAGATCAGGGCGCAGCAGTCGTAGGGAGCGAACAGCCACTTGTGGGGATCAACGATGAAGGAGTCGGCCCGTTCGATCCCCGCAAACATGGCTCGCGCCGTGGGGGAGGCCAGAGCAGCCCCGCCGTAGGCGCCGTCGACGTGCCACCACAGACCCCGCTTCTCGCACACGTCGGCGATGTCGGCGAGGTCGTCCACGATGCCCGTGTTCGTCGTCCCCGCGGAGGCGACGACTGCAAACACGTCGGTGCGTGCGCCAAGGGCCTCGTCAAGCGCGGCCCCGGTGAGGTGGCCGCGGGCATCGGTCGGTACGGTGAGGACACCGACGTCGAGGATCTGAGCGGCGGCGGCGACCGAGGAGTGAGCTCCCTCGCTGCATGCCAGAAACCAGCCACCCTCTGGACGGCCCCGTGAGGTGTCGGCCGCATGGCGGGCTGCGGCGAGGGCGGACAGGTTGCCGAGAGTACCGCCCGCCACGAAGGCGCCCGCGGCGCTCGCAGGCCAATCGAGCAGTGAGATCAGCCACGCGATCGCCTGATTCTCCAGGTGGATCGCTCCCGATCCTGCCTCCCACGTACCCCCGAAAATGTTCGCGGTTGAGACAACCGTGTCAAACGCGACGGCGGCGCGCGTGGGAGCCGAGGGGATATAGGCGAGGTTGTAGGGATCGTCCGGGGCGCGGGAGGCGGGCAGAGCAACGGTGTCGAACAGCTCCATGGCACGTCGCGCGCCGATCCCGTCCTTCGTGATGGTCTGGCCGACGTCACGGGCAAGGTCGGCGGCGTCGCGCGCCGTCGCCTTCGGGTCGGAGGCGACAACGGTGCGATGCACGGCCCAGGTGAGGGCGGTGTTCACGGCCTCAGACTCATCGCCCCAGATGGGAGAGGTCTTGCGATATCGGACGTGGAATGAATCCTGCGGGCTCACGTTGCCCATCGTAGGGGGAGGGGGTGGTGCCTGGGGTCCAAGTGGGGTGGGAGACTCGCGCGCCTCGGCGCCGCACCCGCTGGGGCCGGACAGCTCGGCTAAGCGCACCGCCAAGGCGCTAGACTCCGCATTATGTTGACCCGCATTGATGTGCGTGAACGTGACCTCACCGACCTGGATATCGCCGGCCTGCTCCCGCGGGCGGCCTTCGACGTGTCCCAAGCGCTCGACGCCGTGACGCCCCTCATCGAGGACGTGCGTGAACGCGGCGCGGCAGCCCTCGCCGAGCAGGCCGAACGATTCGACGGCGTGCGTCCCGCCTCTCTGCGTGTGGATCCGCAGATTGCCGAGCGATGCGCCGAGGACCTTGACGAGGAGGTTCGCGCGGCGCTCCAACTCGCAATCGATCATGCCCGGGCGGGTCATCGCGCCCAGCTGCCTGAGGAACGGACGGTCGAGATCGTGCCGGGAGGCACTGTCCGCCAGCGGTGGATCCCGGTGCAGCGTGTGGGGCTCTACGCCCCGGGCGGCCTTGCAGCCTATCCGTCCTCGGTCGTCATGAATGCGGTGGCGGCGCAGGTGGCGGGAGTGCGCGACATCGCGCTCGCCAGCCCCGCCCAAGCGGCCTTTGACGGGCTGCCCCACCCCACCGTGCTCGCGGCCTGCCACCTCCTCGGCGTACGTGAGATCTACGCCGTCGGCGGGGCGGGCGCGATTGGCATGTTTGCCTACGGGGCTCGCCAGGCGGACGGCCGGGAGCTGTGTGCGCCGGTCGACGTCGTGACCGGGCCCGGCAACATCTACGTTGCGGCCGCAAAGCGGGCGGTCGCCTCCGTTTGTGGGATTGACTCGGAGGCCGGCACCACCGAGATCGCGATCATCGCCGACCAGAGCGCGAATCCGGCTTTCGTTGCCGCCGACCTCCTCTCCCAGGCCGAGCACGATCCGGCTGCTGCCTCGGTACTGATCACCGACTCCGAGGACCTTGCCGACAGAGTCGACGCCGCACTGAGCGCCCAGGCGGCGCAGACCCCGCACGCCGAGCGCGTCCACACGGCCCTGACCGGCCCCCAATCGGGGATCGTGCTCGTGGACGACCTCGATGCGGCCATCGCCGTAGCGAACGCCTACGCTGCCGAACACTTGGAGATCCACACGCAGGATTCGGCGCAGGTGGCCGAACGTATCACCTGCGCGGGCGCAATCTTCGTGGGCCCCTACACGCCGGTTCCGCTCGGGGACTATCTCGCTGGCTCCAACCACGTGCTACCGACCGGGGGCACGGCCAGGCATGCTGCCGGTTTGTCGGTCATGGCCTATGTGAAGCCCGTCCAGCAGGTGTCCTACACGCGAGAGGCTCTCGCCTCACTCGCCGAGCCGCTCGCGACTCTCGCCAACGCAGAGGATCTGCCCGCGCACGCCGCCGCCGCACATGTGCGTGAGCAAGGCGACCAGCCATAATGGGGAGACCATCACCGATTGGGAAGGGGCCGCATCATGGCCGTTGAACTTGTCGAGGTCGTCGCACCGCAACTGCTGGAGGCCATCAACTCCCTGATCCCACAGCTGTCGACTTCCACCCCGCCGCTCAGCATTGAGCAGGTCGAAAATGTTGTGCACCAAGAGGGCACGTTCCTTTTCGTCTACCGGGCGGAGGAGGGCACTGAGCAGGCGGGCGCCATCATCGGCATGCTGACCCTCGCGACCTTCCGCATCCCCACGGGACTGCGTGCCTGGATCGAGGATGTTGTCGTCGATGAGAATGCTCGTGGGCATGGCGCGGGGCAACAACTCGTCGAGGCGGCTCTCGACTACGCCGAGCGCCTCGGAGCTCGAACCGTCGACCTCACCTCGCGCCCGAGCCGCGAGGCTGCAAACCGGCTCTACCGACGCTGCGGCTTCGTCGAGCGTGCCACTAACGTCTACCGATACCAGGCATGAGTCACCTTCCCCTCCGTGCGGCGATCGCCGGCTGTGAACCCTACGGGGCTCCCGAGCTGGTGGTTCCCGCGCGCTTAAACGTTAACGAGAACCCGTACTCGCCAAGTGAGGCGGTCGCGCGTGATATCGCCGAGGCCGTCTACGCGGCGGCCCTCGGTGCGAACCGCTACCCGGAGCGGGATTTCCCGCGCCTGCGCGCGGCCCTCGCGGATTACCTCGCCGTCGAGTCGGGGGTGCGCCTCGCGCCCGCACAGGTGTGGGCGGCCAACGGTTCGAACGAGGTCATGCTGCACATCCTGCAGGCCTTCGGTGGCCCGGGCCGGGTCCTCGTGTCGGCGGATCCGACCTACTCCATGTATCCGGAATATGCCAGGGATACGAACACGGGCTATCGCACGGTGGCGCGCCGTCCCGATTTCACTGTCGACGTCGACGCCCTTCTCGACGTGGCTCGGGCTGAGGAGGCCGCCGTCGTCGTCCTTGCCTCACCGAACAACCCGACCGGCACGGCGCTGCCTGCCTCGGATGTCTCCCGCATTGCCTCAGGTCTGCGCGGTGCCGGGCCCCACGGTGCGGACTGCGTGCTCGTCATCGATGAGGCATATGCCGAATTTCGCCGTGACGGCGTTGCCTCTGCCCTTGAACTGCTGGATGAGCACCGCAACCTCGCGGTTTCGCGCACCATGTCAAAGGCTTTCGCTATGGCGGGACTGCGCCTCGGCTACCTTGCCGCAGCCCATGACATCGTCGACGCATTGCGGATTGTCCGCCTGCCCTACCACCTCTCGGCCATCACACAGGCGGCCGCCCTTGCGGCTCTCGGTCACCGCGACGCCCTCATGTCGCAAATCGCTGAGCTTCGCGAGGCTCGCGACGAGCTGGCCGACTGGCTCGAGGAAGTCGGATTCGACGTCGTCACCTCCGATGCCAACTTCATCCTTTTTGGGCACCTGCCCAATCGACACGAAATCTGGGCACAATTGGTAGACCGAGGCGTCCTCATCCGCGAGGTCGGACCGCCCGGCTACCTGCGGGTATCGGTCGGAACCGCACGCGAGAACCGGATGTTCCGCCACGCACTTTTGGAGGTCACAGATGGCTAACCGCACCGCGACGTACACGCGCACCACGAGCGAATCGGACATCACCGTCTCGATTGATCTGGACGGCACCGGGAGGTCATCCATCTCCACGGGCGTACCCTTCTATGACCACATGCTCACGGCCCTGTCCAAGCACTCGTTGATCGATATCACGGTGCAGGCCACTGGTGACACCCATATCGATGCGCACCACACTGTGGAAGACACGGCGATCTGCCTCGGCCAGGCGCTCCGTGAGGCACTCGGCGATAAACGCGGTATCCGCCGCTTCGGCGACGCCACGGTTCCCCTCGATGAAGCGCTCGCCCACGCCGTCGTCGACGTAGCCGGACGGCCCTACGTGGTGCACTCGGGTGAACCCGAGGGCCAGCAATACCACCTGATCGGCGGCCACTATACGGGTGCGCTCACGCGCCATGTTTTCGAGTCCTTCGCATTGAACGCCGGTATCTGCCTGCACGTGCGCCTGCTCGCCGGATACGACCCGCACCACATCGTGGAGGCACAGTTCAAGGCGCTTGCTCGCGCACTGCGCGCCGCAGTCGAAAATGATCCGCGCACGAACGAGATTCCCTCTACCAAGGGGGCCCTGTGAGCGAGAAGGACGTCGACCGGATCTTTGCCGAGATGATGCGCTCGGCTGGGCTCGACTCGGACAGCACCGCTGAGGCTGATACGGACCATGTCGAGGACCCGCGACCGGCTAGCGATGTCGAGTCGGAGGATGGGAGTGCCGTCGCGGAGGCACGTTCGGGGGAGAAGCGGGCACTGGCCGTGATCCTTACGCCGATTGCCGACGCGCAGGCTCTCGCCGGACTGTGCGCCATGTCGGGGATCGACGTGAAGGTGATCCCCACCTCGACCGGTGCCGTCGCCGCGCTGGAATTCACGCCCGAGCCCACCTTCACGTTTGAATCGCTCACGACGGGCGTACACGTACCCCAGCAAGCCAACGACGTCGCCGCGCTCCTGTCGAAGACCTCCAAACTTGGGGCGGTCCTCGTCGTCGTCGAAATTCGGGAGGACGACGGTGAATGGGCCGGGCATATGATCGCCCGCGACTACGCGAATGGGGCCGCGGGTGAGGAGCTCTCGCCGGGGCTCGTGTTGGCTGGGGTCGATCCGATCATCGAAGACTTGCTGCTCGGCGTGCAGCGGCTCGACGAGGTCGAGGTCCACGATTCCGCGACGATGAGCCGATTGAAGGCCGCGCGCGCCTTCATGCGGGGCATTAAACGCCCCAAGGGACGCTGATGGGGCGCCCAGACGTCGTCGTCTTGAACTACGGCTCCGGCAACGTACGCTCGGTGTGCCGGGCGCTCGAGCGTGCCGGGGCCGAGGTCGAACTCACCGAGGCGTTCGACCGCCTCCTTGAGGCGCAAGGCCTCGTCGTGCCCGGAGTGGGCGCCTATGCGGCCTGTATGAGCGCACTACGAGCGGTGCATGCGCCACGCGCCATCGAGCGCAGACTCGCCGGTGGCCGGGCGGTGCTCGGGATCTGCGTGGGATTGCAAGTGATGTTTGACGGCGGTAACGAGCACGGCTCCTACACTGAGGGGCTGGGTCAATGGCCCGGAGACGTCACCCGACTGCGAGCCGACGTCGTGCCGCACATGGGCTGGTCGAGTGTGACTACCCACCCCGACTCGGAGCTGCTCGCCGGCCTGGGCGGTCAGCGTTTCTACTTCGTGCACTCCTACGCCGCCCACCGGGACCCGGCAGATCTGCTGGGCCCCTCCAAGACCCGTAAACCGCGCACATCCTTCGCGACGCACGGCGAGACATTCGTGGCGGCCGTCGAGAATGGACCCCTGTGCGCGACCCAGTTTCATCCCGAGAAATCCGGCGACGTCGGCGCCGAAGTGTTAACCCGCTGGGTGCGTGCACTGTTGTGAGCACCCCGCAGAGAGGATACCCGTGTTAGAGCTTCTTCCCGCAGTAGATGTGGTGGACGGCCAGGCCGTTCGACTCGTGCAAGGCGAGGCCGGTACGGAGACCGGCTACGGAGATCCGCTGGCCGCAGCGCAGGACTTCGTTGATCAGGGAGCCACATGGCTGCACCTCGTTGATCTCGATGCCGCGTTCGGGCGCGGTTCGAATGCCGAGTTGCTCGCCCGCATGGTGGGAGAACTCGAACTGAACGTGGAAATGTCGGGTGGTATCCGCGACGAAGAGTCGCTGCGCCGGGCTCTTGCCACTGGCTGCCGGCGCGTGAATCTTGGCACGGCTGCCCTGGAGGATCCCGAATTCACCGATCGCGCGATCGGCGAATTCGGAGATCGGGTTGCCGTTGGACTCGACGTGCGTGGCACGACCCTCGCAGCGCGTGGCTGGACGAAGGAGGGCGGCGAGCTCTTCGAGACCCTTGAGCGCCTGGAGCGCGCCGGATGCGCGCGCTACGTCGTGACCGACGTGACGAAGGACGGCACGCTGAAGGGCCCCAATCTTGATCTGCTGCGTCGCGTCTGCGCCAAGACCAATGCGCCGGTAGTGGCGTCGGGGGGCGTGGCACACCTCGAGGATATTGCGGCCATCGCCTCCCTCCAGGACATCGGTGTTGAGGGGGCCATCGTGGGGAAGGCCCTCTACTCGGGTCACTTCACGCTGCGCCAGGCCCTCGCCGTCGCCGACGGTGTGAGTGTTGAGGCGGCCCGAGGTGAGTGAGAGCCCGCGACCATCGATTCCCGATGAGGTGATGGCTGCACCACCCGCACCGGTGAAGAAGGCTTTCCGGCCAAATATGTTTGCGGGCGATGACGGCTCGTGCCCACAAGCCCTCGAGCAGGCCTTCGACGCGGAGCAGCGCACCATCAGCGTGGTGACAGCGCTGGCCGATACCCGAGTCCTCCTGCCCGTTGTGCCGCACGCTCATCCAGGGCGTACTCCCGATGGGGGAGTCGTGGACCACGACTCGATGCGATTCGCTGAGGACGAGGTCGACAATGCCTGCGAGTCAGCGAAGCTCGTATCGGTCGAATTGGCTGACGGTCGTCACGCCCTGCCGGTTTTCAGCTCGCTCGCGACCATGGCGGCATGGAACCCATCGGCACGGCCCGTTCCGACCGAGGCACCGCGGGCAGCACTCGCGGCCGCCAGTGAATCTGACGGCCTGCTCTTGCTAGACCCCGATGCCGACCACGCGACCCTCATTCCCCGCCCTGCTGTCTGGGCTCTGGCGCAGGGCAGGCAGTGGGTTCCCGCTCAACACGATCCTGAGTTGCCCGGCCTCATCGCCGCGACACTGACCGGCGTCCCGCACGTGGCGGGAGTGCGCGTCGAACCCGGTAAGACCACGGAAATTCGGATCGTGGTGGCACTGACTTCTGGTCTGGACCGCGATCAGTTAAGAGAGAGTCTGACGCAGGCGAGTGAACGCCTGCGAGCGAACGATGATGTGCGCATGCGGGTCGAATCGATGGAGCTCTACCCGACGGCGTTGGCGAGCGCTTAGGTGACCCCGTAGGCAACGCGGATTGAGGCGCGTCTCTAGTATTGCCACCTGAATGCCGCTAGGGTGGCACAATGTTCATAAAGTTGATCGCCTTGATGTGGCTTATCTCGGCGCTGAGCGCATCCGTGGTGATGATGTGCTGCCCTCAGGGAAAGTCGAATGCCTCCGAGACGATCGACGCGTTGGGCTCTATACCCGAGGCGGGCGCCAGCGCCACAGTGCCCAATCACATTGAGCCAAGGGGGCCAGCGCGACCACCTCTCGCTCGCGCCAACCTGAGGGTTGAAGGTGGGGTCGATGTGCGGGACGACGCTCTGCCCGATAGGGAAGGCCGCACACACGAAAGCGTGGCTCATGCTGAGGATAACTTCAGTCTCTCAACCTAAGTAGTGCTACTTTTTCACTGATGTCTATGAGATGCGGCTCCGGTGTGGCGGCCATGATCACCGCCATCTCAACAGTGTGCGCTGCCTGTGGGGCCGTTGAGCCGGAAGAGCCGCCGTCTTCGGTGGGGGCTCCCCATGTGGAGGTGTCGGGCACGCCCAGCGTGCCGCCCACAGCGGGTAGTGGCGCGAGTCCGTCGTGGAGTCCGCCTGGGCCTGGGGAGTGGACCCGTGAGGATCTGTTGCCTGGGCGTGTTGTTCCGCGGGAAGAGTTGGATCGTTTGTTTCCGGTGTGGGACAAGCCTGAGCCGCCGGCGACGTTGACGCAGCCGACGGAGCAGGGTGCGAGGGACGCTGCTGTCTACTTTGCGGAAACCCTTGAATATGCGTATCGCGCCCGCGATGAAGCGGCGCTCAATGACATTCTGACAACCGACTGTATTGACTGTGACTGGACTCGTGATCTCGTGCGTACTGACTTCAGTCGATATCGAGAGTGGGTGCCGCTTGAAGCGACGGACATTCACTCTGTCGACCAGGCCGAGCTCGTATACGAGGTTGAGGTGACCACTCCGAATGCTTACTACGTGACGCTCGATAAGTCCCAAACACAAGTGTATGGGTCTGGGATTCAGGGCAATGTCGCGACGTACTACATCGTTGGATACGGCGATGGGCGGTGGGTTGCACTGTCACTGGCGCTTGGAGAACGGCTTTATTGACATGCGCACCCGACGCCGCTTCAGCGTAGTCATGGGAACTCTTATGTCCCTAATTTCCGCAATCGTCCCATGGGGGATGAAGGGGGAGTGTGTGGGCATTGGGAGTGAAGCCCAATGTGTGGCTGTCCGCCAGGGGGCCTCTCACGAGGGCGTCAGGGCTCGACACGTCGCTGATGGAGTGAAGACATTTCACCGGCGCAGCGTGAACTCTCGCAAGGTCTCCCGTGATCCGTTGTCGGTGTCGGGGGTGTTGTCTGGGTGGGTGGCGTTGTGTGCGG
>JAUNVA010000009.1:0-59342 GCA_030537895.1 Bowdeniella nasicola
GACACCCCTCAACGAACCACCCATTTCAGACCGCAAAGGGGTCTCCACCGGTTAACACGAGAGCACAGATACCCACACGCCAGCACGGCGCACCCGCGCCAACCCCGCAACACGCCAACACCGCGCACCTGCCGGCCCACCACCATCGACACCCCTCTAAACCATCGACACCCCTCAACGAACCACCCATTTCAGACCGCAAAGGGGTCTCCACCGGTTAATACGGGAGCACTGAGGCTTCTTCAGGCAAGTACACAGACGCTTCGCACGCCGGAATCGTCACGGGCATCGCCGGGCGGTATGGCCATTGCCCGTCGATGGCCGCGCCACTCCAGCTACGATCACCGGCGACGGCGTCGTCACCGTCCCCGAGGCGTCCTGCGCCACCCCGATCGCTCTGTTACGACGTTAGGAGTCCTTCGTGAGCGTCGAAGCCCTGCCCGTCATGAACCACCCTCGCGTGGCCATCGTGGGGATCCATATTGAATCCTCGACGTTCTCCC
Source organism: Bowdeniella nasicola (assembly GCA_030537895.1). GTDB lineage: Bacteria > Actinomycetota > Actinomycetes > Actinomycetales > Actinomycetaceae > Bowdeniella > Bowdeniella nasicola_C. Next base: position 504 of record JAUNVA010000009.1, read on the forward strand.
CGCAACCCGCGACGGCGGACGATTTTGAGGTGACGCGCGGCAACGCACTCCTCGCCCGCTATCCGTGGTTGGACGAGACATGGTCCCAGCCGGTGCGCTGGTTGCCCGTTCTCCATGCCCGGGCGCTGCCCGGCGGCGTGCTCGTGCGCGAGACCTACGAACAGTGGAAGGCAGAGATTGTGGAGGGCCTGCAATCCCTCACCGACGAAGAGCCACTGGACGGGCTTTTCTTCGACATCCACGGCGCGATGAGTGTGACAGGCCTGGAGGACGCCGAGGGCGACCTCGTCGAGGCGGTCCGCTCGGTGATTGGCCCCGAACCGCTGGTGGGCGCCTCGATGGACTTGCACGGCAACGTCTCTGAGGTGCTCTTCGAGAACCTCGACCTGCTCACCTGCTACCGAATGGCACCCCACGAGGACGCCCTCGAGTCGCGCCGCCGCGCGATGACGCAGCTCGCCGGGCGTCTCCTTGCGGGGCGCGGCAAGCCCACTAAAGTCCTCGTGCACATCCCGATCCTGCTGCCCGGAGAGATGACGTCCACCCGGATCGAACCCGCGCGGCGCCTGTATGCACGGATCCCCTACCTTGAGGCACAGCCCGGCATCCTGGACGCCGCATTCTGGATCGGGTTCGCGTGGGCCGACCAGCCGCGCTGCCAGGCCGCCGTCGTCGTGACGGGTGACGGCGATCCGGACAACCTGCGTGACGTTGCCCTCGCCTGGGCGAACGAAATCTGGGCGGCGCGCGACGAGTTTGAGTTCGTCGCCCCCGTCGATTCCATGGCGGGGTGCCTCACCTGGGCCGAGGATGCCCGACGCCCGACCTTCATCTCCGACTCGGGTGACAACCCCGGGGCGGGAGGGGCCGACGACGTGACGGTCGCGCTCGCCTCGCTACTCGCCTGGGAACCGACGATGAGCGGAAGGCTTCAGACAATCTGTGCTTCGCTACATGATGCGGCGAGTGCCCAGCGGGCGGCGGACCTCGGGGAAGGCGGCATCGGCGAGTTCACGGTCGGCGGTGTGATCGATCCGCGTGAGCCCGGACCGCAAACGCTGACCGCTCGCGTGCAGGCGCTTGTCGAGGATCCCGACGGGGGGCTAAGCGCGGCGCTGCGGGTGCTCCGGGACGGTAAGGAGAGCGGACTCGTCGTCGTCGTGACCAGCCGCCGCAAGCAGTATTCCGATGCCGAAAGCTATGCCCGTCTCAGGCTCGACCCGGCTGGCGCCGACGTCGTCGTTGTGAAAATCGGCTACCTGGAACCGGACCTGTTCGAGATGGCAGCCGACTGGAAGATGGCGCTCACCCCCGGCGGGGTCGACCAGGATCTCGTGCGCCTCGGGCACTCGCGCATCCGCCGCCCAATGGTGCCATTTGACCGTGACGTGGAATCCGTACGCCTGACGGCAATCGTGCGCACGTAACCTGGCGCCCATGACGCACCTATTCGAACCGATCACGCTCGGCTCCCTCGAGATTAAGAACCGCATCTGGCTCTCACCGATGTGCATGTATGCCTGTGAGGAGCACGACGGGAGGGTCGGGGATCTGCACCTGGTCCACCTCGGGGCGCGTGCCATGGGTGGGTTCGGTCTCGTCATGACCGAGGCCGCAGCGGTCGGGCCCGAGGGACGGATCTCGCCGACCGACGCTGGGATCTGGACCGACACGCAGGCCGAGGCCTGGCGGCCGGTCGTGGACTTCTGCCGCCGGTTCGGCGCGGCCAGCTGCATCCAGCTCGCGCACGCGGGCCGCAAGGCCTCCACCTGGCGCGGGTTCGTAGGAGAGCCGAGCGGCCCCGCCCCAGCGGCGGACGGCGGTTGGCAGGTGGTCGGGCCCTCCCCCGTGCCCTACCCCGGGCTGGCGACGCCGCGCGAACTGAGCAGCACTGAGATCCACGCCGTCGTCGAGGCGTTTGCGGACGCGGCCGAGCGCGCCCAGCGCGTGGGCTTCGACTCCGTGGAAGTACACGCCGCCCATGGCTATTTGATCCACCAATTCCTCTCGCCGCTGTCTAACGAGCGCACGGATCAGTGGGGCGGGAGTTTTGAGAACCGGACCCGACTCATCCTCCAGATTGTCGCGGCGATCCGCGAGCGGGTTGGTGCCGACTTCCCGGTGCTCGTTCGCATCTCCGCCACGGACTGGCACCCGGAGGGCTGGACCCCCGAGGACTCGGAGCGCCTCGCCCCTCTCCTGGCAGAGGCCGGCTGCAACCTGATCGACGTCTCGTCCGGGTCAAACCTCCCGGCCGACATCCCGGTCGAGCCGCTCTACCAAGTACCGCTCGCCGAGCGGGTACGCGCCGCCGTCGCCCACACGGGGTGCGCGGTGAGCGCCGTCGGTCTCATCACGGAGCCGGCACAGGCCGAAGCGATTCTCGCGGACGGCCGGGCAGACGCGGTTTTCCTCGCGCGCGCCGCACTGCGCGAGCCCGCCTGGCCGATGCGGGCCGTCCGCGAACTCGTCGGTCCCGCTCTCGAGCAGGACGGACAGATGCGGGCCGGCGCGACCGCGTGGCCACCCTATTACCGGCGGGCCGAGCGCTAGCCTGCGCCGACCCGACCGGTCTCAGTTCGCTACGGGCAGCGGCTCGACGTCACCCGATCGGCATCCGGATGACCGTTCGTCGTGTCGGGCTCAGCGCACGGCAGACCGGGCCAACATGTCATGTTGTCGTACCCGGTTCTCGTGATCACCGTGGTCCAGACAATCTTCGGGTAGCAGTAGGGCTGGCCGTCGGGGCGCCGACCGTTCACGCCGCGGTAATGGTGCGGCTCACGTCCTGGCTTATTGACGCTGCTGGGGTGACGCTTCGCCGTGGTGTACGAGAGGCTATAGGGCTGGCTCGACACGTATTCACCCTGTGCTCTGGCCTCGATGTCAATCTGGGCCGTAGGCGAGAGGGTGTGGTGGTTCTTCTTCCACACGAGCCGGATGAGGCACGCGATATCAGAGGCCCTGACGTCCTTATCCATGCGCAGAGTTGCAGTGAACTTGCTCGTCACCGTACTCGGAGCCGGTGAAACCGAAAGAGTCCACGACTGAGACGGGCTGTACTCCGGTTCCGGCACCTCATTATGGGTTGGCTCTCCGCCCGACATCGTGAATGCCCAGGTGTAGACGGTACCCGCGGGGATGATCTCCTGGTCGGCATCGATCCCGAGCGTGACGGAATGAGTCTGCTCGTTCCGTGTTCCTTCACCGTAGTGGAGCTTGCAGATTGTTCCGGTAGTGGTCACCGGATTGGAGGCACACACCGCAGGTGCGGCCGATGCCACTGCGATGGATGGGACCGCCCAAGCGGCGCCTTTCACGAGCGTTCGACGGTTGAGGGTCGTGGTCATAGGGGCTTCTCCCTCGAGGCGAGCGCCTCGGTCTCGACGATGGATCACGGCTCGTCGAGTCGTCTGCCCCTCCGACGTCCAAACCGCTGTTGCGGCACCACTCTAGCGGTTCAGCTAGATACTGCACAACAATTGACCACCCCGGACGTGAGTGACGTGTCGAAGGTCGCACCTCAATGAGGTGAACTACTTAAGCATTGCACCCGCGTCGAGTGCTGGACCCGCACCAGTCTTCATTTCAAGGGTGTCGCGTGACGCGACATCGCCCCTTCAGTAATGTGCGGTCGGATCTCATCCGGCCTGGCTCGCTATCCGGTAGCGACACACACTCCGGTCGCGAGCCGGCTATGGAAAGCCGGTTCTACCCGCAGGACTCCGTGTAGAAGGTCATCGAGGTAATGGACGCCTTGAGTTCGGCGTCTCCACCCTTCTGGTAGTTCGAGAAGATAAACCCGGTTTCGGAACGCGTCGCCTGTCCACCATAGGTAGCCTTATTGTTGATGCCGAGAGCGCTCTTCCGTCGGAAGAGACCTGGCTGGCCTGCGACCATCTCGAGGTCGCTATTGCGGATGAAGTCCCCTTCCAGCATTCCGAGGAATTTCACCTGCGCATGGAGGCGCTGCCGGCCAATCCCCTTAACTTCGAGTCCATCAAGCTTGACCTCAAGTTGCGTGACGGGGTCTGGGAAGCTGAAGACAATCTTTTCACCGGCATTACCATCCTCCACATTGGCAGTGCCGGTCGACCACACTTGCAAGCCCCGAGACCCCACCTGAAGATCGCCGGGGACTGCGCTTGCGCCACCTAGATATTCAACGGAGAGCGCGATGGTTTTACTCTCCCCCACCCCATCGACTGGGTAGGCCTGCACGGTCTTTGTGTTCGCGTTAAAGGTCGAAAAGTCAACCTGAAATTGCTTACTAGAGCAGTTCTGGGTTGGTGGATTACAGGTGGCGTCCACAACACGTGCTACGCCAGCAGCACTCGTCGTCTCACGACACCCACCGGTCGGGTAGTACACAACCGAGTTCGAGTCGTTTCCGCACCCCTTATTGAAGTGCGCACCCTCACCCTCCCAATCGGTGAACTGGACCGCAGGGAAACAACCGGACGAGGATTGCGTGAACCGGAAGGGAATGATCGGCCCATTATGGTCACTGTTGCGCTTAGGCGTAATCCATGCGAGCTTATCGTCCGTATCCAGCGACTGCGCACTAATCTCAGTTCCGGGGCGAACCTTGTTGTCAGTCGCCCACTCCAGCTTCGGTGACGATAGACGGCTACAGCCCACCGGCGCACAATCCCTAAGCGCCCTCCACGTGGCGGTGAAAGACCCACCCGAGGGAATCTCTGTACCCTGCTTCGGTTGGGTCGTCAGCGCCCAATAGGCATCTTTGGACTGCGTAGAATGTGGAACTCGCACAGCTTCGCTGGCTGAAATGGTCCACGAGAGTTCTGTTCCCGCCGGGATGACGCTTTCACCCGCCGGAGGGTCAATGGACAACCACACCGCCTGGACCTGACTATTCGCGGTCGTATCACCTTCGTAGATCGTGCAGAACCTTCCTACGGCCCCCGTGTTCTGCGAGGCGCTGATCGCCGGCGCCGCGGAGGCCACGGCAACTGCGGGTACGGCCCAGGCGGCGCCCTTCACGATGGTTCTACGGTTCACGCTCGCGGTCATGGTCAGTCTCCTTGGGCAGTACCCGGTTCGAGGGTGGGCTCGTGCGACGCGGCACAGCACGCCTCAAGCGCCTAAACCGCATTTCTTTCAAGAATGTAACGGGTGCCACGGAATCTATCAAGCTATTCTCAATGGCCAAATTTAAGGCTCATGTTTCCCGCCTTAAGATTGCGATAGGACTGAAAGACCACATCACCGTCACATGACTGATTTGTCTCGATTCAAGTGTGATCCATCACGATCGCTCGTCTCCATTTGACCTACCGGAGTATCATGGCATGCTCTCACCGTGACAACTAACAACCAGAACTCCCCTCAAGACGAAACCGTATCCGCAACGCAGAGCCTGGCAGAGCAACTCAGCAACCATCATCAGCTGTCGGGCAACCTCGACGAGGACTTGCGTCCTTCGCAGTCCTATGTCGAGGGGCGCTTAGATGCGCGCGTCATCGCTCCCGCCATCACAGTCGTCGTCGCGATCGTGGCCTGGGGCCTGATCGCCTCCGAGAGTTTTGCAAACTTTGCTGCTACCGCAATCACTTTTGTGGTGGAGGATTTCGGCTGGGCATTCGTGGTGTTCGGGACCGCGATCGTGGGTTTCATCATCACGATTGCCGCCTCCAAATTCGGGCGTATCCGCCTAGGAGCCGATAACGACGCTCCCGAATTCTCCTTTATCTCATGGGTATCCATGATGTTCGCGGCAGGCATGGGGATCGGCCTCATGTTCTACGGCACCACCGAGCCGCTCACCTTCTATCGTGACGGGGTCCCGAACCATGCCTCGCACGACGTCGGGGCCGCCTTCGCCACCACGCTCTTCCACTGGACGCTGCACCCCTGGGCGATCTATGCCGTTGTCGGGCTGGCTATCGCCTACTCGACGTTCCGCATGGGCCGCAAACAGCTTCTTTCCCAAGCCTTCGTCCCCCTCATCGGTAAGGAGCGCGCCGCCGGGCCGCTCGGTGCTTTCATCGACGTGTTGACGATTGTCGTCACGGTCTTTGGTACAGCCGCCTCCCTCGGGATTGGCGCGTTGCAGATCAGCGCTGGGCTCGACCGCACGGGCATCATCCCGAACGCCTCGATGCGCACGATCGTCATGATCGTGCTCATCCTGACCCTCGGATTCCTCCTCTCCGCCATGTCCGGAGTGGGACGCGGAATCCGAATCATCTCAAACGTGAACATGCTGCTGGCGACCTTGCTGGCCCTCTTCGTGTTCGTGCTTGGCCCCAGCATTTCGATCCTCAACATGATTCCGACGTCGGTGGCCAGCTATCTGGACCAGTTCTTCGAGATGGCCGCCCGCACCGCCGACTCCGCGGACGGCACCGCCGGTGAATGGCTCTCGAGCTGGACGCTGTTCTACTGGGCCTGGTGGATTTCCTGGAGCCCCTTCGTCGGGATGTTTCTGGCGCGCATCTCGCGCGGCCGTACGATCCGCGAATTTATCGTGGGCGTGACCCTCGTTCCCGCGTTGGTGACCGTCACCTGGTTCTCGATCTTCGGCGGCACCGCCGTGGAGTTTGAGCGTGCCGGGCGTTCCATCTGGGGCGACGGCGATGCCACCCGTCAGCTCTTCGACCTCGTCTACCAGCTTCCGGGCGGCGCGATCGCTGCCGTCGTCGCGATGGTCCTGCTCTCGACCTTCTTCATCACCTCGGCGGACTCCGCCTCCACGGTGATGGCCTCGATGAGCCAGAGTGGTCGGATTGAGCCAACCCCGTGGGTCTCGGCCATCTGGGGTATCCTCACCGCCGCGATCGGACTTACCCTGCTGGTCTCTGGTGGGAACGACGCACTGGATAACCTGCAGTCCGTCACGATCATCGTGGCCTCTCCGTTCCTCCTCATCATCGCCGCCCTGGCGGTGTCCCTCATTCGAGGCCTACGCGAAGATCCGCTCTACCGTGACCACAAGGCACAGCAGGAGTTCGCCATGCGCCTGGCGCGTGAACGCCGCCTGCTCGAGGAGCGCCAGCGCCGCAAGGCGAAGCGAGCGCGCCACCACCGCTAGGTCGCGGTCGCGCGAGTACCGCTACGCTACGCCGGGCGCCCTAGGCCGCCCAGCTCACGCGGCCGGACGCCCGCACGTCCGCCACAGCCGCCCGCCTCCCACACAACTGGAGGCGGGCGGCTCGTCTCGATGACGACGAGTAGAAGGTCGCTCGCTCACCTCGCAGCATTGACGTATCGCTCGAGGGCGTCCCTCCAGTCGACCGGCACGCGGAGGTACGGATCCACATTCTGGCCGCGCAGTGCAGCGTTGTGGGGGCGCGGCGCTACACCTGTCCGCGATCCGATGTACTCCCCTGTACTGACCGCTCGCACACGATTAGGGTTGTGGCCCCCTGCCTCGAAGATCGCGCGTGCGAAGTCGTACCACGTCGTCCTCGGCCCGCTGTTCGTGACGTGGTAGGTGCCCCACGGGGCTCCCTTGGTCACGAGATCGAGGATCCCCGCCGCGAGGTCGACGGCAAAGGTGGGCCGCCCGTGCTGGTCGTCAACCACAGCCGGATCTACACCGCGTTCTGCAAGAGACAGCATGGTCGTGACGAAGTTCTGTCCGTCTCCGATCACCCAACTGGTACGCACGATCCAGTGCTGATCGAGCACGCCTACCGCACACTCACCGGCTGCCTTGGACTGGCCATAGACCGACAGCGGCGCCACAGAAGCGTCGACTTCGTATTCCTCCCCCACGGGACGTTCACCGTCGAAAACATAGTCCGTGGAAACGTGCAGGAGCGGCACTCCGTCGCGCCCGCAGCGCCGGGCGAGGGCACTGACGCCAGTCGCGTTCACGGCCCAGGTGTGCCGCCGCCCCTCCCCCATCTCGGCCGCATCCACGGCCGTATCGGCGGCGGCGTTCAGCACCGCCCGGTAGCCGCGCAGACTCCGCCCTTCCCAGCTCTCCGGCCGGGCCAGGTCAAACCCGCCGCGATCCCACGCCTCAAAAGGAATCTCCCGTTCGCGGCAGGCCGCCACCAGGGCACGTCCGAGCTGGCCGCGCGCCCCGAGGATGAGCAGCGGCGCGGGCCGCACGGGCGCGCAGTCCGCGAGCGCGGGGTGGGCTCGATCGTTGTCCGACATTTCTGCGCCCGCGAGATCAATCGGCCAGTCGATGCCCAACTGCGGGTCCGCGAGGTTCACGAAGGCGTAGTTCTCTTGGGCATCGGCAGACCAGTGGTCGTTCACGAGGTAGCTGTAGACGGTGTTCGGCTCCAGGGTCTGGAAGGCGTTGCCGACGCCGCGCGGCACGAACACGGCCCGCCCGGGAGTGATCTCCCGCGTGACAACGACGCCGAAGGTCTCGCCCTCGCGTAGGTCCACCCAGGCGCCGAACACGCGGCCGGTCGCCACAGACACGAACTTGTCCCAGGGCTCGGCGTGGATTCCCCGCGTCGTCCCGAGCGCCTCGTTGAAGGACATGTTCTGCTGCACGGGTGCAAAGTCGGGCACTCCGGCTGCGACCATCGTCTCGCGCTGCCAGTTCTCCTTGAACCAACCGCGATTGTCCCCATGCACCGGCAGGTCCACCACGAGCAATCCCGGAATCTGTGTGCTCTGCACGCGCAGGCCGCGGCTCACTGGCCCACCTCCCGGTATTTGGCCTCCGTCGCGTCCTTCATGGGACGCCACCAGGCCTCGTTCTCCTCGTACCAGCGGATCGTCGCCGCGAGTCCCTCGCGGAAGTCCGTGTACCGCGGACGCCAGCCGAGCTCCTCGCGAAGGAGACTCGGGTCGATCGCGTAGCGCAGGTCGTGGCCGGGCCGGTCGGCCACGTGTTCGAAGGAGTCGGGTTCACGCCCCATGAGTTCCAAAATGAGCTGAAGGACCTCCCGGTTCGACTTCTCCCCGTCCGCGCCAATGAGGTAGGTGCGGCCGCTCTGGCCACGCTCGAGGATCGCGAGGACGGCACTGGAGTGGTCCTCCGTATGGATCCAGTCACGCACGTTCTCACCGGTGCCATACAGCTTCGCTATCTCCCCGTCCAAGAGGTTCGTAATTTGGCGCGGGATGAACTTCTCGACGTGCTGGAAGGGACCGTAATTGTTGGAACAGTTAGAGATCGTGGCCTCCACCCCGAAGGAGCGAACCCAGGCCCGCACGAGGTGGTCCGAGGAGGCCTTCGACGCCGAATAGGGGCTCGACGGGCGATACGGTGTGTCGGTGGTGAAGCGGGTGGGATCGTCAAGTTCGAGATCGCCGTAGACCTCGTCAGTTGAGACGTGATGCAGGCGCACTCCGTGGCGGCGAACGGCCTCCAGAATCACGGCCGTTCCCACGATATTCGTGCGGATGAAGGGGCTCGGATCGGTGAGCGAGTTGTCGTTGTGCGATTCTGCGGCGAAGTGGACGACGGCGTCCGAGGCCGCAACAAGCCGATCGACCAGTGGCTCATCGCAAATGTCTCCGACGACGAGGTCGAAGCGCTCGGGATCCAAGCCCTCGAGCGAGGCCCGGTTACCCGCGTAGGTGAGCTTGTCCAGCACGCAGACGCGCGCCTCGGGGCGCTCCTTCAGCACATGGTGGACGAAGTTCGAACCGATAAAACCGGCTCCACCGGTGACGAGGATGCGCATGGTCTCTCCGTGAGTGAGGGTGCCTGCCTACGAGAGTAGCGCGGCGTCGGCGAGAGATGGTCATCCCTCAGAACCGATCCCGCGCGCGGTCGGGATTTCGGATCCCAGAAAGGGAGGCCCCCTCCACGAGGGCGGCGACGGCCTTGCGACCCACCGCTGCCGGAAGGCGGGGCAGGGCCCGATCCACGGCGCCACCGGCTGCGGAAAGGACCCGCTCTGTGCCGACGGCCGCCACGGTTCGCACGAGGACGCCCCACGGACCCCGTGGATGCGCGGTGAGGTCGAGCCCGTGTTTCGTTTCGAAGGCCCTCTGGGCGGCGCCGGCGTGCAGGGCGCGCATGGCGCGGACACGAACGGTGGTGGCGGCAACGCGGTGGGCCGTCTCCAGTTCCGGCACGAGGTGAACCGGCCAGCCCGCCTGCTGGAGCCGATAGCCGAAGTCGATGTCTTCCCAGCCGTAGCGATCAAAGCGGGGGTCGTAGCCGCCAAGTTCCACACAGGCTTCCCGAGGGGCGGAGCAGTTCCCGGCCCAGTACCGCCAGCGCGCTTTCTGCGGCGTGTCGTAAGCCTGTTGACGGAACGCCTCATCTTGCTCACGACCATAAGCGTGCGCGTAGGCAGAGTCCGGATAGATGTTGCGGTAAAGCCCTACGGCGCCGATCCGCTCCCCGCGGTGGGCGGCAGCGTGCTGGGTGATGTAGTCCGCCCGCGGTACGAGGTCGTCATCGCAGCGCACGACGACGGCGCCTCGGCTAGCCTCAATTCCGCGGTTCAGGGCGGCCACTCGACCACGATTCTCGGGGAAAACCTCCCAGTCGAGCCGCAGCTCAGGATGCGCCTGTGAGAGTTCTTCTAGGGTGCCGGCAGAGTTGTCGATGTCCCCATCGAGCACGACGAGGACGTCGAAACTCGGCGCGTCCTGCTGCCCGGCAAGCGCCTCGATGAGTCCCGGGAGCCGCGAGGCACCTCCCCTGGAGGGAATGATGACGCTGACCTCGGGCGATTTCACTCACGCGCTCCTTACTCCGGCCAACCATCGAGGACTGTTCCTCGGCGATCGGCGCGGCCTCAGTGTATCGGTATGACGTGTCTATCTATGAAATCGTCTGCCGCGGCGACCATAGGTGGAGGCGAATCGGATAGACAGAACAAAGGGGGCAATGCTAGGCCCAATTCTCACCACATTCATGACAGACTCAGCGCTTCGACTGTCGGGTATATTCCCTTTCGAGGGTGCACATTATGGGCGCTCGTCGGCCGTTTTCGTTCACTTCCGCTGGGACACACCTCAGCATGAGGCTCTGGCTCACGATGCGTTCGCCGAGGCGCGACACACCGCCACTCCGCGACAAGGCACACCCGCCATCCTGATCCAAGCCAACGATTGAATCCGCGAAACCATGAACACGTACGGAGAGAACCCCCTGAAGCCCCGGGTGAGTCCGAAGCCCTATCTTCAGCGCGTGAAACACCTCGGATTTCTCGGAGCCAAACGGGCGAACGGGCTCATGAGACAGGCGAAGTTCGGCGCCGCGACACAACTCGGCCGACTCCAAGAGCGATACGCAACCTATAGGTTTAAGCCAGCCCACTATCGACGCTCGTTTCTCGTACGGACACCCCCCACGATCACTGCGCCGAGCGCACTCCCCCGACGGGTTTTCGTGATCTGGATCGGTGATAACGAGATGAGCGCCAACCGGCGCCGCAATCTCGGTGCCCTACGCGAACGCCTGGGCCTGCCCGTCGAGTTAGTAACGCGCGAGTCCCTCCCCCGTTGGGTTCTGCCGGACCATCCTCTGCATCCCGCGTGGGAACACCTCTCCCTCGTGCACCAGTCGGACTATCTTCGGGCCTATCTCATGCACCATCACGGGGGAGGATATTGCGACCTTAAAGAACCCGCTGGGTCGTGGGAACGGGCCTTCGACCACATGGCTGCGAATGAGGATATCTGGATCACGGGGTATCGCGAACTCAGCTCGGCATCCCCCGTGCGGCTACCGGGGAGGTTGGGAGTCGACATCGCCCTGAATTACCGGCGGCTCATCGGCTTGGGCGCCTATCTCACACGCTCCGCCACGCCACTCACCGCCGAATGGCTGAGAGAAGTCGAACGCCGGATGAGCTACTACGCCGACCAAGCCTCCGAGTTCCCCGGAGGGACGCGTGGTGAAGTTGTTGGGTATCCCGTGTCCTGGACGCGGCTTCTCGGAGGTGTTCTGCAGCCCCTTCAACTGAAATACCTGCGTCATGTGCGGATCGACGATTCCCTCCTGTTGAGGTTCGTTGACTATCAGTAGGAATCACGCAACCTCGCTAGGCTCAATCCCACAGTCACGCAACACTCAGGTAGGGACACTCAGATGAAGGGCATCATTCTCGCCGGCGGCACGGGCTCGCGGCTGCACCCGATCACGCTGGGGGTCTCCAAGCAACTCCTGCCGGTGTACGACAAACCCATGATCTACTACCCGCTCTCGACGCTCATCCTCGCGGGTATCGATGACGTCCTCATCATTACGACGCCGAACGACGCCGAGGCGTTCCGGCGTCTCCTCGGGGACGGAAGCCAGTTCGGGATTCGACTCTCCTACGTCACGCAGCCGAGCCCCGACGGGCTCGCCCAAGCCTTCGTCCTCGGCGCCGACTTTATCGGGAGCGACAAGGTCGCCCTCATCCTGGGCGACAACCTCTTCTACGGCCCCGGGGTTGGCACGCGACTGCGGCGCCACACCGACGTCGAGGGCGCCACGGTGTTCGGGTACTGGGTGCGCGAGCCACGCGCCTACGGCGTGGTGGAGTTCGACGACGCCGGCACGGCGATCAGCCTGGAGGAAAAGCCCGAACAGCCGCGCTCCAACTGGGCCGTACCGGGCCTGTACTTCTACGATAACGACGTCATCGCGATCGCGAAGGACCTGAAGCCCTCGGCGCGCGGCGAGCTCGAGATCACCGACGTCAACCGCACCTACTTGGACGCCGGGCGCCTCACCGTGGAGAAGATGCCGCGCGGCACGGCATGGTTGGACACCGGGACGTTCTCGGACCTCAATGACGCCTCGGACTTCATCCGCACCATCGAGACCCGCCAGGGTTTGAAGATCGGCTGTCCCGAGGAGGTGGCGTGGCGGATGGGGTTCCTCACCGATGCCGAGCTGCTCTCGCGTGCCGAGAAGTTCTCCGCCAGCGGCTACGGGGCCTACCTGCGTGAGCTGCCCGCGCAGGGGCGGTTTTAGTCTCTCCGCGCGACGCCGTAAATCCGCGCGGCTTCCGCTGCGAACGCCTCGGGGCCAAACACTGCTCGGACCGCGGGGGCGCCCTCTCGGGCCCGCCGCCACGCAGCCTCGGGGTGGCGCAGCACGGCGATGAGCGCCGTGGCGAACGCCTGTGCGTCGTCAGTGATGGCGGCGAACGTGGGGCGGTGCCCGATCCCCTCGGCCCCCGTCTCGGTGCTCACGACGGGGATTGCCCGGACCAGGGCCTCGACCGTTTTGAACTTCACGCCGGCTCCCTGATGCAGGGCCACGATGACGGCATCCGCCCGGCCGTAGACCGCCTCCAGGTCGTCACAGAACCCGAGCATCGTGAGACCGGCCGCGCGCATCTCCGCGGCAAAGCCCTCCTGGGCTCCCCCGCCCGCCACCAGTGTGCGCACCTCGGGGAGCGCGGCGCGGACTCGCGGCCAGACCTGCTCCGCATACCACCGCAGGCCCTCCGTGTTTTCGTCGCGTGCAAGGTAGCCGACGGACACGACGGTCGGCGGTTCCCCCGCAGGCCGGCCCGGACCCCGGTCTGCGCCATCGATGCTCGGACGAAGCACCTCCACCTCGGCACGCCGGCGGTGCGGGAGGAGATCTCGGTCCTTGTCACTCAGAACAATGACCTGATCGGCGCGCCGGCAGATCCACGCTTCCAACGCCTTCGCGGCTACCGCACGCGCCGCCCAGACGACGCGCCGGGAGGGGCGCTGTGCGGCATGGGCGCGCCGTTCACACCGTTGCGAGACGACATCGTGCAGGACGCTGGACACCGTGGCGTCCGGATTGATTGCGCGGAAGGCCCCGATAAGGAAACCCTGTTCTTCCCACTGCAGGTCGATCCGGTCCGCGGCTTTGACGAGGCCGGCGATCCGAGCGAGCCAGGACGGCGCCAGGACGGGGCGAAAGGCGAGGGCACGCCGCACCCACTCGAGCCCGCCGGTATGCCGCTGCGGAAGGAGGAGGAGCGGTTCGTCGAGGCCCCGCTGCTCGCAGCGCAGTTGCCCAGGCCCCTCGGCACCGACGATCGTCAGGTGGTAGCCCTCGGCCTGAACCTCAAGGATTCTCCGCACCAACTGCTCACCGGCGGATTCATGGCCGGCCTTCGACGGTGCCACAGGAGTCAGCATCACCAGGGAGGGGAGCCTGCGCCGTCGGAGGATTTCATCCGCAGTGGCCGCCGCCCAGGTCCTCCAGGCAGACGTCCCCGTTCCAGCGACTCCGAGCGCCCGCACGGGAAGCCGGGTGGGCAGATCGCGGCGCCGGAGCACCGCCGCATGTTCGTGGGAGGCCGCGAGGAGGCACACCTGCCCAGGTGGAGCCCCGCTGTGGCGGCGTGATGCTCGGACGCGAAGCCGGCAGGCCGGAAGGGTGCCGCCCGCCATTCCGTCGAGGAGGTTGGGCTCCCAGGACAGCACGGCGACGGCCTGTTCCGGGTCCCGCACCACGACGCACCCGAGATCGGTCAGGGCCGCAGCGGCGTGGCGGGCATATTCATGGAGGCCGTCCTCGCTCAGTACAGCGACGGGGAGGGCCTCACCGCCCGTGGTGTCTACCCCCACAGGGCCTCGATCTGTTTCATCCGGTGGATCAGGGTGTGCTCGGCGAGGGTGCGGCGGCGTCCGGCCTCCGCGATCCGCTGCGCCCAGGCGGGCTCGGCGTGCGCCCGCTGCGCGTACTGCGCGGCTTCGTCGGCGTCTACACACACGAGGAGCTCACTGCCCGGGTCGTAGAAGTCACTCACGTCCGCTCGGTCGATGAGCTGGAGTCCCCCCACGCCGCAGGCCTCGAAGGTCCGCATCGTAAATCCGTGCTGATTCCCGTGCATGTTGACGGTTGCGCGGCTTCCCGCCATGACGCCGTAAGCCTGTGCGCGGTCGATATTCGGTTCGCTGGGAACTCCGGCCGGACAGAACTGACGGGTGCGCAGTACGTCGAATGGGCGTCGTGACCAGCTATTGCCGTAGGCGCGCACGGGGACCTTGCGGGAGGCGAGCTCGCGCATAAATCGCTCGCGCTCCGGATAGCGAGCCCCGATGAGCGTCACCTCGTCGCGATGCACCGGGTGGTATGCGGTGAGCGAGTCGAAGCCGAGCGGAACGTGGTGGGCGGGCCGCCCATCCCCGGTGAGAGTCTGGGCATCGACGGCGCTGTACGTCGCGATCGTGGCGATCGGCGCAATCGCTTCGGGGTCGTAGCGCATCGCGGACAGCTCATCGTAGAACCAGGCGACCGTGGGTGCCCCCAGCGCGTCAAGGTCATCCCAAAAGTCCTCGGAGAGGAGGTCGCCCTTGATGACAAGGACCGCGTCGGGCCGCGTCTCCCGGAGCATTGCGGAGGCGCGGCGACTCGGCTCATCCATCCACGCGGTCGGCACCATCCCGGCCGGCAGGTCGTGGACGGCCTTATTTCGCAGGCGCTGCGGAACGGTACTGGCGCGGTCGTATTCGCACAGGGTGGCGTCGTGGCCGAGCGTTCCCAATGCGGCCGCCATCGCACGCACATAGCCGTGGAAGCGCGGGCCCACCACGAATATCCGCATCGCCTACTCCTCCCCTCGGGCTAGTGATCGAGTCGGCCGAGATCGACGAGGTTGGCGAAGTCCGAGTCCGACTCATACAGCTCTCGCATGGTTCCATGGCCCGCGATCCGCCCCCCTTTAAAGAATAGAATCGAGTCCGCGTTGCGCACAGTTGACAGGCGGTGCGCGATCACGAGTACCGTCATCTGTCCGTGGAGGGCTTCGATCGTCTCCGTCACCTGACGTTCAGTCTCGTTATCGAGGGCACTTGTAGCCTCGTCCAGAATCAACACCCGCGGCTGGGAATAGAGTGCGCGAGCGATACCGATGCGCTGCGCCTGGCCGCCGGAGACCCGGGTACCATTTTCTCCCACGAGAGTATCGAGGCCATCAGGAAGGTCCCTGATAAAGCCGGTGA
The DNA here is from genome assembly GCA_030537895.1 of Bowdeniella nasicola. Taxonomy (GTDB): domain Bacteria; phylum Actinomycetota; class Actinomycetes; order Actinomycetales; family Actinomycetaceae; genus Bowdeniella; species Bowdeniella nasicola_C. The sequence continues at coordinate 16,326 of JAUNVA010000009.1, forward strand.
GACGAGCGCGACGCACCACGTCATCGAGCAGGGAATCGTCAACCTCCTCTCTCGGCTCTCCAAACGTGATGAGGTCTCGGACGGGTGCATCCCAGAGATAAACCCCCTGAGAGACCATGGCGAGGGTGGAGCGCCAGGATCTCGCGTGGGTGAGAATGTCGACCCCACCGACGGTGATCGACCCCTCGGTCGCAGGCAGCAGCCCCGCGATAATGTCCGCAAACGTCGTCTTTCCCGCTCCGGATCCCCCCACGAGCGCCACCGTGTGGCCATACGGGATCGTGACCGTTACGCCGCTCAGTACGTTGGCGTGCGCATCCGGATATCGAAAACCGAGGTCCCGCACCTCGATATCGGCCGGCGGGATGGTCACGTCTAGCGCATGCATGGAACAATCGTCCGCCACGTCCCGGCCCAGCTCACGCACCTCATCGACAACCTGCATGAGCGCTGGCACTCCGGCGCGGATCTGATTGGCGGTCGCAACGATCCGGTTCACCGCCGGAATCACGCGTACCGCTCCGGCCGCGAAAGCCGCTAGCAGCCCGAACGCGGTGCTGCGATCGTGCAGCATAAAGAGCACGACGCCGATCACGAGGATCCCGAACACCATGACGATCTCGAGGAGGTACTTTGGCAACTCGCTCAGCATCGTCCGCGCACGCGACACGTCAGCCTCAGCCCGACGATTGTCGGCGTAGCGTTCAGAAAATAGCGCCTCGCGCGAGAACAGTCGTGTTTCTCTAAAGCCGGCGATCGCAGGATTCAAAAGCTGCCAGGACTCGGTTCCGAGCTGTACTAATCGCCGGCCTACCCGCACGGTTCGCCGTTTCAGGGACTGTTCAATGAGCAGCCCCGCTCCCCCGAAGATCACGATGCCGAGCAGACTCGCAGTAGGTGTCATGACGGCGAGAGTAATGAAGATGGCAATCACGGTAAGGCCGTCCACCACCACCGTGACCGAGCCGAGAACAACCGAACTGAAGGCTTGCGACACCGCCGCCGAGACGGTGTAGAGGATGCGGGAGGTGGGGCGCAGTCGATGACGCACGTAAGGCGCCCCCACGTAGCGGGTGAGCAGTTCCGCCTGAGCCGCCGCGCTGGCGCGCGTCATCTCTCCGAGGGTCCACCAGCGCAACGCGATGAGGATGAGATTCTTCAGCAAGAAAAGTCCCGCGGTCGCTGCCGCAAGGCGCAGGAGCAGGCGCTGAGGATCAGATGTTCCAAAGAGGGGTACCAGGTAGGCCTGGATATAGGCCGGCGGAGATTCGGGGCTTGTGATGAGCTGGATCAGCGGGAGCATTGCGCCAACCGCCACCATGTCGAGAATGCTGGTGAAGAGGGCGGCCACCATCACCGCGATTAACCGGTGCCGCATGCGCCAGGGCACGAGCGCAAGGAGGACGTGGATGGGCTCCAGGGTGTCTGCTAGCTGTTTCCGTAGACGGACTGTCCTCATCACCGTTGGACCTCTCTCACCAGCGTCTCGTAGGCCTGCGTCCTCAGGTGGATGACCGCGCCGATCGAGAGTGCCGAGATACCCGTGAAGTGCACCTCGCCCAGGGAGATTGCGCAGATCCCCACCGCGATAATCGCCGCCTCACCGTAGCGCACGGCACGGGACCGGACAGCATAGGGGCCGAAGCTGAAGAGGGCGATCACAATGATGAGACAGATGGACCCGGCGAGGATCCACCCCCCTTCCACGAGAAGGGTCTGGTAGGAGTTGTGGAAGAGAAACCGTAGCTTCCCATTCAACAGCACCTCGCCCTCACCCGCACCCAGGCCCCACGGAAGCGCAGCATTGACCTTAGCCGTTGCCGCCGCGTCGATGCGGTCCCGCAAAATGTCGGTCCCCCACCGCTCGGCGAAGATACTGACGCGCGCATAGTGTTCCTCCACGTAACTGAAGACGCCGTAGAAGACCGCGACGATACCCACCCGTGCCGCGACCGAGCGGTGGGTGCTGACAATGGTCCAGAGGGCTCCGAGGAGGAGAGCAATCATTGAGGTCCGCGATCCCGTGAGAAACACGAGGTAGCCGAATACCGCGAGGACGGTCAGTCGCTGCCACCTCCGGGGCAGGTGGGCGCACACCAGGAGGGGGATTGCCGCGGCGTAGAGCCCCGCATAGTTCTTGTCTCCGGCCCACCCGGTGAGGTAGCCGATGTAGTTGTCTGGGGCGAGCCCCGCGTAGTAGAGCCCCGCATTAACAAGGAAACCACCGCTCATACCGATCAGGATCGACTTCAGGTGGAGGCGACCAGACATGACCCCAAAGGCGATGACACCAAAGGACGCCACCCGACCGACGCGCTGAAACCACGGCGCACCGTGGATGGCCGACACAAGGGAGAGATCGGCGAGCGCAATCCCGAAAAGGGCGAGGAGGAGCAGCGGGCTGACCACCAGGCGCCGTCCCGTCGGCCGCCGCACGAGTGTGACGAACGCGAGGGCACCTACGGCCACCTCCGACAGGGGGTACCCCGCACCCTCAGGACCAAAGTAGTAGCCGCGCGCGAACAGGACGGAACCGATGAGCAGTTCGGGCCATCGGACCATGTCGTGAAAAGTCGGCGGCCGGTAGGTCGGCGCCCGGGCTTCCGTACGCTCTGTCGTACTCATCGTGGCTGATCGCTCGCGAGGCTGTCTGTGGCGAGCCGGCGTTCGGGCATACCGCGGATTCCGTAGCGGATAACACCCGCCAATTGCCCACCGCTGACACACAACTGGGAGACCGCCCGTCGATCGACGGTCCGGTGCCGCACTGCTGAGGACACAAGGCGCCCGGTCATGCGGGCCGCATCGGCGAGGACTGCGGGAGCCCCGTAGTGCCGCGAATCGTATGCGGGATACCGACGAGCCATGAGAACCCGTCCCATCCCGAGGAAAAAGCGTTTCCGTACCGAGGTCGCATTCCCACTCAGGGTAAACCGGACGACGGCGTCCTCGGCATACCCCACCGGGATCCCGGCCTCCTGGACCCGCCAGGAGAAGTCGACGTCGTCGTAGCCGTAGTGCGGGAGGGACTCGTCAAACCCGCCGACCGCGAAATACGCCTCGCGGGGGATTGCAAAACTCGCCCCGGGAACGTGCGGGAGGTACGGGGTGGCGGTGTATCCCCGGATACAGGCGGGAGGGCGCACCGTCCCGTCGGCACCGACCGCGATGACCGTTCCGCCAACGAGGATGTCACCGTCGATCGCCTCGCTGAACGCCCGCACCCATCCGGGCTGAATTTCGTCATCGGCATCGCAGAACGCCAGCACCCTGCCCCGTGCGGCCCGAGCACCGCAGTTGCGGGCCTGCGGCAGCCCGGGTGTCTGCCCGCCGTCGATGAGGCGAACGGGCGGGTCACCGCGAGTTTCCGCTATGACGTTCTCGACAATGCGTGCGGTGGCGTCAGTTGAGCCGTTATCGACCACGATCAGCTCGAAGGGGTGCTCGGATCGCTGGGTCACCACCGCGTCGAGCTGCCGGCGGATCGTCCTCTCCCCGTTACGAACGCACAGGATAACGGAAACGTCAGGCCGTTCCGGGGTCTCGGCCATGGGGGTCCTCCCTCGTTCGCGGCCCATGTGTCTCATTGTCCTATCCGCCGCTGGATACTCATCCTAGTCTGGCTACACCGCTTGACCTGCGGTGTTGCTCAAGTTGACTGTCCCGGCTTCCGCCACCACTACACTAGGGGTCCGGGGGCCGAATCGGCCGACCCCCGCGTGGGAAGGAGCATGTCGTGACGAATTCCCAGCGCCCACATCGCATTGCCTCACGGGTCGTGTTGGGCCTTCGCGACTCTCCCCGCCTGGGTGGGTTCTTCGCCCAGCCCGGGGCCCAGGGATTCCGGCATTTTGAGGCTTATGACGCGCGCGAGGGCGGCGGTGAAGAGTATTTCGATCGCGACCGCTTCACCTCCCACTATGGCGAGCCGCCCCTTGGTGGCCAGGTCGGCTGCGCCATCTCCCACCACCTCATTCTCAAAGAGTTTGCGAACGAGCCGGGGGTGGACACGGATCTCCTCCTCGTGGCCGAAGATGACGCTCGTTTCCTGCCCGGCTTCGAACGCGCTCTCGACCGGATCACGCGGAACGCCGGCCCCCTCGATTACGTGAACCTGGCCGAGCCGTTTGCCCGCACGAAGGCGGGGCTGCTCCATCCCTACGCGGAGGACGCGGCGATGCTGTCCCTGACGTCCCGCATCATCGGGTGGCGGGGTGTCGAGCCCATCCGCATGGGCCCCTTCTCGGGACGGGCATGGGGCGCGGTGTGCTATCTCGTCTCTCGCGCGGCGGCCCGCCGCATCACCGAGGTCGCTCGATCTCGTGGCCGCCTATCCTGGCTTGCCGACGATTTCACGCAGTGGGCGGAGCCCGCCGACATCCGGGTCCTGCTCGTGCGCCCGGACCTCGTCACCTACGACGGGCCCAGCACGATCGAGAGCGGGACCCTCCCCCCGCGCGGACTCACTCTGCGGGAGATGGCTCGCGAAGGCGGCGTGATCAGTGCCCTACGGCGCTTTGCTGCCCCGCGGAGGCGCCTGCGCCACCTCGCGCGCGCCTGGCGGGCCACTCGGTGCCCAACCGGGTCCGGCGGAGCGGAGGCCACGCCGTGAGCAACCATACGGAGGCGACGGGCTCGGTACCCGGCGGCCGGGAGCAGATCCCGCGGTCGCTCGCGCTTGATATTGCGCGCGGACTCGCCGTCCTCGGCGTGGTCCTCAACCACACCATCGGGGGGCTGTCCGCGGCCGACGTCATCTCCTACGGGTCGCCGTGGCTTGCCGTCAATGACGCCCTGATCGTCGGGCGCATGCCCGCGATGTTCTTCCTCATTGGCCTATTCATTCCGCGCTCCGTCGCGAAACGCGGCGCGTGGGGCTACATCCGCGAGCGCAGCGCTATCCTTCTGTGGGTCTACCTCGTGTGGTACGTGATCCAATCGAGTGCCGAGTACGCTACGAGCTCGCTGAAGAACACGCCGGTGCCGGCCTCGATCCTGTGGGAGCTGTGGAGTCCCATCGCGCACCTGTGGTTTCTTCCCATGCTCGCGCTGGGGACCCTTGCCGTCGTCATCTCCCGAGTCTGGCGCCACCCTCTTGCGCTCGTGATCTTCGCGTTCGTCTCCCTCGCATGTTGGGGCTGGCGCCCACCCCTCATCGGGTTTGACGGGCTTGGAAACCTCGCGTTCTTGGCGCTCGGCGCCGTCGTCGGACTGCCTCGCATGGTCGCGTTCCTGGAGCGCCGAACGATGATCGTCGTCGTGGGGATCACCTGCGCGGTCGCCTACGCGGGGCTGCTGTCTCTCGGGGCCGAGGAACCACGCACCGGCGCGGCCCTCGACATCGTGGACCGCGTGGTCTCCTTCGGGGCGGCCCTGGTCGCCATCCCGGTGCTGTTCGGGATGTCGGCGCTGCTCGCGCTTATCCCGCGCCTGGCCGATCTGCTCGGCTGGGTCGGGACGCGCACCATCGGGCTGTACGCCTCCCACATCGTGTTCATGGCGGGACTTCGAATCGTCCTCATGAAGGCCGGGCTCAGCGATGAGCACGCCCTCGTGCTTCTCGTCTGCCTCGGCGCCGCCGTCCTCGCCCTCGGCTTTCAGGAGTTCGCGAACCGGGTCGGGCTCACCTGGCTGTTCACGCTGCCGGCCCCCTGGCTCGCACACGTGCGAACCACACGCGAATCGGTAGCCCGATAGGCCGGCGCGGCCCGGATGCTCGATCAGGTCGCTGACCCGCCGCCTTCGCCGGCCCGGAATGCCGCGGCGATCTCAGGCCATGTTCTCTTGCCCCACGGGTCAATCGGGACGAGGGGCCCCTGGGGGCGCCACTCCATCTCTTCCGGCGCGTGGCCGGCAATGAGGTCATCCCACAGGACGCTCAGGGCATCGTCGTCCAGCGCCGCAAGATCACGCCAGTGATCTCCGCCCAACTGGGAACGCGCCCCGAATGCGGCATCGAGTGCAGCACTCCCCTGCCGGATCTTTCTGAGGAATTGAGAGCGGGAACGCCACGGGAAGTGCAGAATCCGCAGTCCGTCGCTACAGTCACCGAGCCGATCGACGGCATGATTCCCGTGGTGGATGACGGCGCCCCGCATCCAGCGGAACGCCACCTTAGGTAGGCGTGCCGGAAGCGGATCAATACGCCATTCACCGTCGAGTACTCCCACGTCCTTCGGGAAGGCGTTAAAGACCTGTCCGCTCACAATCGGGGTTGAGGTACTGCGGAGTGCCTCAACGAGCGTGCCCTCCACCCCGTACCAGAACTCGTCCGCATCGAAGGGAACGATCCAGTCCGCACCCGCCCGGGCTGCCGCACGTGCAAGCGCGTCCATCTTCGGTCCTTGAAGGTGTGCGGGTTCGATATCGCGCGCGACGAAAACCCGCTCGTCACGGGCAGCCAGGCCGGTCAGGTATTGGAAGGTACCGTCGGTTGAACCGTTATCGGCCACGACGATCCCGCTCACGCCTTGGGTAAGGAAGTGCTCGAGGGTCCGGGGGAGGATATCGATCTCGTTCTTCACCACACTGATCGCCCAAACCGAGCCCACCCGGCGTCGTGTATGCGCCGATCCCAGATCTGGAATGGCGAGACGGTCACGAACCCGGGCACGCGTTGAACGTGCCGAGGGGCTCGCAGCGTTCGCGATCATGCCCCTGAGCTGACGTACTCGTTTCGTCGCAAGATAACCCCGGTGTTTAATCTGGCGGAGAGTTGTCATGGGCATGCGAGAATCCTTCCTCCCACTGATCCCTGCCCCTACGGTAGGTCGGCCGCGACCCGCTGGACACACGCTATCGCCCCATGCCCCGTCCGTTCCGATGCCTCACCGCAACACCGCTCCCTAGCGCAGCGCTCCGGCCAGCCGCGAGATGCCCTCGAGCACCGTCTCCTTCGGCTGCGCGCACGCCAGGCGCACCCACCCGTTCCATGTCTCACCGAACCGGCCACCCGGGCTCACCTGGACTCCGGCCCGCTCGGCGGCCGCGAGCACGGCGTCGTCGTCCTTCGCGTAGGCGCTGAGGTCCGCCCACACGAGGGCGGTTCCGTCCGGGCGGGCGAGGACGGCGTCAGGAAGTTCGGCCTGGAGCGTCTCGACGGCGGCTGCGCAATTGTCCGCGACCCGGGTTGCGAGCTCGTCCGCGAACGCACCGCCCTCGCGCCACGCGGCGACGGCGGCCGGGACCGCCAGCGCGTCTGCGGCACCGAGGCCCATCCGGTCGCGCGCCGCCCGTAGAGACTCGCGTAGCTCCCCCGTCGCGAACGCCACGGCCGCGCCGAGCCCGGCCATTGAGAAGGTGATGGTGGGCGAGCTGGTGAGCAGGAGGCGTCCGGTCTCGAACAGGTATGGACACGCCTTCGCCATCGGCGTGTAGGGCACGTCGGGACGGGTGAAGTCGGCGTGGATATCGTCGCTCACCACGACGGCGCGGTAGATCTCGGCAAGGTAGCCCACGCGCTTGAGTTCCTCCTCGCTCCATACGCGCCCACTCGGGTTGTGCGGATTGGTCCACAGGAGGTAGTCCGCACCGATCATCGCGTTCTCGAGCGCCGGCCAGTTGATGCGCAACCGCCCCCCGAAATTCTCCATCCGCACGAGCCGCAGCTGAGCGCCCGAGGCCCGCACCAGCGCGGCAATCCGCCCGTAGGCGGGGCTGAGGGCCACGACGACGGGCGGACGGACCGGCCCGGGCTCGGCAGCCTCACGTTCCGCGGCCTCGGCGGCCGCGAGCTGACCCACGACCTCCATTGGTGCCCCCATCTGCAGGGCCAGTGCGGGGTCAGGCGCACCCTCGGTCGCGTCGCTGGAGCCTCCGGGCTCGTGAAACACCGGCCCCGCATTCAGCAGCGCCGCGAGCGCCTGTGTGGTGCGCGGGACAAACAGCGCTGAGTCCGCGGGGACATCCCATCCGTGGCGTTCGCGCTGCCAGCGAGCGGCAGCCTCCAGGTAATCCTCGCCAACCTGCCCGGCGGGATAGGAAACCTGCTCCGCGCCGCGGCGCACGGCAGCGCGCACCACCTCAGGGGTCTCGTAAGCGGAACTCACGAAGGCGAGATCGATGAGTGGGGACTGCGCGGCGGTGCTCATGGCGCCATTGTCCCACTGTTGACCCGCCGCGCAGCCCCGTCAGGGTTCCTAGATGGTCGCTTCCAGTTCGCTCTTCTCTTCGTTCGAAAGCTTCGCGATACCGATACCGGTGGCACCCCAGATGAGGGCGAAACCGATGGCGATCCAGTTCGAGACCGCCCACGGCAGGTAGCTCAAGGTGTCGACCCCAAGGGTGCCCGCCATGTAGGCACCGGCGGCCGTCCACGGGAGGATCGGCTCAATGACCGTCACGGAGTCCTCGATGGTACGCGAGAGGTTCTTCGGGTGCAGGCCGCTCTTGATGTAGGCGGGACGCAGGATCTCACCGGGGATGAGCAGGGAGACTTGTCCATTCGAGGTGATCCCGATCGTGGACACGCCCGTGACGACCGTCGCCGCGATGAGCCCGAAGGTGGAGCGCACTCCGCCAAGCAGCTTGTCGATCAAAATGTTCAGCGACGGTGTCACCGACATGACCCCGGCGAAGGAGATGGCGCAGAAGCAGATGAGCAGTGTGGACATCATCGAGTTCATACCGCCGCGCTCCACGAGCTTCGTCACGTCCTCGACAACGTTCTCCGCGTCGAATCCGGAGGCGGTGATCATGTCAACGGTGAACCCGTTGACGGCGGCACTCACCGTGTCCTTCAGGGTGATCCCCTGGATGACGATGGCGTTCAGAGCGGCCACGCCTCCCGAGAGCAGCATGACGGGCACGGTCGGCAGCTTCATGGCTGACCCAGCGAGCACGATCACCACCGGGATCACAAGGACCAGCGCCCACCATCCGGTGAGGTTGAAGGCGGACGACAGGGTATCCATGACGACGCCGACCTTCTCCGGAACCTCCCCACCGGCGGTGTTATTGAGCCCGAAGAAAAGGTAGACGGTCCCTGACACCACGAAGGCGGGCAGGGTCGTCCACAGCATGTGCCGGATGTGGACGAACAGGTTCCCGCCCGCGGCTTAGGAGGCGATGTTTGTCGTATCCGACAGGGGCGAGAGCTTGACTCCAATCTAGGCGCGGGCGACGACGGCGCCGGCCACGACGGCGAGATTCGCATCCATCCCCATAGCGACGCCCATGAAGGCCACACCGATGGTGCCCGCCGATCCCCACGAGGTGCCGGTGCACAGGGAGACGATCGCGGTCACTACGAGGGCCACGAGGGCGAGATATTGCGGCGAGATGAGCTTAAGCCCGTAGTAGATGAGCATGGGGATGGTGCCGCCCGCCATCCACGTGCCGATCAGGAGGCCCACGACGATGAGGATGAGGATCGCCGGCATGGTCTTCGCGATCTTGTGGGCAATCGCGTCGATGATGTCCTGCCAGGTGTAACCGAGGGAGATGGCGACGAGGCCCGCGATGATCGCGGCGATGATGAGCAGCGGCTCAACGGGCAGTTCGAAGGCGATGTAGCCGCCGCCGAGCAGGATGAGCAGTGCGAGAACGGGAAGGAACGCGAGGAAGAGCGTGGGCTCGCGCCGCCCGTCGCGTGGGGTTGAGGGGTCGGTGTGCATGGCGTTCTCCTTCGAACGACTGGTGCGGGGTTTACATAGCGTTCACGAGGCGGCTCAGCGCTACCTCGAGGGTGGACGCCGGCAGCGCCGCATTAAAGCGCGCCCACGTCGGATAGTCGGCCCCGAAATCGGAGCCGGCGGCGAGGGCCACGCGGGCCCGTTCCTGCCAGGCTTGCAGCGCGTGCGCATCGCTCACGTACGCCGCAAGATCAGCCCACAGGAGATAGGTGCCCTCGGGCGCGTGGAAACGCGCCTGAGGCAGCTCGGTGGTGAGGAAGGAGGCCAAGATCGCGAGGTTGTGGTCGATCACTGCGTTCAGCTCATCGACCCAGGCGTGTCCGCGTGTCCAAGCGGCGATGGTGGCCGGGATCGCGAAGTAGTTGGGGTTATGCAGCCCGATTCGGCGTTTCGCTGCGGTGAGGTCCGCACGCAACTGCGGGTCTGGAACGATGATCGCGGCGGCCTCCAGACCCGCCGTGTTGAAGGTCTTTCCAGGAGACAGGCACGTCACGAGCAGGCCCGCCCGAGCGAGCTCAGGTGCCCGCTTGGCGAGCGGCACGTAGGTGGCCTCCGGACGCAAGAAATCGGCGTGGATGTCATCACTTATCACCAGTGTGTGCCCGGTCATCGCCGCCTCGGCAATACGGTCGAGCTCCGCGGGTTCCCATACCCGGCCGGTGGGGTTGTGTGGCGAGCACAAGAGGAACACGTCGGCCGCTTCAATCGCGGCGCCCAGGCGCTCGTCCGGCAACCGCCAGCCCTGCCGCGTCTCGGTGAGCGGTACCTCGATGAGCTCACAGCCGGCGGCGCGTACCACCTCGAGGATGGGGCCGTAGGCGGGCATGAGAGTGGCGACGGTTGGCGGCTCCGCAAAGACGTGGTTCACGAGTGCGGAGATCAACTGGACGATCCGTGGGAAGAACACGATCTCCCCTTCGTCCACGTCCCACCCGTGCCGGGTGCACTGCCAGGAGGCGGCCGCCGCGGCGTAGTCGGCGAACACCTCGGTGTAGCCGTACAGGCCGTGCCCGGCGGCGCGTTCAACCGCGTCACGCACCGCCGGACACGAGGTGAACTCCTGGTCCGCAACCGACAGGCTCAGCGCATCGGCGCCCAGGGGCGCGGCCAGCAGGTCCCACTTCGCGGACCACGTGCCCCATCGGTCGATGGGGGTGTCGAACGCGCCGCCCATGATCAGGACGCCTTCTTACTGCCGATCAGGTCGACCGCCACGGCCAGCAGCACGACCAGCCCCTTGATGGACTGCTGCCAGGCGGAGTCGACGTTCATGATGGACAGGCCCATGTTGAGCACGCCCATGATGAGGGCGCCGACAATCGCGCCGGAGATCTTCCCCTTGCCGCCGGTGACGGCGGTCCCACCGATGAAGGCGGCGGCGATGGCGTCCAGCTCGTACATGTTGCCCGCGGTCGCGACGGCGGCGCCGGCGCGCGAGGTGGTCACGATGCCCGCGAGCGCGGAGAGGATCCCCATGTTCACGAACACCATGAAGTCAACGCGCCGCGTGTTGATGCCGGACAGGCGCGCCGCGGCGAGGTTGCCGCCCACCGCGTAGATGTGACGGCCGAACACGGTCTTATTCATGACGAACGTGTAGATGAGCACGAGCGCACCGATGATCACGAGCACGATCGGGGTTCCGCCGGCGGACAGGGAGAGCAGCACGGACACAAGTCCGATGGCGCCCACGATAATGATGTTCTTGGCGATGAAGCCGGCGAGCGGTTCGAGCTCCCGACCGGCGGAGCGGGCCTTGCGCCGGGCCGTGAACCCGGCCCACAGGACTCCGGCGATCGCGATCGCGCCAAGCACGAGCGTGACGACGTCGTAGTATCCGACGAATCCGAGCACGTTGGGCAGCGATCCGTTGGCGATGTCGACGAACCCGGCGGGCAGGCCGGAGACGGTCCGTTCCACCAGCACGATCGCGAGGCCGCGGAAAATGAGCATGCCAGCCAGCGTCACGATGAAGGCTGGCACCCCCACGTAGGCGACCCAGAATCCCTGCCAGCAGCCGATGACGACGCCGAGCAGCAGGGCGACGACGACGGCGAGCGGCCACGCCCAGTGGTAGTCGAACATGAGGATCGCGACCACGCCACCGACGAACGCGACGATGGAGCCGACGGACAGGTCGATGTGCCGGGCGATGATCACCATCGTCATGCCGATCGCGAGGATCATGACGTAGGCGTTTTGTTGGATGAGGCTCGCGACGTTGTTGGGGGCGAGCAGGAGCCCGCCGGTCATGATCTGGAAGAGGACCACGATCGCGACGAGGGCGAGCAGGATCCCGTACTGGCGCATGTTCATGGTGAGAGACCTGGTGGCGGTGCTCATCGCAGTGCTCCTTCTTTTTCCATCGTCATCAGGTGCATGAGCGACTCCTGGTTCGCGTCCTCGCGCTCCAGACACCCGGTGATTCGCCCTTGGGAGAGGGTGTAGATGCGGTCGCAGATCCCAAGGAGTTCGGGCAGTTCGGAGGAGATCACGAGCACGGCCCGCCCGGCGCCCGCAAGCTCGTGAATGATCTGGTAGATCTCGTATTTCGCGCCGACGTCGATCCCGCGGGTCGGCTCATCGAGGATGAGGACCTCGGGTTCGGTGTACATCCACTTGGCGAGCACCACCTTCTGCTGGTTGCCGCCCGACAGCGAGCCGACGACGTCGTCGATCGAACCCGCCTTGATGCGCAGGTCGTCGCGATAGCGCTGCACGACGTCGGTCTCGGCGTGGTGGTCGACGACGCCGGAGCGGGAGATCCGCCCGAGAGCTGCCGCCGTCACATTGCGCCGAATGTCCTGAATGAGGTTAAGGCCGAGCGATTTGCGGTCCTCGGGCACATAGGCGAGCCCCGCCGCGATGGCCTTGGGCACGGTGGAGGTATCGACCACCTCGCCGTGCATCCGGACGGTGCCCGAAATGTGGGTGCCGTAGGAGTGACCGAACACGGACATGGCGAGCTCGGTGCGCCCGGCCCCCATGAGGCCGGCCACCCCGACGATCTCCCCGGCGCGGACGGTGAGGTCCGCGCCGGAGACCATCTGGCGCGTGGTGTCGATCGGGTGGTGGACCGTCCAATCGGAAATCTCGAGGACGGGCTCACCGATCGTCGGTTCACGCTCGGGGTAACGGTTGGTGAGCGGGCGACCCACCATGAGACGAATGAGTTCATCCTCGCTCACCGGTTCGGGGCCGCGCATGGGCAGGGTGTCGACCGTCTGGCCGTCCCGCAGCACGGTCACCGAATCGGCGATCGCTTCAATCTCGTTGAGCTTGTGGGAGATCACGATCATCGTGACCCCCTCCTCGCGGAGCTGACGCATGAGGCCGAGCAGGTGAGCGGAGTCCTCGTCGTTCAGGGCCGCGGTCGGCTCATCGAGAATGAGGAGCTTCACCTCCTTGGACAGCGCCTTCGCGATTTCTACCAGTTGCTGGCGCCCCACCCCGAGGTCGATCACCGTGGTGCCCGGGTCGACGTCGAGCCCCACCTTGTCGAGCAGCACGGCCGCCCGTCGGTTGGTCTCGTGCCAATCGATCACGCCGGAGCGAGTGATCTCGGAGCCGAGGAAGATATTCTCGGCGACCGACAGGAACGGGGAGAGGGCCAGCTCCTGGTGGATAATGACGATGCCCACGCGCTCCGAGTCGCGGATCGACTTGAAGCGGCAGCGTTCCCCGAGGTAGTCGATGTCTCCCTCGTAGGTGCCGTGCGGGTAGACCCCGGACAGCACGTTCATGAGGGTGGACTTGCCGGCGCCGTTCTCTCCGCAGATCGCGTGGATCTCACCACGTCGCACCTGGAAGTTCACGTCATCGAGCGCGCGCACACCGGAGAAAGCCTTGGTGATGTGGCTCATCTGGAGGATGATCTCGTCCGTCTGCATGGTGAGACTGCCTTACAGACCCAGGTCAGCGGCCTTGTAGTAGCCGGAGTCCACCAGCTTCTCTTCCACGTTGTCCTTCGTGATGACCACGGGATCGAGCAGGTAGGACGGGACGACCTTGGTGCCGTTGTCGTAGGTTTCGGTGTCGTTCACGTCAACCTCTTCGCCCTTCACGATCTGGTCGACCATCACGGCGACCTCGTCACCGAGGGCGCGCGTGTCCTTCCACACGGTCATCGCTTGCTTACCGGCGAGGATGTTGCGGACGTTCGCCTGGTCGGCGTCCTGGCCGGTGATGACGGGCCAGTCGTCGCCGACTTCGTAGCCGTTGGCCTCGAGGGCCTGAGCGATACCGAGGGCGAGCGCGTCGTTCGGCGCGAGCACCGCCTGGACCTTCGTGCCGCGGTAGAAGGAGTTGATGCGGTTTTCCATCTCGGACTGGGCGGCGGGCGCCATCCAGGCCTGGATACCGATCGATTGCCACTGGTCCACCGATGCCGGGGCCTTGCCGGAGACGACGTTCAGCACACCGCTGTCCACGTAGTCGCCGAGCTGGTCCCACGCACCCGCGAAGAAGTAGCGCGCGTTGTTGTCATCCGGGGATCCGGCGAAGGGTTCGAAGGTGAAGGGACCCTCGTTGTTCTCGAGGTCGAGCGCCGTTGCGATGTACTCCCCCTGGAGCTGACCGACTCGGTAATTGTCGAACGTGGCGTAGTAGTCCACCGACTCGGTATCGCGGATCAGGCGGTCGTAGGCGATGACCTTCACGCCCTTGGCGGCCGCCTGATCGAGGACGGGTCCGAGTGCGGAACCGTCGATGGAGGCGACGACGAGGACCTCCGGGCCCTCATTGATCATGTTCTGGATCTGGGAGATCTGCTGCTCGACCTTGTTGTCCGCGTACTGCAGGGACGTGCGGTAGCCCATCTCCTGGAGTTTCTCCTCCAGGTGGCTGCCGTCGCGCGACCAGCGCTCGAGGGACTTGGTTGGCATGGCGATCCCGATGAGGGCGTCGCTCGCGGCGGCGGGCTCCGAGGCGGAATCGCCGCCCTCGTCGCCGCCGGCGGGAGCCTCCCCACCGCGCTCTGCTGAGCAGGCCCCCAGGCTCAGGGCCAGCACCATGCCGAGCAGCATGGTGACGATCGATTTGATGGTTCTGCTCATGATGAGCCTCCTTGCTCGCCCCCGGGTGGGGGGGATGGTCATGGGTTCGAGGGTGCGGACAGGACTGGCGAGACGGGCGGGTGCCTACGCCTCGCTGAGCACGCGGGCGGCCTGGGCGGCCGCCCCCCGTGCGACGTATTCGGCGGGCTCGGGGAAGGCCACGGGCACGCCGAGGATGTCGGGCAGAACGGCGCGCACCGCAGCGGAGCGGGCGCCACCGCCGATCAGGCGGACGGCTCGCACCGGCACGCCACACTCGGTCACGGCTCGGGCGGCCCCGGCCATGAGATCTGCCAAGCCGGCCACGGCGGCGCGCGCCAGGTGGGGCCGGTCCCAGTTTGAGAGCCGCATGCCCGCGAGCGCGGCGCTCGCGTGCGGCAGGTTTGGGGTGCGTTCCCCCTCGAAATACGGGGTGAGGCGCAGTCCCCCCGCGTCCGGGACAGACAGCGCTAGTTCATCGAAGGTGTCGAAGTCGACGCCGAGGAGTTCCGCGGTGGAGGACAGGATGCGGGCCCCGTTCAGGGTGCAGGCGAGCGGGAGCCAGCGTCCGGTCGCGTCCTTGAACCCCGTAACGAGCCCGCTCGGATCGCTAACGGGTTCGTCACTCACCACGGAGACCACCCCGGAAGTGCCAATCGAAACGGCTGCCTCGCCAGGGGCGAGCCCGAGCCCGAGCGCGGCGCCGGCGTTGTCCCCACAGCCGGGCCCAATGAGCGTTCCCCTCCGAAGCCCGATCTGCGCGACCTCGCGGGTGACGACGCCTGCGGCTTCCCAGGGGCCGAGCACGGCAGGTAGCTGGATCCGTTCGGCGTCCGCCGCGCTGAGGTGGGCCGCATGAGCGAGCAGGTCATAGCGGTAGTGGTCCTCACGCAAATCCAGGTAGCCGGTTCCCGAGGCATCCGAGCGGTCGGTCACGAGGTCGGTAAGCTCGCCGGTCCCGCGCAGCCGCCACGTCAGGTAGTCGTGGGGCAGGCAGATTGCGGCGGTGCGAGCGAAGTTCTCCGCCTCGTGTTCCGCCAGCCACCGCACCTTCGCAACCGTCAGGGACGCGACCGGAACCGACCCGCACGCCTCGGCCCAGGTCTTCGCCCCGAGTTCGGCGACGAGGTCGGCGGCAGCATCCGCTGAGCGGGTGTCATTCCACAAGAGCGCATCCCGGACCACCGCGCCGTCCTCGTCAAGTGTGACGAGGCCGTGCTGTTGACCACCGACGGCGATGGCAGCGACGTCGGAGAGTCCGCCGGCCGCTGCGGCCGCCTCAATCAAGGCCTCCCACCAGGCGTGTGGGTCCACCTCGGTCCCGTCCGGATGCGCGGCGGAGCCCTGGCGCACGATCCGGCCATCTGCGGCGTCGAGGATCACGACCTTGCAGGACTGCGTTGACGTATCGACTCCGGCAACGAGGCGTGTCACGGTTCTTCCTTCCGCTGAGGTGCGCTAACCGATGAGGTGGCGCATCGCGTGCTGATAGAGCTCCACGAAGTGGTATTCGCGCGCGGCCATCGCGGCGACATCGCCGTCGTCCTCAGCCAGGAGATCGGCGTAGCTCTCCCCGTCCGCCATGGTGGCTTCGGAGAGCTCCGGAATGGAGGCGGCGGCCATGAGTTCCGTCGTCTTTGGATCAGCGCGGAAGGCGCGGGCCTTGTCCGCGAGCATGAGGTACATCTCCATGTTGGCCGCCGCCGACTCCCAGACGCCCTCCATTCCCTCGGTGCGCGAAGGCTTGTAGTCGAAGTGGATGGGGCCCTCGTAGCGGGGGCCGCCGCCCGGGAAGCCATTGACCAGCAGGTCGACCGTGAAGAAGGCCGAGGCCAGGTCGCCGTGCCCAAAACACTTGTCCTGGTCGTACTTAATGCCCGACTGGCCGTTCAGATCGATATGGAAGAGCTTGCCGGCGTTCAGCGCCTGGGCGAGGCCGTGCGTGTAGTTCAGGCCCGCCATCTGCTCGTGGCCGACCTCGGGATTCAAGCCCACGACGTCGCCGTGATCGAGTTCCGCGATCAGGGCCAGGGCGTGGCCAACCGTCGGCAGGAAGATGTCACCGCGCGGCTCGTTGGGCTTCGGCTCAAGGCCGATCTTCAGATCGTAGCCCTGCTCTTTGATATATCCGGCAACGGTGTCCAGGCCCTCCCGGTAGCGGTCGAACGCGGCGTTGAGGTCCTTGGAGGAGTCGTATTCGCTACCTTCGCGGCCACCCCACATGACGAAGGTCGTGGCGCCGAGCTCGGCGGCGAGGTCAACGTTGCGCAGGATCTTGCGCAGGCCGAATCGGCGGATGGCGCGATCGTTATTCGTCAGGCCGCCGTCCTTAAAGATCGGGTGGGTGAACGTGTTGGTCGTGACCATCTCGACGACGATCCCATTGGCCTCGCACGCATCGCGCAGGCGCCCGATGATCCGATCTCGTTCGGCTTGACTCGCGTCAAAGGGGAAGACGTCGTTGTCGTGGAAGGTGATCCCCCACGCCCCCAGTTCAGCGAGCTTCTCCGTGTATTCCCACGGCTCTAGCGCCGGGCGAGTTTCGACCCCAAACGGATCGTTGGCCAGCCAACCGACCGTCCACAGGCCGAATGAGAACTTGTCTTCCTTGGTGGGTTTCCGCATCATTGCGCTCCTTAACCGAATCCCCCGCGCGGGCCGCGACATCCACGACTCTGCCGATGAACCTTGTGTGGTCCACCCCACGTCTTTTGTTTAGTTCTTAAACTATTATGGTGACGGGGGTCTCGTCAAGGGCGCCGGTGAAGAACTTTGTCGATAGAGTGGGGCCGGATACCGGCGCCCACTTACCGCAGGAACCATGCAGCAAAATTCCGTGCGCTCCACGAACCTCAGGGCCATGAATATGGCCCTGGTATTGCGCCGTGTCCTCGCTGCCGACACTCCGCCTTCCCGCGCCCAGATCGCGGCCGAGGCCTCCCTGACCCGTGCCACGGCCTCGCGCCTTGCCGACGAGCTGTGCGCTGGCGGTCTCCTCGAGGAGGTTCCCCCTCCCCCGGCGGTCGGCCCGGGGCGACCGGCCTGTGGCCTCCTCGCCTCCGAGGGCGTCGTCGGGATTGGCGCCGAGGTGGGCGTCGACGCCCTGCGCGTGCTCGTGACGACCCTACGCGGCACCCGCCTCGCCGAGCAGGTGCGCCTGGGCAATCTGGTGGGCTCAGATCCGCGCGCGGTGCTCGCTGACCTCGCCGCGATGATCCGCACGGTACGCTCCGCGTTACCCACCGGCACGAGGACCGCCGGCTGCGTGATCGCCCTGCCCGGCCTCGTCGACGTCGCCTCCTCCCGCCTCCTGCACGCCCCCAACCTTGGCTGGCAGGACGTCGCGGTCACCGACCATGTGCATGAGGATGATGACCTCTCCGATTACGGATCACTCGTCATCGGTAACGAGGCGAATCTTGCGGCACTGACCATCGCGCTCAGGCGGCCCGGGGTCGCGAGCGGCGTGCGGAACTTCGCCTATCTCTCGGGCGGGATCGGCGTGGGTGCCGCCCTCGTTCAAGACGGCGTCG
The DNA here is from genome assembly GCA_030537895.1 of Bowdeniella nasicola. Taxonomy (GTDB): domain Bacteria; phylum Actinomycetota; class Actinomycetes; order Actinomycetales; family Actinomycetaceae; genus Bowdeniella; species Bowdeniella nasicola_C. The sequence continues at coordinate 34,524 of JAUNVA010000009.1, forward strand.
TCGTCACGGGGGAACACGGGTGGGCCGGTGAAATCGGTCACCTGACCGTTGATCCCAACGGACCTTCCTGTCGGTGTGGATCCACCGGGTGTCTGGAGCGCTATGTCGGCCGGGAAGCCCTCGCCGCCGCCCTCGATGAGGGGGAGCGCTCCCCCGAGCTCCTGCGCCGCGCCGCCCAGGCCCTCGGAATTTCACTGTCCGCACTGATTAATCTGCTCGATGTCGCCGATGTTGTCCTCGGCGGTCAACTCGCCGAGCTGCTTGAGCGTGAGCGGGACACGATTGACGCCACGGTCCGCCGCCGGGCACTTGCCGCGCGGCGAATCCCGATTCGGATCTCGTCCGCGAGCGCAGCTGAATGGTCGGTGGCACTGGGGGCCTCCTATGCCGCTTTCGATGACCTGCTCGCCAATCCGCGCGACTTCCTCGTCCAGCAGCGCACTGCGGCCTCTCAGCCCTAGGCGCGTGACGCGCGTTCGAGATCGTCATGGCCCGCGCCGCGTCCAGCGGCGCGCCTCCCCCAGAGAGAACACCCGCTCTGCCACGCGTGCCCCCTCGGACGCTCAGCGGGGTTCGGCTCAACCTGCCAAATCGAAGACGTCAAGGAGGTGCTCGGCGCGGCGGCGGGTGACGTCCTCGAAGGTGCGTGACGCCATGTAGTCGAGGGCACGCGCGGAGGCCTCCACAACCTTCGCGGGGTGGGCCGCGAGATCCGCGATGAGCCGGGCGGCGGCGTCGGGAGAGCGCGGGATCACCCACCCGGCACCCGAATCGGCGACGATCCTGCGGCTCGTGGCGTTATCGAAACACAGGATCGGGACGCCGCAGCCGAGCGCCTCAAAATAGGTGCAGGAGGGGTCTGCCTGGTGGTGGGGCACGAACAGCAGGTCGACATGCTCGCGCATCCGTGGCTTCCACTCGGACTCAAAATCAAGGAAGCCGACGAGCTCGAGGGCCTCACCCTGCGCGCGGCGCAGCTCGGGCTCCAGGACACCGCCGCCGTACATCTCGATCTGAGCCGCCGTTTCCTCATGTTCCAAAGCCCGGGCGAGGGCGGGCACCGCCCGCACTCCCTTCGCCTCGGCCCAGCGGCCCGATACCGCCACCGTGAGGGGCGAGCGAGTTCCGCGCTTCGGCGCGCGGCGCGCGGCAGCGAGGTCCTCACGGGTGATGCGCGAATCGTTGAACACGATGGAGTGCCGCGCGAACCGACCGTAGTGGCGTTGAGCGACGACTCCATTGAATTGGACGCCGCGCGCCCGCCGAATCATCGTTCGGTAGGCCGGCTCCCGGCGCCACTCACCGAACGCTATGCGGGCTCGATCAACGGCTGAGACACGAGTGACCACCATCGCGCGCCGGATCGCCGGAGTGAACTCACTCAACACCACGTACGGCACGCCCGAGTCCATCAGCCAATGGTGACTCGCGCGGTGCAACGCGTACACGCCGTCGTAAGCCGCGAGCGCACTCGAGTCGGCGGGGGCGTCCCCCACACAGAAGGTGAGGTCGCGGTCATCGACTTCCCTCAGTCCCGGCGCCGCGTCGGTGAACCGGTGGTGGGGCGCGAGGAGGTGGAGGTCGACGCCCGAGCCTGTGAGGACTCGGGCCATCTCGGTAAGAGATGAGAGCATGCGATGGTCGATCGCCAGGATCCGTCTCGGCCCGCTCGTGCGGACCCCGACGGGGACGGAACTCAGGTAGGCAATCGCCGGCATGGCGTCTCGCTTGTCATGCCACGATTCTAACCGCTGCTAGCTGGCTGGTGGCTCCTGGAGGCCCGCGCTGTGCCCGGCGGCGCGCATCGCCTGGGCGAGGGTGTCCATGAGGGGTGCGAGGGGCGCGGTGCGGCGCCACACGAGCGAGATATCGCGGTGCGGACGCGGGGCATCAAACTCCCGCAGCACCAGACCACCCGGCTGGGTCACGGGCGCGCGGGTGGCGAGGCGCGGCAGAAGGGTGACGCCCGCGCCGGCAGCCACCATGTAGCGCAGCGCCTCGAGCGAGGTGGCCCTAAAGTTCGCCTGGCGTGCGCCGACGCGCTGACACAGATCGAGCGTCTGATCCCGCAGGCAGTGCCCGTCATCGAGCAGAAGCACCTCGTGGCCCGCGAGGTCGGCAAGGTGCAGCGGGGCACTGGCCTTGGTGAGCGGGTGGCCACTCGGGGCGGCAAGCACGAACTCCTCGCGGAACAGTGGCGTTGAGCGTACCCCGTCAACAGCGGGGTCCTCGGCGAGGGTGATCGCGTCGAGGTCACCCTCGAGCAACCGGGAGATAAGAACCTCCGACTTTTCCTCCACGAGTCGAAGCTGGACGCCCGACAGCTTGGTACGCACCTGCTCCACCAGGTGCGGGAGCAGGTAGGGACCGAGCGTGGGAAATAGCCCCACCGTGAGGGTCGCCGAACTGGGGTCCGCGGCCCGGCGAGCAAGGGTGCGGATTTCGGCCACATCGTTCAGGACGTGGCGCGCCCGAGCGAGCACCTCGCGGCCAGCTGCCGTAAAGATGACGCCGGCTGGCGCCCGCTCCACGAGCGCGACGCCGAGCTCGGCCTCGAGTTTGCGGACCTGGGTGGACAGTGTCGGCTGCGCCACCCCGGCCCGGGCGGCTGCACGAGAGAAGTTGCCTTCCTCGTGCAGCGCCACCAGGTATTCGAAATCGCGTAGGTTCACGCGCGCCTTCCCGCCCTACGCCGACGGGGCGGAGGTGCGAATGAGGTAGTCGAACGCGGAGAGCGCCGCTGTGGCACCCGCGCCGTAGGCGATGACGATCTGCTTGTAGGGCACCGTGGTGCAGTCGCCCGCCGCGAACACGCCGGGAACGTTCGTCGCACCCCGCTCGTCAATCACAATCTCACCGCGATCGGAGAGCTCGACGGTGTCCTGAAGCCACGCCGTGTTGGGGACCAGGCCAATCTGGACGAACACGCCGTCCAGTTCGAGCTCGCGGGCCTCACCGGAGGCGCGGTCCTCATAGCGCAGGCCGGTCACCTTCGCGTCGTCGCCGACGACCTCCGTGGTCTTCGCGCCCACGATCACATCCGTGTTCGGCAGGGAGGTGAGCTTGCGCTGCAGCACGGCGTCGGCCTTCAGCTCATCCATAAACTCGACGACGGTGACGTGCTCGACGACCCCCGCCAGATCGATCGCGGCTTCCACACCCGAGTTCCCGCCACCGACGACGGCGATGCGCTTGCCCTTGAACAGAGGCCCATCGCAGTGCGGGCAGAAGGAGACACCCTTGTTGCGGTACTCGGACTCGCCGGGCACGCCCATGAGTCGCCAGGAGGCGCCGGTCTCCAGTAGCACGGTCTTGGAGCGGAGGGTTGCCCCCGTGTTGGTGGTGATCTCGTGGAGGCCGCCCTCCTCGCTGGCCGGCGTGAGGGCCGCCCCGAGGTGCGGAGTGAACACGGAGATCTCGTAATCCGCCATATGGGCGGTGAGATCCTGGGCCAGCTTGGGGCCCTCGGTGTAGCGCTGCGAGATGTGGTTCTCGATCGACATCGTGTCGAGCACCTGGCCGCCGCGTCGGTCCGTGATCAACCCGGTGCGGATCCCCTTACGGGCGGCGTAGATCGCCGAGGCGCTCGCCGCAGGCCCACCGCCGACGATGAGGACGTCGAACGGGTCCTCCGCGTTCAGCTCCTCGGCGGCGCGCTCGCCCGCCGCCGTGTCGAGCAGTGCGATCATCATGTCGAGGTCGGCGCGCCCCGAGTGGATCATTTCGCCGTTCTCGTAGACGGCGGGCACGGCCATGACGCCGGCTTCTTCCACCTCGGCCGCGAAGGCACCGCCCTCGACGACGGTGTGGGAAATACGGGGGTTCAGGATCGCGATCGTGTTGAGGGCCTGGACGACGTCCGGGCAGTTCGTGCACGACAGCGACATGTAGGTGACGAACTCGCGGTCCGTATCGAGGGCACGGATCGCCTCAGCCTGCGCGTCGGTGATCTTTGGCGGGTGGCCTCCCACCTGCAAGAGCGCGAGTACAAGCGAGGTGAATTCGTGGCCGAGCGGGACACCGGCGAAGCGGACCTGGATGTCCGTGCCCGTGCGGCGGATCGCGAAGGAAGGCGTGCGTTCGTTCGCCTCCTCGGTGACGCTCACCTTGTCTGAGAGCGCGGCGATTTCGTCAAGTAGCTCACGGGTCTCACGTGACTTTGGGGAGTCGTCGAGGCTGGCGGCAAGTTCGATCGGTTCGCGGACGTTGCCAAGCAGTTGAGAGAGCTGGGAGGTGAGGGACTCGTTCAGGACGGGCATGAGATTCCTTTGGGGGCGTGACGGGGCCGCCAGCGCAGGCGGCGTGGGGAGAACAGGCGAAGCGCCGGCCCGGCAGGGCCGGCGCTTCGGTCAAGCTACGCGGGTGGTCGACCCACGGAACTGGGGGCTCGCGCCCGCCAGGAGGTGGGGTGTCTTAGATCTTCCCCACGAGGTCGAGCGACGGGGCCAAGGTCTCTTCGCCCTCTTCCCACTTCGCCGGGCAGACCTCGCCCGGGTGGGCGGCAATGTACTGGGCAGCCTTCACCTTACGGACGAGCTCCGCGGCGTTACGACCAATCCCCTCGGCGGTCTGCTCGATGAACTGGATCGTGCCCTCCGGGTCGACCAGGAAGGTCGCACGGTCGGCGAGACCCACACCCTCGCGCATGTTTTCGAAGTTGCGGGTGATCTCACCGTTCGGGTCGCCCACCATGTAGAAGCCGATCTTGCCGATCGTCTCGGAGGTCTCATGCCAGGCCTTGTGCGTGAAGTGCGTGTCGGTCGAGACGGAGAACACCTCGACGTTCAGCTTCTGCAGTTCGTCATAGTAATCGGCGAGGTCACCCAGCTCGGTCGGGCACACGAAGGTGAAGTCGGCCGGGTAGAAGAAGAAGATCGACCACTTGCCGAGCGCGTCCTCCTCGGACACGTCAACGAACTCGCCGTTCTTAAAGGCGGTGGCGCTAAACGGCTTGATCTTGGTGTTCATGAGGTTCATGTGTCGCTCCTTGCGAGATTGCGTGGGCCGTACGGTTGCGGCCCCGTAACACCCCCATCATAGGTTCCGTCTTAGCAGTTCGTCAATACCTATAGTTTTAACCTATAGCGCCGACGCTGGGTACCAGCTCACCACGCACCGACCTCGGACTAGTCCGCCTCGCGATCGAGGCGGCTTGAGCGAAGCTTGGTGACGACGGAGGAGGCGAGACCCTTGAGCGAGGTGGCGACGCGCGCGTCCTCGTGACGCTCGCGGAGTTCCAAATAGGTCAGGTGTTCTTCGAAACGTGCGGCGACGTCACCGACAAGCTGCTCGATCGTGGCGCCCGCGACGTCGTAGTCGAGAGAGCCCGTCGGTCCATAGACATCAGCTCGGAAGTAGACGTGGCCGAGCGCGCCCATGGAGAATGCGTAGCTCGGCATCGGCCGAGCCACCGGGCGGATCCCGTAGACGAAGGCTCCTCCACCCAGGGGGACCGTCAACTCGATCTGCGGGAGTTCATAGCGTTCGCTCTCGTCGAGGACGCCCTCGATCTCGAGCGGCAAGCTCTGCACGTCGACCGGGCGCCCATCGGTGCGTTCAGCGAGGAGCTCCGCGAACTCATGCAGAGCGGGGATCGCCGTATGGTGCGCAAACTGCGCATAGTCGTCCGCGCTCGGGTAGGTCATGGCATAGCTCAGCTGCTGGGTGAAGGACCGCTCGATACCTCGAGTGGTGGTGCCCTCGCGGGCCGAGGCGCGCCGGCGCTCATCGCCGAGGGAGCGCCAGAGCCCAACCATCGAGAACACCAAGACGATCGAGAAGGGCAGGCCGATGATGACGGTCGCCATCTGCAAGGTCGGAATGCCGCCGACCACCAGCATGGCGATGGTGAGCACGCCCGTCGTGACGGCCCAAAAAATGCGCGACCAGGCGGGACCGTCGCGGTGCGCGGCGTCAACCTTCGACGTGAAGGTCGACATGACGAGCGCCGAAGAGTCCGCCGACGTGATGTAGAGCAGCAGGCCAATGATCGACGCGACCAGCGCCACCACCGGCGCCGCGGGGTACTGCTCGAGGAGCTGGTAGAAGGCGCGCTCCGGCGTCGCCATCGCAATCTCTCCGAAGGCCCGCGCTTGCGGGTTTTGCGGGAGAACGCGCTCGAGTGCGGCATTGCCGAAGATCGAGATCCACAGAGCCACGAAGAGGAAGGGCACGGTGAGGGTGCCGATCACGAACTGGCGAATCGTGCGTCCGCGCGAGATGCGGGCGAGAAAGAGGCCGACGAATGGCGCCCACGCGACCCACCACGCCCAGAAGAACAGCGTCCATGCGCCGAGCCATTCGGTGGCCCCCTCATAGGCGTACGTGTTCATCGACAGCCCCACGAAGCTCGCGGCATATTGGCCGACGTTCATGACGAGGCCGTCCATGAGGAAGGCGGTGCGGCCGGTGAGGAGGATGAAGGCGAGCAGGAGGATTGCCAGGCCCACGTTGAACTCGGAGAGCCGCTTAATACCCTTGTCCACCCCCGAGACCGCCGAGATCGTGGCCACGAGGACCGCCACGGAGATAAGCGCGATCTGCACGGCGTGATTCTCCGGCACCCCGAACAGCAGGGAGAGTCCATAGTTCAACTGGACGACGCCGATCCCGAGCGAGGTCGCAACCCCGAACACGGTGCCAAGCATGGCCGCGACCTCAACGGCGTGGCCTGCACCGCCGTGCACGCGCCGCCCAATGATGGGGAAGAGAACGGCCCGGATCGTCAGCGGCATCCCGCGCCGGTAGGCGAAGTAGCCGAAGCACATCCCCATCAGGGCATACATGGCCCAGCCGGTGATGCCGTAGTGAAAGATCGTAATGACGACGGCGTCGCGCGCGGCCTGCAGACTCTCCCCCGTGCCCGTTGGCGGGCCGTAGTACTGCATCACCGGTTCGGCGACGGCGAAGAACAGGAGGTCGACGCCAATCCCGGCGGCGAACAGCATCGATGCCCACGAATACCAGGGGTATTGGGGTCGCGAGTGGTCGGGCCCGAGGCGCACCACGCCGAAGCGTGAGGCGGCGAGCACCACGACGAACACGACAATCGCCGTCGCGAGGGCGATATACCACCACCCCAGGTTCGCCGAGATCCAGGTCACGGCGCCCGTAAAGACACCCTCTGCCTGCCCGGGCTTGACGATCGCCCACAGGGCAATCGCGAGGATTCCCCCTCCGGAAGCCAGGAACACCGGCCAGTTCACCGAGTTGATGACCCGGGTGTGCTTGTGGGGCTGGGGCGCTCTCGAAGTAGTCACCCCCTTAAGGTAGCGGAGTCAAGGGTGGGCGCGGCAGAATCGCGTCACCCCTTTCCGGCACCGCGCACCCCGTAGCGTCACCGATCCGCGACAGCCCGGGCACAGGGCGGGAATCTAGACGCGCGGCTGCTTGTCGATCAACTCGGCAAGCGGTACCCGTGGGCCCGTAAAGAATGGCGTCTCCTCGCGCACGTGCAGGCGCGCCCGAGTGCCGCGCTGGTGGCGCATTGCGTCGACTAGGCGCGTGATGTCATCCGACTCAAACGCCAAGATCCACTCGTAGTCGCTGAGCGCGAAAGTCGCGAGGGTCGAGGCGAGCACGTCGGGGTACTGGCGGCCCGAGCGGCCGTGTTCACGCAGCATTTCGGCGCGCTCGGCGCCCTCCATCACGTACCACTCATAGGACCGCACGAACGGGTAGACGCAGATGAAGTCGCGCGGTCCAAAGTTGTCGAAGACCGCCGGAATGTGGGCGCGGTTAAACTCGGCCGCGCGATGCGTGCCCACCACCGACCATACGGAGGACATGTAGGGCAGCAGCGCGTCACGCACCGCGTGATAGGCGTCCTGCAGTACGCGCACGTCATCGGTGTGCATCCACACCATGATGTCGGCTTCAGCGCGGAAGCCGGCCACGTCATACCAGCCGCGCACCTCGACCGCGGACGTGGCCTCCTCGAGGGCGGTCACGAGGGCGGCGCGGGCGTCGTCGTCGGCAGGCAGCGGTGTATCCAGGCCGAATACGGCGTGCATCGCGAACAGGTTGGTGGCGTTCACCTCTTCGGCGTCACGCACCTCGCCGTCGCGCTCGTCGCGCACGCCCTTCTTCTTGTTTTGCTTCGTCATATCAGTCCTTTCCGCACACCGTGGGGCGTGCCGGGGGTCGCGGCGAAACTCCCGTGTTCGGGGTCGCCGGGCGGGGAGATGTGGTGGCATCGGGGTGAGGCGACGGCGGATGCGCGCCGGGGGCGGCGGGGTCGGGCCCGCGCCCTTCCGTGCCGGAGCTTTCGGGGCCACGCGCTGTTGCCGTCGGGTGGCCGGTTAGCGCTCGACCCTCGCCGGCGTCGGCGCGCCTTGCGAGCACCCACGCGGGCGGGCCGGACGCCCCGGCCGGACGCGAGGTGCAGCATTGCGGGCGGCAGACGCTCGGCCACGGCCCGAGATCGCCCTCTTCGGGGTGGGCGGCCTCGCCGCGCTGCTCGGCGGCCCGCTCGAGCGTCACGTGGACGAGCGACTCGACGAAGCGCGGGTCCACCCCCACGGTGCGGGCGCGCCGGTAGGCGAGGCCGCACTCGGCGGCGGTTTCGGCGGCCTCGACGTCGAGGTCGAAGACCACCTCCATGTGGTCATTAATGAACCCGATCGGTGCGGTGACGACGCCGCGCACGCCCTGTCGTGCGAGTGCCGTGAGGTGGTCATTCACATCCGGGTCGGTCCACGGCTGCTGCGGCGGACCGGAGCGCGAACAGAACACCAGGTCCCAGGTGACCGGTCGGGCAAAGCGGCGCTCGAGGGTGGCCGCGATCTGGCGGCAGACGATCTCGTGCTGAGCGACGTAGCTCGCCCGCATCACGTCGCGCCCACACATCGGCGCCGTAGCCGCAGCATGGTACGAACTGGCCGGCGGGCCCCCGCCGTCCTCGGCACTGCCGGCACTCGGGCCGACGGCGTCGAGCGGCCCGGAGCCGCCCTCCATATCGATCGGGATCGCGTGGGTCACGAATACGAGCCGCAGGGCATCCAGCCCACCGTGGGGCGCGAGCTCGTCGGCCAGGTCCGCCAGCGCGTCACACGCGGAGTCCGTCGCGGCGGCCAGGAAACCCGGCGTCGTGAAATAGGGCCGCACCTTATCGACGACGATGGCGCCGCCCGGGTCTCCCTCGGCGCGCAGTTCCTCGAGCGCGCCAGCCAGGTTCTCGCGGTATTGACGACACCCGGAGTAGGAGGCGTAGGCGGAGGTCAAAAGGGCGAGGACTCGGCGGGCGCCCGTCCGGCCGAGTTCGTGCAGCGCCTCCTTGATGAAGGGGTGCCAGTTCCGGTTGCCGACGACGACGGGCACCGTGCTCCCCTGTTCGTGCAGCGCCGCCCCCAGAGCAGCTCGAAGTTCGGCGACCCGTTCGTTGATCGGCGAGGCTCCGCCGAAACGTTGATAGTGGCCGGAGACCTCGATCAACCGCTCATCGGGCACCCCGCGTCCGCGGGTGGCATTGCGCATGAAGGGGAGGACGTCATCCGGCTCGTAGGGGCCGCCGTAGGAGACAAGGAGAACGGCGTCATACGGATCGAGGGGATCGACACCGGCTCGCGGGTTCCGACGATCAGTACTCATGCGATATCTCTCACCTGGGGACTCAAGGGTGGGTCGACCTCGACCGTGATGCCGAGCAGGTGGCGCAATGCGTCGACATATTCCTGACTTTGGCCCGCGACAGCGGCCTGGTGGGCTCGGGTGGTGGGAACGTGGGCGAGGCGCGCCGCGAGCCGATAAAGGGCGTGTTCGGCGAGGTCCCGCGGCAGGGTTTCTCCCGCGGGCAGACGCTCGACTTCCTCCTCAACGGCGGAGCGCACCATCTCGCGCAACGCCACGATGGCCGGGTCGAGGCGGCGCTGTTCCAGCTCGCGTGCGAGGTCGGCAACCCCTTCGCGAACGAGGTCGATGGCACGGGCGACCTGGTCGAAACCGACGTCGGGCACCGCGCGCTGCACGTCGTGCAGGTTGATGAGCCGGGCGCCGTCGACCTCGCGGATCTCGGTTTCTGCGTCGCGCATGAGGGCGAGGTCCAAGATGACGAGGTCGCGATCGTTACCGGCCGCTCGCCGTCGCGCCACGACCTCGGCAATGTCGGCAGCGCGCAGCACGGGCGAGCCCAACCCGCGGCAGGACACGGCCAGGTCACACTCGACGAGCGCCTGGTGGAGCCCGTCTACCGGAACGGCGCGCAGATCGTGCCCGTCCGCAAAGACGCGGGCCCGCGCCGCCGATGTCGAATGGACGGCGATGTTCATGCACCCGCGTTCGTGTAGGCCCGCGACGGAGGCGCCCGCATAGGATCCCGTCCCGATGAGGACCACGTGGGCGGTGCGCAGCGGTGGCACCAGATCGGCCACGACGTCGAGTCCGACACCGACGACGGAGCGGCCGGCCGAGGCCAGTCCGGTGAGATGGGCGACCTTCCTGGAGGTGTGCAGCGCGGACTGTACGACCCGATGGATGAGGGCGGAGGCGGTTTTCTCTTGGCTCGCGACTGTGAGGGCGCGCCGCAACTGGCCCGAAATTTCCCGTTCACCCACGACCATCGAATCGAGGCCGGCAGCTACGTCAAACACGTGCCGCACGGCATCGGCGTGGTGGTAGGCGGCGGGTCGCAGCCCCTCCTCGCCGTGATCTGCACCGAGGTGGGTGTCGACAAAATCGCTGATCGTCTGCAGGCTCGTGGCATCGTCTTCGTCGAGGACATCCAAGAGGAGTTCCAACCGATTGCAGGTGGAGAGCACAAGCGCGCCGCGCACCGGCAGGTCGGTGGAGTCCACGCATGCGCGCGCGAGCCCGGGCAGGCGCGGCGTCACACGTTCGACAGCCTCCAGGCCGTGGACGCGGTGATGAATGGAATACAGATGGAGCCCCACAGTTCCGACATTTAACCACACACATAGGGTCCGACAAACCGCAATGGCGCCCTATTTTATTAACAGTGTGTCGAAATACTGGAATGGCATGTGTCAATAAGTTATGGCGGCTTTTCGTTAATGCCACAACTCCAGTGTTTGTCGACATAGTGTCGATAATTTTTCGGACTCTTACGCACGATTGTGCGGTTTTTGGCCATGACATCGTGAATGAACTCGCGAGACGAAACCACAAAGATACGGCACAATAGCCGCGTGACTTCTCAGCGTGTTCAGCAAACTGTCGACAACCTGGAGGCCGGCAATCACCGGTCAGATCGGGACAATTGTGACCCGAATAGCGAGGCGCCAATTCTGAGCGCTGCCCGCGGCGCCTCCCCCTCACGGATCCCCGTGTGGTTCATGCGCCAAGCCGGCCGCTCCCTGCCGGAATACCGTCGGGCGCGCGAGGGCATCTCGATGCTCGACGCCTGCCTCACGCCCGACCTCGCAGCGGAGATTACGTGTCAGCCGGTGCGCCGCCACGACGTCGACGCAGCCGTCTTCTTCTCCGACATCGTGATCCCTATGCGCCTTGCAGGTGTGGGTGTCGATATCAAGCCCGGCGTTGGGCCCGTGTTCGACGAGGCGGCCAACACCCCGGAACGCATTGCCGCCCTCACCGCACACCGCATCGAGGACACCGAAGCGATTGAACGTGCCGTTGGACTGGTTGTTGCGGAACTCGGCGCCGCGACGCCCGTCGTCGGGTTTGCCGGCGCCCCCTTCACCCTGGCCGCCTACCTCGTGGAGGGCCGCCCCTCGCGCGACCACCTGGCGGCCCGCACCCTCATGCACGCCGAGCCCGCAGCCTGGGACCAGCTCATGACCTGGTGCGCGGAACTGTCCACCCAATTTCTCCTCACCCAGGTGCGTTCCGGCGCGCGGCTCGTCCAACTGTTTGATTCCTGGGTGGGCTCACTTTCGGAGGCGGACTACCGCGCGCACGTGCTGCCCTACTCCACGCGCGTACTCGACGCCGTGCGACAGGAGGCACCCGAACTGCCTCGCATCCATTTCGGCACGAACACGGCTCACCTGCTTCCGGCCCTCGCCGAGGCCCACGCGACCGTGATCGGCGTCGATCACCGCACCCCGCTGAGTGAAGCCACCCGCATCCTGTCGGGGGCCTACCCGCTGCAGGGCAACATCAATCCCGCACTGCTGGCCGCCGGCCCCGAACTCCTGCACGCCCACGCCCGCGAGGTCGTGGCCGAGGGCGCGAGCGCGCCCGGCCACATTGTGAACCTCGGCCACGGCGTGCCACCCACCACGGATCCGCAGGTCCTCACCGACCTGGTCTCCTTCCTCCATTCGCTCCCCGTCCCCGCCGCGGGCGCGGCGGGCCAGGGAGGCGCCCAGTGAGCCGAGTCGTGGTCATCGGCGCGGGCATCGCAGGCCTCAGCGCCGCGCGCGACCTCGCCCGGATGGGCCACGCACCCCTCGTCCTGGAGGCGCGCGGCTACCCCGGGGGCCTCATCGCCGGCGCGCCCATCCCCTCAGCGGGCACCCGCGCCGACCTCATCACGGACATCGGCGCGGAGTCCTTTGGCACACGCGGCGGCGCGGTGGCCGCCCTCGCGGCCGAACTCGGCCTGCACAGCGCCCCGCCCGAGGGGCGCAGCTGGGTCCTGTCCACCGACGGCACCGCCATCCGGATCCCCGCAGGAATCCTCGGGATTCCCGGCCTCGTCGCCGATCACGAACCCGACCCGGACCTCGCCGCCGCCCTCGGCGGGCAGGACTCTCCCGCCTACGCGCGGGCCCTGCAAGATCTCGAGCTCGGGCCCGAGGTTGGTCAGGAGGCTCCCGATCTCGCCTCCTTCGTCGCCGCCCGACTCGGAAGCGCCGTCGTGGAGGCGCTCGTACGTCCCGTCGCCGGCGGGATCCATTCCGCACCGCCGGAGAGTCTCGCGCTCGACGTCGTCGCCCCGGGACTACGCGCCGCCACCGCGGAACACGGCTCCCTCCTGCGGGCGGTCACCGCGCTGCGCCACCTTCCCGATCCTCCACCGATCGTCGAACAGGTGGTTGGCGGCATGCACCGCCTCACATCGGCCCTCGCCCGTGACATCGAGACGGCGGGCGGGCAAGTGCGAACCGGCGTCGGCGTCGTCGCCCTCGCTCGCACCGACGCCGGCTATACGGTCACCACCTGCCCGATGCGAGCCCGTGGTCCCGAGCTGCTCGAGGATGGGCCCCGCGAGAACCTCGCGGCCGACGCCGTCGTCGTCGCCTGCTCCGCGCCACGCGCCCTCGCACTCCTCGCCCCTCTCGCGGGCGTCGAGCGCTGGTCGATGCCGGAGGGCTCGCCCATCGCTCACCTCACCATGGTGGTGCGCTCCGCCGACCTCGACTGCGCGCCGCGTGGCTCCGGGATGCTCGTCTCGCCCCCGCAGGCGGGCGCCGAACCGTTCGTCGCGGCGAAAGCGCTCACTCACATGAACGCAAAATGGCCGTGGCTCGGTGAGGCCCTGCGCGCCGAGATCGGGGATCACTACCACCTGCTGCGCGTCTCCTATGGCCGCCACGGTGAGCCCTACCCCGAGCCGACCGTGGCCGGGGCCGTGCGCGACGTGTCACGGCTTACGGGCGTGGACCTTCGTGAAGACGACGTCGTCGCCTCTCGCCTCATCCGATGGGATGGCACGCTCGCACCCCCCACACCCGAGCATCGCCGCAACGTCGCGCGCCTGACCGAGGCGCTGCGCGCCCACCCGGGCCTCGCCGTGACCGGCGCCTGGGTGGCCGGCTCGGGGCTCGCCGCCGTCGTACCCCACGCACGCGCTGTGGCGCGGGAGATCGCGAGCCAGAACAACGCGCACGCCAGACGCGCTACGGCGCCGCGCCCCGAAGAGGGGGGCGTGGGTACACAGCGGAGCGTCGTGAGGCTCGGGACCCGGGCGTCCGATCTCGCCGTCGCCCAGTCCACCTGGGTGGCCGAACAGCTGCGCCGGCGTGGCGTCGAGGTTCAGATCGTTCGGATCACGACGTCCGGGGACCGCTCCCGCCGCCCCCTCGCCCTCATGGGTGGGGTCGGGGTGTTCGCCGCGACGCTACGCACCGCCCTGCTCGAGGGGGAATGCGACCTCGCCGTCCACTCGATGAAGGACCTACCCGTGGCCCCCGTGCCCGGCCTCACGATCGCGGCCGTCCCACCGCGCGAGGACCCGACCGACTGGCTGGTGCTGGCGCCGGGCCTCACTGAACTGCCGGACGGTGCGAGCGTCGGGACCGGCTCGCCGCGCCGCGCCGCCCAGCTGCGGGCGGCCTACCCCGGCGTCACGATTGCCGACGTTCGCGGCAATGTTCCGACGCGCGTCACGCGTGCCGCCGAGGGCGACCTCGATGCCGTCGTGCTCGCCGCCTCCGGCCTGCGCCGCCTGGGCTGGCGGGAAGACGGCACGGTTGCCGACGGTCCACTGCGCCACCTCCTTAACGAACGCGTCGTCCTCCCACTCCCGCTGCTGCCCGCCGCCGCGCAGGGCGCGCTCGCCGTCGAGTGTCGGGTGGCTGACGCGAGTGGGGACACACTGCTCGCCCGCGCCCTCGCCGACCTCAACGACGAGCCCAGTGCCGCCGCGGCGGCGGCTGAACGTGCCGTGCTCGCCGAACTCGGCGCGGGGTGTGCCGCACCCGTGGGCACCCGCGCCACCGTCACCGAGGACGGCGCAATCACCCTCGAGGCCGGGGTGTTTGCCGTCGATGGGGCCGCCGCCGTACGTGCCTCCGGCCGCGCCGAAAACGTGGCAGACGCCGACGCGCTCGGCCACCGAGTGGCCCGCGACCTCATCGCCCACGGGGCGGGAGAGATCGCGGATATCGGCGCCACCCGCGAGGCCCGTCGCGCGGATGGGCTGCCGAGCCTGCCTCCGCTGGCCTCCGGCCCACTGTCGGGCAGGGTCGTGCTGGTACCCCGCGGTGCGACGGACCCGATCACCGAGGCGGTGCGCCGCGCGGGTGCCGAAGCGGTCGCGCACCCCTTCCTCATCACCCATCCGCTCGACGCGGACGAGGACGCTATCCGCGACCGCCTCACCTCCGGTACCTACACACACGTGGCGCTCACGAGCGCCCGCACCGTGGAAACGCTGCGCGCGCGGGGTTTGATCGACGCGATTCGGGAGGCCGGCTGCACGGTGGTCTCGGTTGGTCCGGCCACGACCGGGGCCGCGACCGATGCCGGTCTAGACGTCACCCACACGGGCGAACGCGACGCCGAATCATTGGCCACCGACCTCGGCCCCGGCGCGAATCATCACATCTGGCTGCCCTGCTCGGCACTCGCCGCCCCGACCCTCGCCGATCGGCTGCAGGCCGCGGGCTGGGAGGTGACGCGCGAGGAGCTGTACCGGGTGGAACCCGTGCCCTCGGTGGACGTCGACCTCGCGAGCGCCTGGCAGCGCGGCATCATCGACGCCGTCCTCGTGACCTCGGGCTCCGTGGCGCGCGCCATCGCCGGCCTGCTCGGCCATGCCGGGCCCGGGACCGCCGTCGTGACGATTGGGGAGCCGAGCGCTCGTGCCGTACGAACCGGCGGCGGGATCGTTGCCGAGGTGGCTCAGAGCCCGACGCCGGAGGGGCTGCTCGCCGCATGCGTGCGCGCCCTCGGCACCCAGAAGTGAAAGGACCACACGTGACAGACCTGCCCATCCGCCCCCGCCGCCTGCGCACGAACGCGGCAATGCGCCGCCTGGCGGCCGAAACTCGGGTGCACCCGCGCCAGCTGATCTTGCCGGCCTTCGTGCGCGAAGGGATCGACGCGCCGCGCCCCATCGAGTCGATGCCGGGCGTCAGCCAACACACGCTGGACTCGATCGCCCGCCTTGCCGCGCGCTGCGCAAGCGAGGGGATCGGCGGCATCATGCTCTTCGGCGTCCCCGCACAAGACGATAAGGATGCCGAGGGCTCCGCCGCGTGGGCTGAGGACGGGATCCTGAACCGTGCGCTCGCCCGAGTGCGCGCGGAAGTGGGCGAGAGCGTCGTCGTCATGGCGGACACGTGCCTCGACGAGTTCACCGACCACGGGCACTGCGGAGTCCTCGATGATTCAGGCCGTATCCTCAACGATGAGACCGTTCAACGCTACGTTCGCATGGCGCGCGCGCAGGCTGCCGCCGGCGCGCACGTGGTGGGGCCCTCCGGCATGATGGACGGCCAAGTCGCGGCAATCCGCGCGGGTCTCGATACCGATGGACACACCGACACGGCGATCCTCGCCTACAGCGCGAAGTACGCCTCCGGCTTCTTCGGGCCGTTCCGCGACGCGGTCGGCTGCTCACTCACGGGGGATCGGCGGACCTACCAGCAGGACCCGGCCAATCGGCGTGAGGGCGTGCGCGAAGCGGCCCTCGACATCGCCGAGGGGGCGGACGCCGTGATGGTGAAACCTGCCGGCTACTACCTGGACGTGCTGGCCGACGTCGCGGCCACGAGCCCCGTACCGGTCGCCGCCTACCAGGTCAGCGGAGAATACGCCGCGCTGATCGCGGCGGCAGAGCGCGGCTGGCTGGACCGCGAGCGCGTCGTGGTCGAGTCGCTCACCTCGATCGCGCGCGCCGGCGCCGATCAGATCCTCACCTACTTCGCCCTGGAGGCCCTCCCCATGCTGGAGCGGGCCCAGGCCTAAACCACACCCGCGCGATGGGCGGCCACCACCGCCGCCGCGATAGCCTGCCATCAGCGAGCCATCAGCACGTAAAGGACGATTGTCATGACCTCGAACGCCTCCCTCTTCGACCAGGCCCGCCACGTCATCCCCGGCGGGGTCTCCTCCCCGGTACGGGCCTTCGGTTCCGTCGGCGGGACACCACGCTTTTATGAGAGCGCGAAGGGCGCGAACGTCCTCGACGCGGAGGGAGTCAGCTACACCGACCTCGTCTGTTCGTGGGGTCCGGCCCTGCTCGGGCACGCCCACCCCGAGGTCGTCGCCGCCGTGCAGGAGGCGGCCGCGCGTGGCCTCAGCTTCGGGGCGCCGACGGCGGGGGAGGTCACGCTCGCCGAACTCGTCACCGAGCGCGTGCCCTTCTGCGAGCGCGTGCGCTTCGTCTCGACGGGCACCGAGGCGACGATGACCGCGATCCGCCTGGCCCGCGGCGCGACCGGGCGCGATCTGCTCGTGAAGTTTGCCGGCTGCTATCACGGCCACTCCGATTCACTGCTCGCGCAGGCGGGTTCCGGGGTCGCCACGGCGGGCCTGCCCGGCAGCGCGGGCGTGCCAGCGCAGGTGGCCGCGCAGACCGTCGTCGTGCCCTACAACGACGTCGAGGCCCTGCGTGCCCTGTTTGCGGAACACGGGGATGAAATCGCCGCCGTCATCACCGAGGCCTCCCCCGCCAACATGGGTGTGGTCCCGCCGCTTCCCGGGTTCAACGCCGAGATTCGCCGCCTCACGCGCAAGGCCGGTGCCCTCATGATTCTCGATGAGGTCCTCACGGGCTTCCGCGTCGGTCCCGCCGGCTGGTGGGGGCTGGAGAATGCGGACCCGGACACCCCCTCCTGGACGCCCGACCTCGTGACGTTTGGCAAGGTCATCGGCGGCGGCATGCCGCTGGCCGCGCTCGGCGGGCCCGCCTCCGTCATGGATCTGCTCGCCCCGCTCGGCCCCGTCTACCAGGCGGGCACCCTGTCGGGTAACCCGCTGGCCACGGCTGCGGGCATTGCGACCCTGAGGCTGGCCGACGAGGCCGTCTACGCCCACGTCGATGCCGCCGCCACCCGGATCCGTGGGGCGCTCGGTGAGGCGCTATCGGACGCCGGTATCCCGTTTGCACTCAACCACGCCGGCTCGCTCTTCTCCGTCTTCCTCGGGGAGGCGTGCGCCGCCGAGGGAGTCGAGAACTACGCTGACGCCAAGGCCCAGGACGCGGATGCCTACGCCCGCTTCTTCCACGCCATGCTCGAGGCCGGCGTCGCGCTCCCGCCCTCGTGCTTCGAAGCGTGGTTCCTCTCAGCCGCCCACGACGACGACGCGCTCTCGACGATCGAGGACGCCATCCGGGCGGCGGTTGCCGCCATCTAGGACAAGCGCGACCATTTAGGCTGGGGACGTGAGCACCCCATCGTCGCGGATCGCGCTGATCTGCCTGCACACCTCGCCGCTGGCCGAACCGGGGCGGGCGGATGCGGGCGGCATGAACGTCGTCGTGCAGCGCTGGTCACACCAGCTGGCGGATCTCGGCTTCACCGTGGATCTGTTCACGCGCCGCGCCGAACCCGATTCGCCGCGCACCCGCGAGGTGCGTGCCGGAGTGTGGCTCCACCAACTGGATGCCGGGCCGCCGGGACCGCTGGCGAAGAGTGACATGGAGGCCGCGATCAAGCCGTTCGCCGTCGAATTGCGCGCGGCATTTTCTACCCGAGGCCCAGACCTCGTGCACTCCCACCACTGGTTCTCCGGCGTGGCGGCCCTGCCGATCGCCCAGGACCTCGGCGTGCCCCACGTCCAGTCCTTCCATTCGGTGGCGGCCCCCGCCAATGCCGCGAGCCTTGCCGCCGGGGAGACCAGCGAGTCCCCCGGACGAATCGCCGGAGAGCGATACGTGGCGGGCGCCTCCGACCTCGTGATCGCCGTGTCGCGCGCCGAAGCGGCAACGATCAGCGAACGTTACGACGTGGATCCCGCGCGGATGCGTGTGGTGCGCCCCGGCGTGGGGACGACCTTCTTCCACCCCCGCAACGACGACCCCTGCCTCCACGGGCCCGATCAGCGCGAGAGGAACGCGGCCGATAGGGACGAAACGGGCCCGCGTGACAGCGCCCGGTCGAGCCGAGGTGAGGGCAGTGAGGCGCACCGTTCCGGGGACGGGTCCCCAGCGCCCTACCTGCTGTTCGCGGCGCGGCTGCAGCCACTGAAGGGCGCGGACCTCGCGCTCGAGGCGTTCGCACTCATCACCGAACGCCGCCCGCGGTTGCGTCTCGCAATCGCGGGGGCCGCCTCGGACGATTTCGGCAACTACCCCGAGGAGCTGTACGCCCGGGTGGAGGAGTTGGGCCTCACGGGCCGGGTCGACTTCCTCGGCGCGGTCTCGCGCTCACGCCTGGCCGACCTCATGCGGGGTGCGGAACTGTTCTTGTTGCCGTCCTGGTCCGAAACGTTCGGACTCGTCGCGCTCGAATCGCAGGCGAGCGGCGTGCCGGTCATCGGGTGGCGCGGCGCCGGGGGCCTGCCCGAAGCGGTCGCCCCAACGGGCGTGCTGCTCACCTCGCGCGAACCCGCGGCGTGGGCGCAGGCCGTCGAGGCCTTCCTCTCCGATCCCGCCCGCCTGTGCACGGCGCGCGCCGACGCTCGCGCCTTCGCGCTCACCCAATCGTGGCAGGCGAGCGGGAACGCGCTCGCCGCCGTCTACCGTGAGGTGCTGTCATGATCGAGACCCTGCTCTCCGCGCGAGCCCCCCTGGTCGCGCACGCCCACCCCGACGACGAAACCCTCGCCACCGGGGCTCTCCTCGCCCACCTGGCGGCAACCGGGAGGCGTGGTGCCGTCGTCACGGCCACCCGCGGGGAGCGTGGGGAAGTCCGCGCCGACGCGGACCTTGCCGGAGCCTCCCTTGTGCAGGTGCGCCGCCGTGAGCTGCGCTGCGCCCTCGAGCACCTCGGTGTCACCCGCCACACCTACCTGGCCGAGGGCACCCAGAACTGGCGCGATTCCGGCATGCGCTGGATCCGCCCGGGCCTCGCGGGGCCCGCCGAGGTCGCCGAACGCGATCCGGCGGCGTTCACTGCGGGAGACGTGCAGGTACAGGCCGCCCAGCTCGCCGCGCAGGTGCGCGCCTGGGAATGCGACGCGCTCGTCTCCTACGACGACGCCGGCACCTACGGGCATCCCGACCACGTCCAGATGCACCACGTCGCCCGCGCGGCGGCACGGGCGGCGAAGGTACCGTTCATCCAGGTGCGCTCGGAGGAGACGAGCCCGGCAAGCCTCGACGCGGCACCGGTCCTTCCCGCGAGCGCCGTCGACGGAGCCTTCGTGGGGCTCCCCCAGACGTTCGCGCAGGTGCGTGCGGCACTCGGGTGCTACGCGACGCAGTTGCAGGTCGTGGCGGACCTGGAGGCCGAGGGGCACGTCGGCGTTCGGGTGCGCCACGTGGGCGGCCAGCTCCAAGACATCTGGTGCGGCGTCGCCTTCACCGAACGCTAGAGGCCGCGCTGCGGGGTCTCGGCAAACGCGGGACGGCGCGCGCTTTCCCACGGACAATGGAGGAAAGAGCGCCATTGCCAAAGGAGGCCACGATGCAAAGCCCAGCCGACTGGTCACCAATCGTGACGACGGACCTTGCCCTGCGGGCGCCGACCGACGACGACCAGCCCACCCTGACCGAGCTGCATTCCGACCCGCAGACGTTCATGTATCACCCGCTACCACCGGAGCTGGCCGCCACCGTGGTGACGCGACGCTACGAAGGCTCCGTCGCGCATTGGCGCGAACACGGTTTCGGGTACTGGATCGCGACCGAACTGCGGGACCCGACCCGTGCCGTCGGGATTGGCGGCGTCCAGTTTCGCACCTTCCACGGCCGCACGTGCCTGAGCCTCTACTACCGGTTCGCGCCGTCGACCTGGGGGCACGGCTACGCCACCCAAACCGCACGCGCCGCCGTCGAGTTGGCCACCCGTCATCTGCCGGACTATCCCATCGTGGCGCTCACGGTTCCGGCGAATGAGCCCTCGCAGCGGGTAGCACTCAAGGCGGGGCTCACGCACCTGAGCGAACTGGACACCGAGCAGGAAACACACGGACGCCGCTTCACGCACGTCTACTACGTCGCAAACTGGTAGGCCTCCACGCCGGCCGCGCGCCCGGCACAACGCGATACGCGTGCCCGCCACAGCCCGGCGGACCACCCAGCTGCAGGACTGTGGCTCGTCTCACGTAATGGTCAAGTCTTTCGCCCTGCAGTTCAACGCCCTACCCTCGCCTTCAACACGCGGGCCGGGAGTGGGCCCGCGGTAGTCAAGGAGGGACCATGTCTCGCACCCCCACCACCAGTGCCGAACCGGCACGCCGCGAACAGTGGACCGGCCAGTACGGTTTTATCCTCGCGGCCATTGGTTCAGCCGTCGGCCTGGGCAATATCTGGCGTTTTCCCGGCGTCGCCTACACGAACGGCGGCGGCGCCTTCCTCATCCCCTACCTGGTCGCGCTCCTGACGGCCGGCATCCCGATCCTGCTGCTCGACTATTCGCTCGGCCACCGCTTCCGCGGCTCCGCGCCGACCGTCTTTCGGCGGATCAACAAGAACTTTGAGGTCCTCGGTTGGCTCCAGGTTCTCATTAGCTTCGTCATCATCACCTACTACGCCGTCATCCTTGCGTGGGCCCTTCGCTACACCTTCTACTCGGTGACCGAAGCCTGGGGCGATGACCCGATGGGCTTCTTCGTCGGTGACTTCCTGCAGGTCGGGGACCCGGCCATGAATGCCGACGTCGTTCCCGGCATCTTCTGGCCGCTCGTGGGCCTGTGGGTGGTCGCGGCCATCATCATGGCGCTCGGCATCACCTCGGGACTTGAGCGCGCGAACCGCGTCTTCATGCCCGTCCTGCTCGTGATCTTCCTCACCCTCGTGGTACGCGCCCTGTTCCTGCCGGGTGCCGCCGACGGATTGAACGAGTTTTTCACCCCGAACTGGCAGGCGCTCGGTGACCCGCAGGTCTGGATCGCGGCCTACTCGCAGATCTTCTTCTCCCTGTCGGTAGCGTTCGGCATCATGCTCACCTACTCGAGCTACCTCAAGCGCCGTTCAAACCTCGTGCCGACCGGCCTGGTCACCGGGTTTGCGAACTCCTCGTTCGAGATCCTCGCCGGCTTCGGCGTGTTCGCAACCCTCGGCTTCCTCGCCCACAAGTCCAATGTGGCGGTGGGTGAGCTCGAGGGCATCACGGGTCCGATTCTCTCGTTCGTCACATTCCCCTCGGTCATCTCGATGATGCCCGGCGGCCCAATCTTCGGTGTGATCTTCTTTGCCTCGCTCTCACTGGCGGGTTTCACGTCCCTGATCTCCCTGCTGCAGGTCGTCTCGGCCGCCATGCAGGAGAAGTTCGGGTTGAACCGCCGCCTCGCGGCGTTGCTCTCCTGTGGGATCACGGGCGTGTTGTCGGTCATCTTGTTCTCGACGACGAACGGCCTGAACGCCCTCGACGTCGTCGACAAGTTCATCAACGAGATCGGCATCGTCAGCTCCGCGATCCTCATGACCCTGCTCGTCAGCTACGCGGCCAAGAAACTGCCCGAGCTGCTCAAGCACCTGAACCACTACTCGACCCTGCCGGTCGGCAAGTGGTGGTACGCGATGATCGGCGGACTCGCACCGGCTGTGCTGAGCGTGATCTTCGTGGCGACCGTCTATTCGCTCGTCACCGAAGGCTACGGCGGCTACCCGGAGAGCTTCATCTACCAGTTCGGATGGACGATGCTCCTGCTGGTCGTGATCGCCTCCTTCACCCTCTCGGTGATCCCCTGGAAGGTGAAGCCGGACGATTTCGATCCCGTCGACTACCACGAAGATGGCGCCAGCGCGCCGAAGGCCTAAGGAGGAGTCATGACTGGAACTGCCATCGCCATGATGATTGTCGCCATCACCACCGTGTGGGGTGGGTTGGCCGCATCGATCATCTATCTGGTGACACACCCGAGTCCTGTCGACATCGACGAGGAGTAGCCCACTCCCGGCTCTCCTGCCGACAGGCCTGCGCCCACCGACCCTGGTCGGTGGGCGCAGGTATGTCCGGGACGCCAAGCAGCGCGTGGCCCCGGCGCTACCGCCCGACGAACCGTGCGATCGCCGCCACCTCGTGCCGCGCCTGGGCGAGTCCACGGCGGTGCGCGGCCCACAGCGTCGCGACGTCACGTTCACCGTTTGTGATTGGCATGGTCTCAGGGCAAAAGAGGTAGGCGCGGCCCTCGGCTTCCAGCTCGAAGAGGTGGCGGCGCGTACGGTTGTAGCGCTCGTGGCGGTCCGCGAGTCTCTGAGCGACGGCCGGATAGCGGCGGTAGTGGTGCCGAATGTAGGCGAGGCCTCGCTGCGGGCGCTTCACGTAGTCGCGCGGCTGAGTGAGGATCACGACGAACCGTTCGAAACCCTCCGCCTCCGCCCGGTCGATCGCAATCCCGCCTGACCCGCCGATGGCACCGTCCACATAGACCTCGCCGTCCAGGTGGACGGGCGGCATGAGTACGGGCATCGTCGAAGACGCCTGCACGCGGATCATCAGGTCGCCGAGAACTCGGATGTCCCGCTTGGACCACCACACCTGCTCGCCACTCTCGGCGTGGAAGGCACCGATCCGAAAGTCCGCCGGGTTAGCCATGAAGGCGGCGTAATCGAACGGGAATGCGCCGTCGGGCAGGCCCGACTCCTGGTAGATGTAGTGCGAGTTGTACAGGCCCCGCCCGGTGAGGAAGGTCGCGAGGCTCCCAAATTTGGGGTCCTCGGCGATCTCTACGAACGCCTGCCGCGCCCGCTCGGGTGAGCGTGCGATGTAGTTGCACGTCATCGACGAACCTGCCGAGATTCCCGCAACCCAGCGGAAGTCCAGGCCAGCCTCGAGGAGCGCCACCACCATCGCGGAGGTGTAGGCGCCGCGCATGCCGCCGCCTTCGAAGATCAGCGCGGTGTCGGTAATCGGGTCTCTCACCTGCTCGAGCCTAGTCGTCCTCACCGCTAGCCGAGCCGCTCACCTTCCCCAGCCGAAACACTCGGGGCGTTCGAGGTGCCGGCCTGCGCCCCCTTACCGCGCGGCGCGCAACTCCTCTTTGAGACGGACCAGGGCAGCCTTGAGGGTCGCGACGATGATCCCGCCCGTCAGTATCGGATAGCTGAGCAGCGCCCCACCGGCGAGGAGCGATCGGCGTCCGCGGCGGGTGGCAGCACGGCCAGTTGCTGCCACCAGCGCGGTCGTCATCGCCCCCAGCCCCGTTGCGCCCGCGGCGCCGACCAGGTCGATACCGGAGCGGCGATGGGTGACGACAGACCAGGCGGCCGCGCCCCACGCGATCGTGAGCGGCGGGAGGAGGGCGCGCCAGGCGGCGTCGTCGCCCTTGGGCAGGAACGTGGCCGTGAACCCGGTTGGGAGCCGGTCGTGCCGGGCGGCGACGGCGAGGGCCGCCACGCTGGTCGCGGCGGCGGCCACGACGGGCAGCGCGGGGAGCGTGCGTGCGAGGGCGGGCGGGATATGAGCCGTCAGATCACCCGGGGAGTCGTCGTGCCGGATGAGACCGAGGCGCACCGCGAGCGCGCCAAAGTTCAGATCCCAGCCAACACCCGCCGCCCGTGGAACGAGCAGGTCGGGATTCTCCGGGTCGAACATGCGGAGGCGAACCGCCGGCTCGCTCACGCCGCGCACGTCGATCGGAATGCCCAAGATTCGCGCCTGGGGTTCCTCCTCGGGCAGTGTGCTCGTGGTGGCGTGCGGACCGTGGTGTGGGGTGGATGTGGTGGTGGTCATGGTGTCTCCTTCAGGACATCAGCAATCGCCGTGGACACGAGCGTCCAGGCGTCGGTGAGGGTGGCGAGGCGGCGATGTCCCGCCGCAGTGAGTTCGTAGATTTTCCGAGGCGGGCCGACGGGGGATTCGCGCCACGTCGTCGTGACGTAACCGCCCTTGCGTAGCCGGGTGAGCAACGGGTAGAGCGTGCCGCTCGAGACGTCGAGGCCCGGGTAGGCGCTGAGGCGGTCCACCAGGTCGGCACCGTAGGTCGGTTCTCGGGCGAGGAGCGCCACGACGGCAAGCTCGATGACACCCTTGCGCAGTTGAGAGTCTTGCGGCGGCATGGAGCCTCACTTCCCTGCAATACCTACTACCTTGCTATACATACTAGCAGCCCCGTGCGGCCCGGCGTGGCATGCCGACCAGCGAGGCACACGGATGCGTGCGGACCGACCCCCTCGCGGCC
>JAUNVA010000009.1:59352-93090 GCA_030537895.1 Bowdeniella nasicola
GGAGCACCCCCTCGGGTCCCGCCTCCTTGCGGAGTGCCCCCGGACGAGATGCCCGCTCGCGCTGCGGCATTCGGTGTGGTCGGTAGCGTGGAGGCTATGGCTGTTCGTCACATGCGGGTCGACCCGTTCATGATCGCGATCCTGGCCTCCGCGCTGCTCGCCTTCCTCCTGCCCGCCACGGGGGCGGGCGCCGACGTCGTTTCCCACGTCACGACCGGGGCCATCGTCCTCCTGTTTTTTGGCTACGGGGCGCGCCTGTCGGTACGCGAGGCGCTCGCCGGTCTCACCCATTGGCGTCTGCACCTCATGATCCTCGCCTGCACCTACCTGGTGTTCCCGGCGCTCGCGCTCGCCCTGGTGGCGATCCCCGACGCCGTGCTCTCCCCCGCGATGCGCTTTGGGCTCATCTTCCTGTGCCTCGTGCCCTCAACGGTGCAGTCCTCGATCACATTCACCTCCATCGCGGGCGGCAACATCGCCGGCGCGATGGTGAGCGCGACGGCCTCCAACATCCTCGGCGTCGTCATCACCCCGCTGCTCGCCCTGCTGTTCCTGCCCGCGCACGGCGGCACGATCGGGCTCGGGCAGGTCCGCGACGTCGCCCTGCAGCTCCTGCTGCCGTTCGTCCTCGGGCAGCTCTCCCGTCCCCTCACCGCCGAGTTCATGGCCCGGCACCGGCGCCGCGTCACCCTGCTCGACCGGGTGGTCATCTGCCTCGTGGTCTACCGCGCGTTCTCGGGGTTCTTTGCCGATCGCGCATGGGTTCAGGTGCGCGCGCTGGACTTCCTCGTCATGGTGGCGGCGAGCCTCGTGATCCTCACGTTCATGTTCGCGTTCACCTGGTGGGTCTCCGGCGTGACGGGGTTCTCCCGCCCCGACCGCATCGCCATCATGATGTGCGGCACGAAGAAGTCGCTCGCAACCGGCGTGCCCATCGCCGCGATCCTGTTCGCGGGCCAGTCCATCGGACTGATCGTTCTGCCCCTCATGGTCTTTCACCAGGCCCAGCTCATGGCTGCGACCGTCATTTCGGGCCGGATGGGGCGCGCTCCGGAGGGTACAGGCACCAACTGAGCCCCCATCACCAGGAGTGTCCCGCCCCGAAACTCGGGGCGCCGCGGTCTCACTACCGACGTCATCGTGGTGCTCATCGCGCCGCCCGGTTCGCCCACCGCATCGTGATCCTCGTCCCCCTCGCCCCCGCCAGGCACGCACAGCGATCTGCCAGACGCTCCACATCCCCCGCCATGTCCCCTTCCCTCCGCTGATCCCACCACCGCCCTAGGCTGAGTGATATGCCAGCGCCACCAGACCTCATTCTCGGCGAGGACGGCCTCGCGCGCCCCGCCTGGGCCACGCGCGACCCGCTCCTCACCACCTACTACGACACCGAATGGGGCATGCCGATCCGCGACGAGCAGGGAATCTTCGAGCGGCTCTGCCTGGAGGGCTTCCAGGCGGGGCTTTCCTGGCTGTTGGTCCTCCGGCGTCGCCCGCACCTGCGCCGGGCGCTCGCCGCCTTCGACCCCGACGTGCTCGCCACCTGGACCGAGGATGACATCGATACCGCCCTGGAGGCGCCCGGTGTCATCAGAAACCGGCAAAAGATCGCCGCTGTCGTGACGAATGCGCGAGCCACCCTCGCGCTGCGCGCCGACGGCGGACTCGCCCCACTTGTCTGGAGCTACCAACCCGACCTCACACCACGGCCGCGCACGGCCGCCGAGGTGCCCTCGCGTTCGGCCGAGTCGGAGGCCCTGGCCAGGGAGCTCAAGAGGCGGGGGTTCACGTTCGTCGGACCGACGAGCGCATTCGCGCTCATGGAGGCGATCGGCGTCGTCGATACCCACCTGGTTGGTTCCCACCGGCGGGGCTCATCGGGAGTGTGGGACCGTGAAAGCGATCGTCCCATCGCAGACACGCAGGACGGCGGGCATCCCGCGTCAACGCGCGAGTAGCACCCGAGATTGGAAGAGGGCGCATCGCAGGTCCGCGAGGAGGCACGACCCGTGACGCGTGCCCACCGACGCGCTAGGATCATGCGCAACGACGACGCGAAAGGTCATCCCATGAAGCGCGCTCTCCTTCTGGTCGATGTACAGCCGACGTTCTGCGAAGGGGGCGCGCTCGCCGTCGAGGGCGGAAATGCCGTCGCCGAACGGATCGCCCGCTACGTGGCGGAACAGGGCTCGAACTACGACCTCATCGCCACCTCCCAGGACTGGCACATCGAGCCGGGTGATCACTTCGCCACGGATCCCGACTTCATCGACACGTGGCCGCCGCACGGCGTCGCCGGCACTCCCGAGGCGGAGCTGCACCCGGCGCTCGCGAGCCTGCGAGCCGATATCTCCGTGAAGAAGGGCCACTACTCTGCGGCATATTCGGCCTTCGAAGGCGTCACCGAGGACGAGGGCTGCCTCTCCGATGGGCTGCGCGCGGCACAGATCGAAGCGCTGGACGTCGTGGGAATTGCCGAATCGCACTGCGTCCTGCAGAGCTGTCTCGACGCCGTGGAGGAGGGCTGGCCGGTGCGCTGCCTTAGCGACCTGACCGTGCCCGTTAGCGAGGACCTTGGGGCCGCCGCCCGCGAGCGGATGCGCGAGGCCGGTGTCGAACTTGTGGACTCCTCGCAGGCCTTTCCGGGCGAGGGCAGCGGCGGCTGCGGGTGCGGGTGCCGCTAACGGCGCGCACGCTCACGCACCCGTGGCGCAGGTCATGGCACAAGCGCGTGACCGTGGGCTCAGAGATCGAAAAAGTCCTCGTCGATCTCGAGGACCGCGTACTCGTGTTTGACCTGCACTCCCACTCCGTAGCGGAGCATCAGCGACGTGAGGCGCCGGCCATCGACGAGGACGACCTTGCCGTGCATCTGGTCACGCGCGTAGCGGATCGCGCCGTCGGTGAAGTGTGACGTCGTAAAGAAGATGCCGCGATCCACGCCCTTGCCGGAGACCGCTCCGTAGAACGCGTGAATCGCGCTGCTGCCAACGGTGTTGTCCGCGGCGTACCGCTTCGCTTGCACGTAGACGTTCTGGAGGCCGAGGGGATCCTGCGGGATCACGCCGTCAATGCCGCCATCGGGGCCCCGGTCGGTACGCGCGCCGAGACGCTCGGAGCCCCCGTAGCCCATGGCCTTCAGGGTGCGCACCACCGCCTCCTCAAAGAATTCCGGGCTCTCCTCGCGAAGCCGGTTCAACAGCTCGGTCGCAACCGCGTCGTTTTCCTGTTCTACGAGCTCTTGCACCGTCTCGACCGCATTGTCGGCGCCGGGCGGCGCATCGCCCGCGCCGTCGGCGTCGGCACCCGAACCGCCGCCCGAGCGCGCGGAAGCGCTATTCGCGTCCGCCTGCCGCTCGCGCCGACGCGCGGCGAGCTCCTCCTGGTAGGCATCCCATTTCGGCAGGCCGATGAAGTCGGACTCCCGGATGGGCGCCCCCTGGTTCTCGCGCGCGAACTGCCGACCACGGTCCGTGATCCGGTACACCGCCCTCGACACGCGCTCGAGGAGGCCCGCTTGCGTCAGGCCAGTGATCGCCCACCCCATGCGGTTCTCATACCGCAGTTGACCGCTGGAGAGCCGCTCTTGTAGCTGCTCTGGAGGAATCTGGGCGGCGGTGACGATCCGCTCATGAATCTCGCGGCGCGTTGCGCGCTCGCCGTCAAACAGGACGTCAAGAACGATAGGCCGCATCTCTTCGGTTGTGAGCATCTCGCTTGACAGGCGTGGCGCACTCATCTGTCTCCCTCGAAAGCCGTTGTCGACCTCTATCTTCCCAGTCGCGCGGGAGTCGCACGCCTGTTCCACCGCGGACACGGGCCACCGTGACAGGTCGATGCCCTCGGGCGCGCCGCCGCGACGTCTCACAGACCAACGGTCCGCGCCGAGGCGCCAGGACGGCGCATCGATACCCCTCTGCGGCATCGATACCCCTTGACGACAGGGGCACACCGTACCGCGGAGGGGTATTCATCGATCATGAGCCGTCCGGCCGTGCCTCACATCGCTCAACCGGGGTCATTGGACGCACGAAGCGGCCCCAGGCAGGCAAGAACGCCTCCCCGGGGCCGCCGAAGTGTGCGGATACTCAGGCGTCGGCCACAACCGCGGCCAGGCGGTTCAGCGACTCCTCAAGCTCATCTTCCTTCACGAGCGGGAAGAGGGGGAGCAATTCTTCGTCGGTGACGTCGGCCCAGTCGTAGGTAAGGGTGACATCGGTGGTCTCGGAATCCACGGCGTTCAGCGTGTAGAGCCACTCCCAGCCTCCGGGGGTGTCCTTGCTCTTCTCCTGGGCGGGCTTCCAACCAATCATGGCGTTCTTGTCATAGGCGCTCACGTGGTTGTACATCGTGTAGTCGCCACCCTGGAAGTCGGCGTACATATTCATGACGAACACGTCACCGACCTTCTGCAGACGCTCGGCCTTCTCATCGGAACGCACCATTCCGGAACCATCAAATTCGGCATGCCGCTGCGGCAGCGTGAGCACGTTGAAGATTGCGGATGCCGGGGCATCGATGCGACGGGAAACTGTAATGCGGGTGTCGTTGGTAGCCATACCGTTACTGTGCCTCATATTTTTCATGTTCGCATGTATAAATTGTCACATCTCGCCGCAGTTCACTCGATGCACTTGAGGGCTGCGTGAAGGACGCGTAATCCGCGGCGTTCAAAGGCCTCATCGCCAACCTTGCAGGCCCACGCCGACATCGCTACTGCCTCCCGCACCACGGTGATCCGGAAACGTTCCGTCGCCAGGAGGGCCCCGGCATCGGCACCGTAGCCGCGGAAGAACGCCTCCCGCAGGTCCGGGCGACCGAGCCACGGGCCGGTGGCCAGATGCACGAGGTCCTCCTCGACCGGGCGGTGACCGAAGCGCCCGAAGTCGAAGGTGCGAACGTGCGGCCCGTCCACCAACCAGTTGCGCGGCCCGTAGTCCCCATGGGAGGGGACGACCTCGACGGGCCGTGGCCGGTAGGACTCCAGGATCTCGCGGGCGTGGGCGGCCTCCTGGGGTGGGATGTGGTGCGGACGTTCCAACCAGCGCAGCGCC
Source organism: Bowdeniella nasicola (assembly GCA_030537895.1). GTDB lineage: Bacteria > Actinomycetota > Actinomycetes > Actinomycetales > Actinomycetaceae > Bowdeniella > Bowdeniella nasicola_C. Next base: position 64,407 of record JAUNVA010000009.1, read on the forward strand.
TTCGCATGCAGATGGTGATCAAGGCGTGGATCGATGTGGGTAGTGCGGGAATGCAAGATCCGAAGGATCCGCCCGGCCTCGTCGTGAACCGTCGGGTCGGTGGCGGCGCCCGACCCGAGGGCGAGCCGCCCCGGCAGGAGGGAGAGGACCAGGATGCGCTCATCCTCATCCGCGTACAGGAGGCGGGGTGCGGCGTCACGTCCGCTGAGGGCGGCGACCGCGCCCCGGTATCCGGCGATCTCCCGCGTCAGGTGGCGGTTGCCCACTCCCCCGGCTTTCACGACGACGTCACGCCCGCCGACGCGCACGCGCCACACCCAGGAGTCGACGAGCCCCCACGACAGATCCGCCACCACGACTGCCCCGGGCAGCCACTCCGCCAGGAGGTCTCGCTGCGCGCTCGACAATCGCGGCCCATGAACAGCCTGCGTCGCGGACGAAAACCCGTGTAGTTCACTCACACGGCGTGACGCCTGACGTGTGTAAGGAAGGCCTGCGCAAACCGATCAAGACGCTCCCTGGCGTCGGCATCGGTCACGACCTCGCCATCGAACTGATTGTCGGCATAGCGCCAGTAGAGTTCCGGGGTCGACATGACTGGCATCCCTAAGCTCGAGAGCACGGGACGCAGCTGATGCTGGGCGATCGCGGCTCCCAGCACCCCGGGCGACGTGCCGAGCACCGCCACCGCCCTACCGGCGAACGCATTATCGCCCCAGGGCCGCGAGCCCCATTCCAGCGCGTTCTTCAAGGCTGCGGAAAACGTCCGGTTGTATTCCGGCGTGAGGAAGGCGATGCCGTCGACGGCACGCACTTCTTCCTTCAAGCGGGTGGCCTCGGCAGGGAATTGTGTCTCGAGATCGCGACAGTACAGCGGAAGGTTTGCAATCGAGATATCGACGACGTCAACATCCGCTTCCGTGCGTAGCCGCGCTGCGAGCGCGTCGGCCAGTTGGCGGTTGATGGAGTGTCGCGACAAACTCCCGACGATTGTGGCAATCCGAACCACGGGGCTCCTTCGATGGTGGGGTGTGGCACCAGTGTGCCGAGAGGGGGCAGGGACGTCCAGTGGCGATCCCTCCTGCGACGAAGGTCCCTAGACGCGACAGAATCCGTCGTTACACAACCGTAACCATCGACCTGTTGACATGAGAGATGTGCCACTCTAGTCTGTTTTTAAAGTGGTTTGCGAAACCATTTTATACCTCACGCAATGGAGCACTTGGAGGAGTCAATGGGCACCGATCAATTTTCACTTCACGGCACTACCACGCTGATTACCGGCGGCCACCAAGGGATTGGCAAGGTCGTCGCAGCCGGATTGGCAGCACGCGGGTCTGGAATCGCGATCATGGACCGGCAGGACGCCTCCCACGTGGCTGATGACATCAGGGAGCGTTTTGATGTTCCAGCAACCGCGGTGATCGCCGACGTGACCGATCCGGAGGCTGTGGCATCAGCGATCACGCAGGCACACGAGGAGCTTGGTGGACTCAACCACCTCTTTAACAACGCCGGAATCGTTCTGCACAAACCCGCGTTGGACTGCACCCCTGACGATTGGCGCAAGGTCATCAACGTCAACCTCACCGGGGTCTTCTTCGTTGCTCAAGCCTTTGCCCGGTACCTCATCGCAGAGGGTCGCCGCGGCAACATCGTCAATACCGCTTCCATGTCCGGCACCATCGTCAATACCCCACAACCGCAGGCCTCCTATAACGCCTCGAAGGCCGGCGTTGCGCATCTGACGAAATCTCTCGCGGTGGAGTGGCAGGAACATGGCATCCGCGTGAACTCCATCAGTCCTGGCTACATCGAAACTGAGCTGATTGAGGATGTTCGGAAGGACTGGCGCGAACTATGGGAATCGCAAATTCCGTTCAAGCGCATGGGTACACCCGAAGAACTTGTAGGCGCCGTGACCTATCTGCTCTCCGATGCCTCCAGCTACACGTCCGGCACCGACCTCATCATCGACGGCCTGTTCACCACCGTCTAATCCACTCTTACGGCACACCCTGCCAATAACAGCATTCATCACAACCCAAACAAGGAGCAATCATGCTGAAGAAAGCACTAGCACTGGTCGGCGCTGCCGCGTTGACCCTGAGTATCACCGCGTGTGGAGATGAGGGTGGTGGTGATTCCAAGGGTACGATTTGGTACTCAACCAAGAACTCGACGGAACAGGTGCACGTCGCCATGGCCGATGGCGTCACCAATGCCGCGAAGATGCTCGACTACCAAGCGGACGTGACCATCGCTGAAGCCGACGCAGCCAAACAGAATGACCAAATGAACAATTTGGTCCAGAACATGGCTCCTGCGGCGATTGTCGTGAACCCGTATGATTCAGACTCGATTTCTGACGTGCTCGACCGCGCGAAGGAATCCAACATCCCCGTCGCCGTCATTGACAACAAGGCGAACAACGCCGAAGTCGATGTCTCGGTTCTCTTCGACTCGGTGAAGTCTGGCGAAATGGCCGGCGAGAAGGCTGTCGAAATGCTGACGGAGAAGTATGGCGAGCCCAAGGGAGTCGTCGTTAATCTTTACGGCGAGGTCGTTTCGCAGGTCTTCAAGGATCGCGCCAAGGGATTCGAAGACGTCATTCAGAAGTATCCGGATATTGAGCTGATCTCGGTGCTCGGTGCCCCGCAGGCCGATGTGGCGACGTCGGCGTTGAACAACGTCATCGCGGACGCCAAGTCCTCGGGGAAGACCATTGATCTCGTCAACACGCCGACCGATACCGCAACGCTCGGGGTCATTGAGTCCCTGAAGACGAACAACATGTGGCACAAGGCTGACGAAGACGGTCACATCATGGTGATCTCTCACGACGGCCTCGGTGACATCTTGGACCTCGTGCAGGAGGGGTACATCGACGTCGAGGTCGTCATCGATGTCTTTGGCGTTGGTGGGATCGCCACCGAGGTCCTGAATGCCTATCCGCTGCAGGACAAGGAGGTACCGACGTCGGGAACCTTCACGCCTGAGGGCGAATACCTCAACACCGAAGTCGAGTTCTCCGAAGGCGATACGGGAGCCACGATCATGCTTGCACCCGTGGTCGTGAATGCCGACGACGCGGACAACCCCCTCATTTGGGGCAACGCCACTAAGTAAGCAACCCTCCGGGGGAAGGGCGGAGTCTCGCCCTTCCCCCGGGGCCACATCGAGAAAGACACCCCTATGCCCAACACAGCGCTCTTACACGTGAGTGATGTTTCTAAAATATTTGGTGCCACCAAAGCTCTGACCGATGTCTCCCTCACAGTAAATCCTGGAGAAGTCCACTCACTTCTTGGGCGTAACGGTGCGGGCAAATCCACCTTGGTCAACATCATTGCTGGAATTTACCCTCCTACCTCCGGCACTGTGACGTTCGAGGGTGAGGACATCGGTGAGCGCAACATCTTCGAACGCCAGGAACTCGGGATCCGCCTCGTTCCCCAGCATGAAAACTCATTTCCCGATCTCAGTGTCGGAGAGAATATTTTTGCCGGGCTACTACCTGTCAAAAACGGTCTTGTTGACTGGGCGACCGTCACGTCTGTGGCGGAAGAGGAGCTCGCCGACTACGGCCTTGACGTCTCGCCCGATACCCTGGTGAAGGACCTGTCCTCCATTGACGCACGCAAGCTCAACATCATTCGAGCGATGCACGGCGGCGCGAAGCTCATCATCCTCGATGAACCCACGACAGCACTGACCAATCAGGAGCGTGAAGAGCTCTTCGAGTTTGTGAACGAGCTGCGCGCCAAGGGCACGGCGTTCATCTTCATCTCCCACTACCTCGGTGAGGTCTTGGCGCTTTCAGACTCCATTACAGTCCTGCGCGATGGCCTCATGTTCCCGGTCGATGAGAACCGTGAAGTCACCGAAGAGTACCTCGGTCACCTGGTGGCGGGAGAGGAACTGGCTTTGGTTCGCCGGGCAGCGCCAATCGAAGCAAAAGCGGTGAAACTACGGGCCGACTCCGTTACCAACACGGAACTCACCAACGTGTCGATCGATCTACACGAGGGCGAGGTTCTTGGAATCGTGGGATTCCCCGGATCGGGAGCGCGCGCATTTTGTCGTACGCTCTTCGGGCTTCACCCTCTCACCTCAGGTCGCATCGAGCTCAACGGCCTTGACCTCGCTCTGACCTCTCCTGGAGATGCATTGCGCAAGGGCCTTGCCTACATCTCCTTTGACCGTCATCGCGAGGGAGTGATTCCCACGATGGACATCGATGAGAACATCGGTATCAGTATTCACAAGAGCGTACTCAAGAGAGTTCTTGGGTTCATTGATCTGAAGGAACGCAAACGGCTATCCAATTGGTACCGTGATGAGCTCAAGATCAAATGCAATAACGTTGAGGAGTCCATGGACTCACTCTCTGGAGGCAACCAGCAAAAAGTTGTCGTCTCGCGACTTCTCAACACACAACCAGAAGTCCTCATCCTCGACGAACCAACCGTGGGGATCGACATCAAGAGCCGCAACGAGATCATCTCCAAGGTTCTCGAACTATCTGAGTCCGGTATGAGCACCATCTACCTGACCAACGACTACGAGGAACTCCTACGAGTTTCAGATCGCTTGGCCTTTTTCGATCAAGGCCGTATCCACACCGTGATGGAGTCAAAGGGCCTCACCATCGAGGCGCTGACTGAGATCCGCGACCAAGAACAGAAAGCAAGTTAACGTGAACACCATCTCGATACCCCGGAGAATTCTTAACTTCTCCATGAATCAGGCCGTCTGGATCCTCCTGATCGTGGCGATCGTCGGAATGGGGATTTTTAAACCCTCCTTCTATTCCTTCGGCATTCTTTCGAACATTCTGGTGCAGGCCACCGTCCTCGGCCTGCTCGCGATCTCGATCTCGATGATCATCCTCCTCGGTGACATCAACCTCGCGACCGTGGGTACGGCTGGCTTCTCAGCCCTCATGGGGGCACTGGCGATGCAACGCGGACTGCCGGTGCCCCTCGCCATCGTGCTGATCCTTCTCGTTGGTGCCCTGATCGGACTGTTTAACGGGCTCATCGTCACCAAGTTACGTGCCAATGCACTCATCGCCACCCTTGCGGTCAACATGGTGCTCCAGGGTGCACTACTCGCGATTACGGGTGGTAAGACCATCACAAACCTGCCGGACTCCTATAAGTGGGTCAGTCAGGGCAGTATCGGCCGCTTCCCCATCCTGCCGATTGTCCTCATCATCGCCTTCATCGTCTTCCACCTCATTTGGACACGCACCACATTTGGACGCGCGCTGTTTGCCGTAGGCGGCAACTACCGAGGGGCCTATATCGCGGGAATTGCGGTTGACCGGGTGAAGATCTGGGCGTACGTAGTCTCGGGAATTCTGTCGGGTGTAGCCGGATGGCTGCTCTCCGGCTACATGGGTGCCGTCACGTCATCGTTCGGCACCACATACGAAATGCAGGTCATCGCTGCGGCAGTCATTGGGGGTGTGAGCCTGACCGGAGGTAGGGGCTCGGTGCTGGGTGTTCTCGCCGGCACCCTGCTCCTCACGGTCATCCAGGTGGGTCTGGCCATTCTTGGGATCCAGTCGACCCTCATCACGCTCGCAGGCGGTCTGATGATCTTTGTGGCGGTTCTCATCGACGCCTCGCGCAACCTCTACAACAGCCGCCGGTAACCGCGCGCCACATCGGTGGTTTACGCTCCGCGGGTCCCTCCAAGCATGGGTTGGAGGGACCCGCGAGGCATTCCAGGCCCCACCCCATGGGTTACGCTAATGACGCGAACCACGCGAATCGCCGCCCTCGTACGGCACGGGGGCGCACAGTGGAGACGACGTGTCGAAAAGAAATTCTCGTATCAAACGCAGTACCCGAAGGGACGTGTACGACTACCTCCGTCGTCACTCCCACTCCACACGCGCGGATATTTCCACGGCATTGGGCCTGTCTATTCCTACGGTGTCCAAATACCTGACTCACCTCATCGAGACGGGGCTTGCCGAGCAAAAGACGAAGCTCCGCCCGGGAGAAGACGGCGGCCGAGCCCCCGCTGCCTATGCCTCCGTCCCGGATGCGCGCATCGCGCTTGGCGTGAGCGTCACCAAGCGGCACATCACCGCCGTCGCCACCAATCTGAACGGCGACACCGTCCACTCCGTGCGGGTCCGTCACCCCTACTCCCGGACAGACGAACACGCCCGCTACGTCGGGAAGCTCTGCTCCGACCTCGTGGCCACCTGCGATATCGACCCGGCTCACCTTCTCGGTATCGGGATCGCGATGCCGGGCCTCGTGGACCGCGCCTCCAACGCCGTGGTCTACGGGCGAGTCATCGATAACGAAGGCATGACCAGCGCCCATTTCCAGCGCTTCCTCGACGCCAAGGCCACAATTCTGCACGATTCCTATGCCGCGGGACTCGCTGAGTCGTGGCGGTGGGACCACCTGAACAACGCTTTCTACATCACGCTGTCCGGTTCCGTGGGTGGAGCCGTCATTTTCAACAACGAGATCTTTACCGTCAACGGCGGTTATCCCGGCGAAATCGGTCATCTACTCCTCGTGCCGAACGGCACACGGTGCTATTGCGGGCGCTACGGCTGTATGGATACCGTCTGCAACACCTCGGTGCTCATCGGCGATACCGAAGATTCAATTGAGCAGTTCTTCGCCGAACTGTCCACCAACCTCCGTTTTCAGTCTCGTTGGCAGAGCTACACCGATCATCTGGCCCGAGCGATCCACTCCGTACGTGCGCTCTTTGGAGGCACGATCATCCTCGGAGGTGAGGTTGGCACCTTCATCGGCGATCACCTCGGCGACGTGCTCTCCAAGGTCGACCAGCTAGCCCTGTTCGGCGAGCGAGCCCACGACTACGTCGTTCCCGCCCGCCAGAAGAACAACTCGGTTGCCACCGGCGCAGCGCTGTCCCACATTCAGAAATTCCTCAAGGACCCGGGCCCGTAGTGACCCGCGTGCAGGGTCTGCCTCAGCCCTTTTGGATTGCGCTCAGCGAGTGGACCTGTTCCACGGTCGCGTCGTAGAGCGACCGGTAGAGACCATACATGTGGTCGTAACGTTGCTTGGCCTCGGCGTTCGGCCGCAGGGTGCGCACCGGTGGATTCCATTCAGCCGCCGTACTCTGCTTAATCGTGCACGAGGCCAGCCACGCCATGCCGTAGCTGGCACCGACGGTGTAGGTCGGGATCACCTGGGGGCGGCCCGTGATATCGGAGACGATCTGCGGCCAGACATCCCCCTGGGTGCCGCCTCCCACGCACACGAGTCGGTCGATCCGCCCACCTGCGGACTCGATGGCCTCGATATTGTGCCGCACGCCGAATGCGGTCGCCTCGAGCGCCGCTCGGTAGAGATCGCCCCGCGTGTGCTCGACGGTGAGCCCCGCGATCACGCCGCGCGCGTCGGGGTCCTGGATGGGGGTGCGCTCGCCCGCGAAGTAGGGCAGCATGACGAGGCCGTCCGCTCCGGCAGGCGAGGCTGCCGCTTCGGCGAGCAAATCGGTGTAATCCGGGCTCCCGAACAGGTCACGCAGCCAGCCCGTAATCGCACCCGACGTCGCCATCCCGCCGGCAACGTTGCGCGTGTTGTGGAGCGCGCCAATCGTCCCCCACAGCTCGTGCGAACGCACCACCGTCTCGATCGTGTTGATGAAGAACATGGTGGTGCCATACATGAGCATGAGGTCGCCCACGTTATGGGCGTCCACCGAGATGGCCTCAGCCCAGGCGTCAATGGTTCCGGTCACCACGGGAATACCGGCCGGCAGGCCGCACTGCGTTGCGGCTTCCTCGCTCACGGTCCCCGCCACCTCACCGGCCCAGGCCAGGCGCGGCAGGGTGAGTCCTGGCGCCACCAACGTGGCCCACGGCTCGTACCAGGTGCGGGCCTCGATGTCGTACATCGGGGTGCACTGCGACGCCGACTGGTGATCGAGGACGTATTCTCCCGTCAGTTCCCACACGAGGCGGGAGGCCGGCATGAAGAGCAACTCGGCCCGCTCATACGTCTCCGGTTCCTCTTCGGCGACCCATTGGATCTTCGGGCCGGCGGCCTGCGAGGAGAGCACCGAGCCGCAGCGGCTCAGAATCGCGTCCGCGCCGCCGAGCTCTTCGGTCAGGCTAGCGATCTGCTCAGTCGACCGGGTGTCGACGCCGTAGAGAATCGCGGGCCGCACCGGGGTGCCCGCCGCGTCGGCAAGAGAGACGCACGGACCCATGCCCGAAACCCCCACGCAGACGACGTCGGCGTCCGGAACTTCGGAGCGAAGCTCCTCGGCGACTGAACAAAACTCCTGCCACCACAGGGTTGGATCCATCTCGACGTGCCCGGGTTGCGGGCGGTCGACCCGGTGTTCACGTTTAGCCATCGCTAAGAGTTCGCCATCGAGAGTGGCGAAAACGCCCTTACTGGAGGAGGTACCTACATCGAAACCAAAACTAACCTGAACCACAATTCCCACTTCATTGTCGGTGTCTCACATTCTAAAGACCAGTATATAAACGCCCTTTACTAACGTGGTGGAACACTCGCCCGCACAGGTGTGACTCTCCTGCGTCGTCCCGCCATCTGCGCTGGTCACGACGGGGTACTCATGGCTCACACATGGAGAGCCCGAGAGCCAGGAGAGAATCGATCGCGTGTCGCTGTGGCCAGAGCGCCTGAGGGGGGGCCGGGCCCATCCTCGAGGACACGGGGAGCGAATACCGGGGAAGGCCCCGCCAACGTCGCGAACAGAGGTCGGACTTTGGAATATGTCGGCGCACATTGGACAGAGGTCTCGTGGTGTGCGCCCTAAGACCACCCACGTAGGGCGCCCGACGGAACGGTCGACGACACAAAAAAACCCGCAGTTACCTGCGGGTCTTTCGGTGCGCGAGGGGGGAGTTGAACCCCCACGCCCTCACGGGCACACGGACCTGAACCGTGCGCGTCTGCCTATTCCGCCACTCGCGCATGTCACTTCCGGGGTGCGACACGGAGGTCAGCGCCCACGGAAGGAACGACTGCCATCATAACCGGCAAAGCACCCTCGTGGAAAATCGGACCTGCGTAACCCCGACCACATCTGCACAACCTGGCAGCCCGGTGCGCCTGAGTCGAGACACCGCAGGACAGCGTGACCCCTCTGAGTACATCCCGACGCCAGAATCCCCACCCAGCGGGCTATCCCGCCACACTCCCCGACACGAGAGTCCCCGGGGAAACCCCGCCCCGCGGGCCGGCCCACGGGCGTGGCGTGCCGTTGATCATGGGCTCTTCGTTAGAATCAGCCTAGACACGTATGCCGCGAGCGCTTTTCCTGACCCGGGGGATCCACCATGAGCTTTCTTGACAGGTTCGAAAAGAAGGTTGAGAACGTCGTGTCTGGTGCGTTCTCCAAGGCTTTTCGCTCCGAGATCAAGCCGGTTGAAATCGCCTCGGCGGTGCGCCGCGCCATGGACGATCGTGCCGCCGCCGTCTCCCGCGACCGGACCATCGCGCCGAACGAGTTTCGCGTGACCCTTTCCGCAACGGATGAAGACAACTTCGAACAGTGGGGTGCCCAAGCCCTCGCCGAAGAGATCGCAGCCGCCGCCACCGAGCACGCGGCTTCCCAGTCCTATTCCTTCGTCGGCCCCGTTCACGTGAGTTTCGACCTCGACGGCGAACTCGCCACGGGCCAGTACACGATCGAATCCACGACCAAACGCGGCGCCGTCGCACCGGCCACCGGCCCCTCGAGCGATGCGCGCTACCCACTGCTCGACATCGACGGGCGGCGCTACCTGCTCACCGGTCCGGTCACGGTCATCGGTCGCGGCTCGGAAGCGGACATCATCGTCGACGACTCCGGCGTTTCGCGCCAACACCTCGAACTACGCGTCACGCCCCGCGGCGTGATCGCCACCGACCTGGACTCCACGAACGGCCTCTACGTCGAAGGTCATAAGGTTCCGGCCGCCACGCTGGTGGACGGCAACACCCTGACCATCGGCCGCACCCGCATCCTCTTTTGGAACCAACCGGGAGATGGAGCCTGACCCGTGAGTGAACTCGCCGTCACCCTCCTGCGCCTCAGCTACCTCGTGCTGTTGTGGCTCTTCGTGCTGTTCTCACTGGGAGTACTACGGCGAGACATCTTCGGCACTACGGTGACGACGCGCGGCCGCGGCCAGGCCGCTCGCCGTCCGGCTCGGAGCCCGAAACCCGCGCGCCAGCAGGTCAGCCCCCGCTCACGCGCCGCCGCGCCCCCCACGCGCCTCATCGTGACGCAGGGCCCACTCACGGGCTCGGCCGTTCCGCTCGGCTCTTCCGCGGTGATCGTCGGACGGGCCTCCTCGTGCACGCTCGTGCTCGATGACCACTATTCGTCCAACCGACACGCCCGCTTCTTCCCGCACGAAGGCCGCTGGTACGTCGAGGACCTGGACTCCACGAACGGCACCTTCGTCGACGGCGAGCGCGTCTTCCAGGCCCGCCCCGTCGCCCCCGGGGTTCCCGTACGGATTGGACAGTCAACGATGGAGCTGCGGCGATGAGCGTCCAGTTCAGCTATGCGGTCCGTTCGGACGTCGGAGCGGTCCGCTCCGTCAACCAGGACTCGGCCTACGCCGGGCCTCACCTGCTCGTCCTCGCCGACGGCATGGGGGGCCCCGCCGGCGGTGATATCGCGTCCTCCGTGGCCGTGGCCCACCTCGTCCCCCTCGACGACGACACCCCCGGGGCGGATGATCTCATCCCGCTCCTGCGTGACGCGCTGGACTCCGCGCACGCCGAACTCATGAACCGCTCGGAGACCGACCCCGAGTTGAAGGGTCTCGGCACCACGTGCATCGCACTCCTGCGCTCGGGCACGAAACTTGGGATGGTCCACATCGGCGACTCCCGCGCCTACATCTTGCGCGACGGCGTTCTGCACCAAATCACGACGGACCACACCTACGTTCAACACCTCGTGGATCTCGGCCGGATCACCGCCGAAGAGGCGGAAAACCATCCGATGCGCAACATGGTGTTGCGCGCCCTCGGTGATAACGACGGTGAGGTCCAGCTCGACACCTCCATGCGGGAAGCCCACCCCGGCGAACGCTGGCTGCTCGCCTCCGATGGCCTCTTCGGCGTCGTCTCACACGAAACGATCACCGAGACGATGGTGGCCCTGCCCGACGTCGACGCCTGCGCGGACGAACTTATCCATCTCGCCCTGCGCGCTGGCGCCCCGGACAACGTCACCGTGATCGTGTGCGACATCTTGGACTCAAACCAGCTCCGGGACGGACACCAGCCCTCGACGACCCCGCAGTTCGTGGGCGCGGTCACAACCGACCGTCTCGCCCGCACCCGGGCCTGCGCTCACTCGGGCGCCGCGGGCCGCGCCGCCTCCCTACGCCCTGCGCGCACCCCGGAAGAGATGGAGCCCGAACCACGGCACCGTTCCTCGCGCGCCTTGCGTATCCTCGGTCGGTTGGCCGGGCTCACCCTTATCCTCGCGATCATCGCGGGGGGCCTCGCCGCCGGGTATGCCTGGACCCGCACCCAGTACTATGTGGCGGAAGACGACGGCGTCGTGACCATCTTCCAGGGGATCCCCCAGGCGATCGGCCCGATCAAACTATCCGAGGTCTACGAGCACTCCGACGTGCGCGTGAGCGACCTCCCCGCCTACGCGAGCGAACGTCTCCGCACCCCGACCACGCGCCCCACCCTCGAGGAGGCACGGGACGTAGTCCGCAACTTTGAAGACCTCGCCACCCCGGCCCCAAGCCCCACGCCCGGGCCGAGTCCATACCCGAGCCCCACCGAGACGCCGAGCCCGAGCGAGTCTGCGACCCCGCGGGCACGCGCCGCCACATCGGAGGCCACATGGCGACTGTAGCCATGCGCCCGGCACGCAGCGGTCGCCTCACAGAGCTGCTGCTCATGATTCCGGCGCTCGCGCTCGGCCTGTACGCCTACGTGCAGGTGGGGCTCGCCATCGACGGCGCCCCGCCGGCCCGCCTGACCACGTACGCCCTGGCGTTCACGGTGCTCGCGATCCTCACCCACATCATCGTGCGCTGGCGCGCACCGTACGCGGACCCGGTGATCTTGCCCATCGCGATGGCTCTCAACGGGATCGGGCTCGCCATGATCGCGCGCCTCGATCTCGCCTACGAAGCGCAGGGCAGCGCAAGCCACCGGTTCGCGACCGGCCAGATGCAGTGGACCGTCCTGGGAATCGTGTTGTGCCTCGCCGTCGTCCTGCTCTTGAAGGACCACCGCACCCTGCGGCGGTTCACCTATCTCTCGCTCGTCGGCGGCCTCATCCTGCTCCTCATGCCGCTGCTTCCCGTCCTTGGCAAAACGATCAACGGCTCCCGCATCTGGATCGGGCTCGGCCCCTTCTCCTTCCAACCGGCCGAGATCGCGAAGATCCTGCTCGCCATCTTCTTTGCCGGCTACCTGGCTGCTGAGCGCGACAATCTCGCACTCGCGGGTTCGAGGATCCTGGGCCTGCAGCTGCCGCGACTGCGCCACTTCGGTCCCATCTGCCTGGCCTGGGCGGTCGCCGTCCTCGTGCTCGTGTTCGAGAAAGACCTTGGGACTTCACTACTCTTTTTCGGCCTGTTCGTCGCGATGCTCTATGTGGCCACCGAGCGTACCTCGTGGATTGTCATCGGACTCACCATGTTCAGCGGTGCCGTCATCGTCGCGGGCTCGATGTTCTCCCACGTCTACGCCCGCTACGAGATCTGGCGCGATCCCCTCTCCGCAGAGCTCTACAGCCGCAGCCCGGGTGGGTCCTACCAGCTCGTCCAGGGCATGTTCGGCATGGCTCAGGGCGGCCTCATGGGAACGGGCTGGGGCTACGGCCATCCCGAACTGGTCTACGCCGCCCACTCGGACTCCATCACCGCCTCCCTCGGCGAGGAACTCGGACTCACGGGACTCTTCGCGATCCTCATGCTCTATCTGATTCTCGCGCTGCGGGGCATCCGCGTGGGGCTCTCGATCCGCGACGCGTTCGGCAAGCTGCTCTGCGGTGGCCTCGCGTTCGTGATTGCCTTCCAGGTGTTCGTCGTCGTTGGTGGCATCACCCGGGTCATTCCCCTCACCGGCCTCACTTTGCCCTTCCTCGCACAGGGCGGGTCCTCTCTTGGCGCGAACTGGATGATCGTCGGCCTACTGCTGCGCATGTCGAATGGCGCACGCCAGCCGGGTAACGCGACGGGCCGCGCGCCGAGCCCCCAGGTGGTCGACGGTCCCGTCCCGCCGCGGATCGGCGACCTGTCCGACGACGCCCACGCGACCGAGGAGGTACGGCTCACGTGAACCGTCCGCTGCGCCGCCTCGCCGTCGTCATGATGGGCATGTTCTGCGCCCTGCTCATCTCGACGACGACGATCCAGTTCTTCCAAGCCCCCGCCCTCAACGCGGATTCCCGCAATGTACGCGAGATCTACCGCGAATACGGGCGCGACCGGGGTCCCATCATCGTGGCCGGTGAGACCATCGCGTCCTCGCAGCCCGTCGACGACGTCTACCGCTACCAGCGCACCTACGCCAACGGGCCCCTGTACGCGCCCGTGACCGGCTATTTCGCGACGGCGTTCAACTCCTCCACGGGTCTCGAACGCTCCGAGAGCCAAGTGCTGAACGGCACCGCAGACTCCCTACTTGTCTCCCGCCTGCAGGACCTCATCACCGGTAAGCAGCCGAAGGGCGGCTCCCTCGAACTCACGTTAGATCCTGCCGCCCAGCAGGCCGCCTGGGACGCGCTCGGAGACCAGGCGGGCGCCGTCGTCGCGGTGGAACCGGCGAGCGGCAACATTCTCGCGCTCGTCTCGAAACCGTCCTACGATCCGAATGCGCTAGCGACCCACGACCGCGACGCCGCCCGAGCCGCCTGGGAGCAGCTCACGAACGATCCCGCACACCCGCTGAATTCGCGCGCAACGGGGCCAACCACCTACCCGCCTGGGTCGATCTTCAAACTCGTGACGACGGCGGCCTACCTTGAGGACAACGGCGGGGACGCCAGCCAGAGTGTCCCGACGGATGCCACGTTCACATTGCCGGGTTCCTCCACCGTCATGCACAACCCGGGCCGGGGCACCTGCGGATCCGGCGACACGGGACCCCTGTCCTTCGCATTCGCACGCTCGTGTAACACCACGTTTGCGCAACTGGCCCTTTCGCTCGGGACCGATCGCCTACGCGACCAGGCCTCCGCGTTCGGATTCGAGAACACCTGGCACGTACCAACGAAGGTGTCACCCTCCACCGTCGGCGACATCACGAACGACGCGCAGCTCGCCATGAGCGGGATCGGCCAGTATGAAGTGCGTGTGACGCCGCTGCAGATGGCGATGGTCGGCGCGGCAATCGCGAACCACGGCGTCCTCATGGAACCGCACCTGGTCGCGACCGTGCGCGACGCCGACCTCACCGTGCGCTCACGTACCACGCCGAAGGAATATTCCCGACCAATCTCGGCGACGACGGCGGCCACCCTCACCGAACTCATGCGCGGCGTCGTGACCGAGGGCACCGGCACACCGGTGGCCATCCCCGGCGTGGACGTCGCCGCGAAGACCGGGACGGCGCAGACCGGCAACGACTCACACGCTCACGCGTGGATCGTGGCGTTCGCGCCGATCGTCGACCCGCAGATCGCGGTTGCGGTTCTCGTGGAGAACGGGGGTGCCGCCGGGGCGGCGGCCGACGGCGGTCACACGGCCGGCCCGATCGCGAAGCGGGTGCTCGAGGCGGTGGTCAAATGAGCGGGCACCCTGAGTCGCGCCGGGTCGGCGCGCTCGTCGCCGACCGATTCCGCCTCCGTGAGCGCCTGGCCGACGGGGGCATGGGTGAGGTATGGCGTGCACTCGATACCCACGACGGCGGCGAGGTGGCGCTAAAACTGCTGCGCGCCGAACTGCGCGAAGATCCGCTCCTACGTCAACGTCTGGCCACCGAGGCCCGAAACATCGCGATGCTGGATCACCCCTCCATCGCCGCCTTCGTCGCGAATGGGCGCACCGGAGAGACTGACTACTTGGCGTTACGCTTCGTCCCCGGGGTCGCCCTCAGCACACTCATCGGCCCGGGCGCGGGCCACGGCGAGCTCACCTTCACGCGGGCCGCGCGGATCCTCGGGCATACGGCCCGTGCTCTCGCCCACGCCCACGAGCGCGGGATCGTGCACCGGGATGTCAAACCCGCAAACATCCTGGTTGGTACCAATCCCGATGGCACCGACACCGTCACCGTCACGGATTTCGGGATTTCGCTCGGCGACGACGCCCCGAATCTCACCGCGACGGGTCGCGTCATGGGGACCGCCGACTATTTGGCGCCCGAACGGGCGCGCGGTGCCGCGACCTCGGCTAGCACCGACATGTACGCACTTGGCGTGACCGCCTTCGAGGTCTTCGCCGGTTACCGCCCCTACTCGGGGCCGAACCCGATCGCCGTCGCCATGCGCCACGTGAGCGACCCGATCCCGCCTCTTCCCGCGCGGGTACCCGCCCCGCTTTCGGACCTGGTATACGACCTGCTCGCGAAGGAACCCGAGGAACGGCCCGAATCCGCGCATCACGTCGCCGAGCGATTCTTCACTTTTTGTGTACCCGATAGCCTGTCCACACCACCTGCTCCCGCGGCCTTGGCGTCGGGTGCAGCCAGCTCCAAGGAGGAACCGTGGTAGAGCACACTCCGCCCCTACTCGCCGGTCGCTACGAGATCGGCGAGCTGATTGGGCGTGGCGGCATGGCCGAGGTCCATATCGGCCGTGACGTCCGCCTCTCGCGGCGCGTGGCAATCAAGCTGCTGCGGGAAGACCTCGCGCGCGACCCCGTCTTCCTCGCGCGCTTCCGTCGCGAGGCACAAAGCTCCGCCGCTCTGAACCATCAGGCAATCGTCGCGGTCTATGACACGGGCGAGGAGACGATCCAGTCCGCGCGCACCGGCGAGGAACTGCAGATCCCCTACATCATCATGGAGTATGTCGAGGGCCATACCGTGCGCGACCTCCTCCAAGAGGGTGCTGCCGTTCCGATCGACGAGGCCGTCCAGATCGTCTCCGGCGTCCTCGGCGCGCTCGATTACGCACATCGGGTGGGGATCGTGCACCGCGACATCAAGCCGGGCAACATCATGCTCACGCCCGCGGGCGACGTGAAGGTGATGGATTTCGGAATCGCTCGGGCGATGGCCGACTCCCAGGCCACGATGACCCAGGCGAACGCCGTCGTCGGCACCGCCCAGTACCTCTCCCCCGAACAGGCGCGCGGTGAGGTTGTCGATGCTCGTTCCGACCTGTATTCCACCGGATGTCTGCTCTTCGAGCTGCTGACGGGTCAGCCGCCGTTCGCGGGGGACTCGGCGGTCGCGATTGCCTATCAGCACGTGCGGGAGACCCCACGGACGCCCTCCTCGATCGCACCAGACATCCCCGAGGCGCTCGACCGTGTCGTCTTGAAATCCCTCGCGAAGGACCGTGAGCAACGCTACTCCGATGCCTCCGAGATGCGCTCCGACCTCCTGGCGGCAGCCCGCGGCGGGACCGTGAGCGCACCGTCGACTGCCGTGTGGGGCGTGGCCGGTGGCGTCGCGCCCGGCGCAGCGACGACGGTCGCCTCCGCTATCCCGCCCACCACGGAGAGCTGGAGCCCGCAGGCGACCCATGCTGGGGAGCCCGCCACCTCCACGCAAGCCGCGATCGTGGACCGCCCACGCTCGAGCTCTCGGTGGGTATGGGGCCTGCTCGCCTTCCTCGTCGTGATCCTCGCGGTCGCGGCCGCCTACCTCGTGATGAATCGGGAGAAGGCGCCGCAGGAGCCGCCCGAGGTGACCGTCCCCGAACTGGAGGGGCTGAACCAGCGCGGCGTCAAGAACGCGCTCGAGGCAGTCAAACTCTCGATGGACATCGGCGAGCCTGTCGCCGACGACGACGTCCCCGAGGGCTTGTTCGTCTCCTCCGAACCGGCGCCGGGGGCAACCGCGCATGAGGGAGACACCGTCGTCGTGCACTTCTCCTCGGGACCGGGCGACGTAACCGTGCCCGACGTGAAGGGCCGCACCCAGGACGAAGCACGCCAGCTGCTGAAGGACGCGGGCATCGAGATCTCCCGAGTGGAGAGCGAGGACGCCCCGAAGATGGAGAAGGATCAGGCGCTGCGCACCGACCCGGAGGCGGGCGCCACGATCGGCAAGGGCGAATCCGTGGTGCTCTACGTTGCGACCGGGCTCGTCGACGTCGAAGAACTCAAGGGGATGGATGGCAACGAGGCCGCTCAGTTGCTGTCCGACCTGGGCCTGCTCTCGCGGTCGACGACGTCTCCGAGTAACGACGTCGACCCCGGTCAGGTGGTCTCACAGGACCCGGGCCCGGGTAAGGTGCCGGTCGGATCCACCATCAACCTCGTGATCGGTACAGAACCACCGCCGGAAGAGACGCCGGAGCCGCCGCCCGCGCCAAGTCAGGATCCGGCGCCGACACCGAGCGAGTCCGGGAACCCGAGCGAACAGCCCAAGGACTAGTGGCGCGCCGCGCAGAGAGTTAACCAGTTGGCAAGGAGGCGATAGCCCTCTGCGGTGAGGATCGATTCGGGGTGGAACTGCACACCGAAGGCCGGCGCGGTGCGGTGGCGCACCGCCTGGATCGTGCCATCCGGCGACGTGGCACTCACCTCGAGTTCACTCGGCACCGAGGCGCGGTCGATGACGAGCGAGTGATAGCGCGCCACCCGCATGGGGTTCGCAATCCCCTCGAACAGGTCCCGTCCGTCGTGGTCCACATCGTCGGCCTTGCCGTGCACGAGCTCGGGTGCGTGCGCGATGCGCGCACCACACACTTCCCCAAGAGCCTGGTGGCCCAGACACACGCCGAGCATGGGCACGCCCGCGGCCAGACAGGCCTCGATAATGGCTTCGCTGCGACCGGCGTCGCGTGGCGTGCCGGGACCCGGCGAGATCATGATCCCGTCGACGTCCTCGACGTTGCGGGGGGCGATGTCATTGCGGACGACCTCCACGTTCGCGCCGAGGTCTCGCACGTAGGCGACGATCGTGTGGACGAACGAGTCGAAATTATCGACCATGCGGATTCGCAGGCCCGCTCCGACCTGGTCGAGATCCGCGGGGCGCGTGGGTGCTGTCATGGCCCTAGCCTAGTTGCCTCGCCGAGCGCGGCAGCACGCAGCCACGTCGCGGGGATGGTCAGCCGACGTCGAGCCCACCCTGCTGGAAGGGCATATAGGGCTCGATCACGGGGAAGACGTATTCGAAGAGCACGAACACGACCGCGAGCGCGATGAGTAGTGCGAGGATCACCCGCACCCACGTGGGGCCGGGCAGTAGACGCCAGAGTGCTCCATACATTTATTTCTCCAAGAGCGCGTCGGGCATGCCCTCATCGCGCGGGATCCAGTACTCAAACTCGGAGTACACGATGTAGCGCTCGCGCGTGGACATGAGCGGGTGGCAGGTCGTGAGCGTAAGGTGGGGCGTATCCGCCTCGACGCCGGGCTGATGGGGCACGGGTAGCAAGACCTGGCCGTCGTTGGGGTTCACGACCTCGTGTCCGGTGACGGAAAAGACGATCCAGGCGCTGTCCCCCTCGACAATGAGTTCGTCGCCGGGTTGCAGGTCCTGGATGTTTTGGAAGACGGCGCCACGCGTCATACGGTGCGCGGCGAGGCCCGCGTTGCCGACCTCTCCGATGGACGCGGTATCCGGATAGTGTCCGACCAGACCGTGGTCCAACACGTTCGCATAGGACAGGCCCTCCGCGATGGCAAGCGTCGAGGAACCCCACCGCGGTACGTAGAGCTTCGCGAACGGTTCATTGCTGCCGCGCGGCTGGATCACGGGCGGCGCGTCCGTATGACGTTCAGCCCTCTGCACGACTTCGGGTTCGAATACGCCGTCGAGTTCGGCGACGGCGACCGAGTTGTTTTCGCTGGCTTCGATGTTCGTCCACCACAGTTGCCAGACGAGGAAGAGCCCGATGAACGCCCCCGCGGTGAAGAGCACTTCACCCATGATGAGCAGGGCGAGGTCGGCGGGCCTGCGCCGGCGTGGGTGCGAACGCCGCCGCGCGGAATGGCGTCCGGCGCCGGAGGACGTGGTGCTCGACGGGGTGGAAACCGCACTCGCTCCAGGGGATCGCGACGCCGAAGCGGCGGCTGTGCCCTCGCCCGGGGCGGGTGGGAAGAGATCCGTGGCGTCGTCGGTTGGTGGCGGCGGTGGGGTGCGGTGCAGAGATCGCCGCGGAGGATCCGGTGTCATCCCGTTCCTTCCATCACTGAGGCGTGGGACAGCTCGATCTTGCCGTCGTAAGCGGGCATTGTCACGGTCTCTTTCGGCGTGATCGACAGGCCGAGGCCGGCGGCGTCAACGTACTGGCGGTAGATCGCGACCTGCGGGTCCCGCTCGAGCGCGGCCTGAAGCGCTTCCGGGTCACCGATCGCCTGGATCGCGTAGGGCGGGGAGTATTTTTGGCCGTGCAACAACAAGACGTTTCCGACGCACCGTATTCCGGACGTGCTGGCCATCCGCTGGCCCTGCACGGTCATGGCTTCCGCGCCGCCCGCCCACAGCGCGTTCATAATGGCTTCCACGTCCTGCTGGTGCACGACGAGCGTGTTGACGTCCCATTGGCCCGATTCGATCGACGTGATGGGCGCGTCCCACAGTTGCACCTCGAGGGCGGGCCCGCTCACCGGAACATCGAGATAGGCGAATTCCGCTGATGTGGTGGCAGAGGAGAGCTGACGTTCGCCGGAGGCATCGATCGCTTCGTCGACCTTTTGGCGCAGCGCTGTGACCGCCTTTTCGTGGTCTTCGAGTTTGGCCGATTCCAACTGGGCGAGCTCTACCAAGTTGGTGGGGTTGCGGTATTCCTGATCTTCGAAGAGCTGCGCGTTGGTGGCGAACAGCAGACCGGCACCGACGGCAACGAGGCCGACCGCGATTGATGACCCCGCGGGGTGCCACCAGGGGTGACGTTGAGTGCTCACCGGCGCCTCCCTCCGCCTCGATTGTCCTCCGCTTCTCGCTCCAGACTAAGCTAGGGACGAAGCCCATGTCGCCCACTGGAGGTAGCCGTGCCCAAGTCAAGGAAGCGCAAGACGGCCCGTCCGGGGCCGCGCGCCCCGAAGCCGGTCTCGATCGAGCCGTCGCCCTCATGGTGGGCGCCCACGATGGTGACCCTCATGATCCTTGGCTTGATCTGGGTCGTCATCACCTATCTCATGGCGGGCCGCTGGCCCCTGCCGATCGGCAATTACAACCTGCTCATCGGTATCGGACTCATGCTCGCGGGTTTCCTCATGACCCTGAGGTGGCGCTGAGGCCGGCAACGCCCGAGCAATCCTCGAGCAATCGGAGTCCCTTCGGCCGCGGGCGCCCACCTCGACCCACACCCGCGGATGTATCAGCCCCACGACTGAACTTCGTGGTGCACCTCACTGTCGCCGCGACAGCAACGATCGCCCATCCTAGGCTGAGTGGGTCGCACATCAAACCGAAGGATTGGTCATGCCCACTGTCCCCACCCGCATTCTGAACGACGGCACTGTGATGCCCCGCCTCGGTCTCGGCGTGTGGCAAGTTCCCGACGAGGACGCCGAAACGATCGTGGAACACGCTCTCACCGAGGGCTATCGCCTGATCGACACGGCGAAGGTGTACGGCAACGAGGCCGGCGTCGGACGCGGGATTGCCGCGAGCGGCGTCGCGCGCGAAGACATCTTCCTCACCACGAAGCTGTGGAATAAGGACCAGGGTCGTGACGCCACACTGCGCGCGTTTGACGCCTCGCTTGAACGCCTCGGTACCGATTACGTGGATCTCTATCTCATCCACTGGCCGTGCCCGAAGGACGACCTGTATGTCGAGACCTGGAAGACCCTCGTAGAGATCCGCGAGTCCGGTCGTGCGAAGGCCATCGGCGTCTCGAACTTCCTCGCTGACCACGTGAAGCGCATCATCGATGAGAGCGGCGTCGTGCCGGCCGTCAATCAGATCGAGATGCACCCCCGCCACTCGCGTCCCGAGCTGCGCGAACTCCACGAGCACTTCGGGATCGCGACCGAGGCGTATTCGCCACTCGGCTCCGGTAAGGGTCTTCTTGAGGACCCCGTCGTCCAGGCCGTCGCCTCCGAAGCGGGCGTGAGTCCCGCCCAGGCGGTCCTCGCCTGGCACCTCGCCCAGGACGTCATCACGATTCCGAAGACGGCAACACCGGAGCGTCTGGTCGAGAACCTCGCCGCGGTTGACGTGCGGCTCACCGACGCCCAGCGCGCCGCAATCGATGCCCTCAATTCGGCTAGCCGGGTGGGCTCCGACCCGGCGGAGGTCGACATCGACCTGTGGGACTAACGCGCCCGCGGCACAGCGCGCACCCGCCACCATGGCGAATACGCGCGCTGTCCCGGCGCTCACTAGCGTGCGGGGTGGGAGGTGCCGGGTCGGCTTGGCGCCATCATCGCGCCCACACGAAGCCGCCAGGCAGAGAGAAGGGCGGCGGGGATGACCTCCGCCGCCCTTCTCTCTGCCCAGCCAAAGTTATCCACAGGCTTATCCCCAGTTGGGGAAAATTACACCTGTGTAAGTCGGGCCTGTTCTCGAGGTTCTCCCGCGAGCAATTGGCCCGCGCTTGCGGCTAAATCAGCACATATTTGGCAATTGCCGCCGCGATGAGCAGGACTGTGAGGAGGGCGGTCCAACTGGCAGCGCCCGCCTTCCAGCGTCGCTGGGCACTGACGATGAACCCCCACACGGCAAGCGCACCGACAATGAGCCCGCCCAGGTGGGCCTGCCACGCGACGTTCGCCACGAGGAAGCCGTAGGCAAGGTTCACGACAATCAAGATCGTGATCGCCCGCATGTCCGCATTCGCCTTCTTGTTGAGGACAAACACGGCGCCGAACATGCCGAACAGTGCGCCGGAAGCGCCCACGGTTCCCGTGATCCAGGAGACCGACGTCGGCGAGGCAAGCCACAGCACCATGACGGAGCCGCCGAGTGCAGAGAGGAGGAACAGTGCGGTGAAACGCCAGCGTCCGAGGACGGGTTCGAGGCCCTGCCCCACGATCCACAGCGCGAGCATATTCAAGCCGAGGTGCAGCAGCGAGCCGTGCACAAATGCCGCACTGAGAAAGCGCCACGGCTGGATCACGCCGAGCGCAGGCACGAACATCAGCTGAGCGGACACCGCTGGCACGATCATCAGCGCAAGCTGCATGACCACGCAGATCCCCACAATCGTCTTGGTGACCGCAAGGGTCCCCAACGACGAGGTCAGGGGCGCACCCGCCCGGGTGCGCGGCAGGCGACGGCGCGAGCGGGCGGCGCGGGCGCAGTCGATACAGTGCACGCCGACGGCAGCCTGCACCTGGCAGGCCGGGCATGTCGGACGCCCGCAGCGTTGGCAGGAAATGTAGGTGACGACGTCGGGGTGGCGTGGGCAGCGGGGCCGCCCGTCCTCCCCCGCCGAGTGCTGCTCACTCATCGGGGGCGGTCGACTATTCCTCGATCGTGACCGACGAAATGACGACGTCCGAGAGCGGGCGCGCCTGCGGGTTCGTCGGAACCTTCGAAATGGCATCGACGACGGCCTTCGATTCGTCGTCGATCACGGACCCGAAAATGGTGTGCTTGCCCTGCAGCCAC
The DNA here is from genome assembly GCA_030537895.1 of Bowdeniella nasicola. GTDB lineage: Bacteria > Actinomycetota > Actinomycetes > Actinomycetales > Actinomycetaceae > Bowdeniella > Bowdeniella nasicola_C. The sequence goes on from JAUNVA010000009.1 coordinate 87,050, forward strand.
GTCGTCGGCGCGACCGTGATGAAGAATTGGGAGCCGTTCGTGCCCCGGCCACCGCGCTTACCCGCGTTAGCCATAGCGAGGACGTATGGCTCGGTGAAGGTGAGCTCGGGGTGGATCTCGTCGTCGAACATGTAGCCCGGGCCGCCAGTGCCCGTGCCGAGTGGGTCACCGCCCTGGATCATGAAGTCGGGGATGACGCGGTGGAAGATCACGCCATCGTAGAGGGGCTTCGTGGTGGCCTCACCCGTCGTAGGGTCGGTCCATTCCTTCTCGCCGGTAGCGAGGCCGACGAAGTTCTTGACCGTCACCGGGGCGTGGTTTTCATACAGTTCCAGATGGATGTCGCCATGGGAGGTGTGCAGTGTTGCTTTCATGACTCTCAGTGTGGCATGAGCCGGGGCGCTTCGTCGTACCGGCGGGCAGATCATCGCGGTTCGCGCGCCCGTCATACTGCGCCACGCACATGAACAAGGCAAGATAGTGAGAGAGTAGCCGCGTCGCAGTGGCGTGGAGACACCTGACAGGAACGAGGAGTTCGAATGTCATTCGGATTGAAGAAGAAGAAGATCGAAGCCAAGTCCGCCCTTGCGGGCAAGAGCGCGCTTTCAGCAGCGAAGGACGCCGGCTCCTTGGTTTCCGAGCAAGCATCGGATCTCGGGCAGAAGGCCCTGGACGCCCTGCATGCCGCCCAGGATTGGGCCGAGCCGCGTCTGCAGGACGCCGTCGCTTCCGCTGAGGAAGGCTACGACAAGGCACGCAAGGAGGCCAAGAGGGTCGCCGCCCCGAAGATCGAGGCCATCGCTGATGACTACCTGCCTCGTCTGCAGAAGGCCATGCAGGATGCGGCCGCCGCAGCCTCGTCGACTGACGGACTCGACAAGAAGGCTAAGAAGGCCTCCAAGGCGGCACAAAAGGCCCTCACGAAGCAGCCGAAGAAGAACTCGGCAGGCAAGACCTTCGGGTGGATCCTCGTGGGCGCACTCGCCGCCGGCGCAGGCTACCTCCTGTGGCGCCGCACCCAGCCGGTGGAGGATCCGTGGGCTGAGGAGTACTGGAATGACGAGGCGTCCAAGACCTCTCCCGCCCCGAACCGCACCGACGCGAACCTGAAGGACGTCCAGGCGGGTGTGAAGAAGGCCGCCGGCCAGGCGAAGGAGGGCGCCGCCAAGGCAGCCGCCGTCGTCTCCGAGAAGGCTGAAGAGGTCAAGGACAAGCTCTCCACCGCCGCCGAGGAAGCCAAGAAGGCCGCGACCTCGAAGGCCGAGGAGCTGAAGGATAAGGCCGAAGAGGTCAAGGACAAGCTGGAGGATTCGGACGGCAACGTCGACGTTGAGGCTGCCAAGAAGGACGTGAAGGCGAGCGCCGATCGCGCCTCCAAGGCTGCGGACGACAAGCTCGGTGAGGTCCGCAAGGAGCTGAAGGACGTTGCTGACGATGCGAAGGACGCCGGCAAGCACGCCAAAGATGCCGTGAAGGCGAAGGTCGAGGACATCAAGAAGGACTAAACCCACGCCACTGCAGTAAGGCGGCGGGCCATGTGGCCCGCCGCCTTACTGCATCCAGAATGCCTGGGGCAGGATCCGGTATCCGCAGGCCCACGTGATCGTGGCCGCCGTCTCTTCCCTCGGATGAGGTCCTCCGTTAGAGTTGAATCATCCTTTTTTACACACGAAGCTGAACAAACAGGAGCCCGCATGGCCGCCACATCGCGCACCGAGTCCGCCGCTTTCATCAACCTGCTTGAAGAACTCCCCATCACCAAGGCCGCGACGACCTCGCGCGTTGTCGTGAACAACGATCTCCTGCGGGTGGTGCTCTTCTCCTTTGATGCAGGCGAGCAGCTCACCGAACACGCCTCCCCGCGCGCCGTCGTGGTCCAACTTCTCAGCGGCAAGATGACCTTCAACGTCGCCGGCGAGGACCATCTCATGGTGCCGGGAGACGTCATCTACTTGGCCCCGAATGAGCGGCACGCACTCGTAGCGGAGGAAGCCTGCCATCTTTCACTCGTGATGGTCGACACCGAGGCCTAGTCACCCTCACGTTCGGCCCCGAAGCGTTCCGCTTCGGGGCCTTCATCATGTCTGGGCGACATACGAACGCCATCGTTACCCACCTCGCACCATTCCTCCGATGGCAACATTCCACAACTCAAGCGGGGTATTAGGGTAGCCTTACCATATCTACTACAGCTTGAGATGTAGAAAACGGAGGCTCCCTATGTCGTCGACCCCCGAACAGGTCCATGGACAACGTCAAGGTCCCGAGGAACAGCGCATGCAGGGCCACTGGCTGCTCGCCAAGCTCGGCAAACGCGTGCTGCGCCCGGGCGGGATCGAACTCACGCGGCGACTCATTGCGGCGGCGAAGCCTACGAGCACGGACCGCATTGTGGAGTTTGGGCCCGGCGTCGGACGGACGGCTTCCATGCTGCTCGCGTGCAACCCGCGTGAGTACGTCGGCGTCGATCCCAACACGGAGGGCACCGCGGCGCTGAACGCCATCCTGAAGAAGTATGACCAGGCTCGCCTCGTCGCTGCGGATGCCAAAGACACGGGCCTGGCCGACGCCTCCTACGACCTCGTCGTCGGCGAAGCAATGCTCTCCATGCAGACCCCGAAAAACAAAGCGGCCATTGCAAAGGAGGCCTTCCGTATCCTCGCTCCGGGAGGCCGCTACGCAATCCATGAGCTCGGCATCCTCCCGGAAGACGCTACCGATGAACAGGTGGCCGCGATTTCGAAGTCGCTCTCCGGCTCAATCCGGGTGGGAGCAAAACCCCTCACGACGCGCCTGTGGACCGCGTTCTTCGAGGAGGCGGGCTTCCAGGTCGAGTACGCCGACCACAACCCCATGCACCTGCTCGAACCGAAACGCATCATCTCGGACGAGGGTTTCGTCGGTGCGATGCGTTTCTTCAAGAACGTCGCCACGAACCCGCCGGCGCGGGCCCGCATTCGCCAGATGCGCACGAACTTTCGCGAACATCGCGACAACCTGCAGGCCGTCGCGTTCGTGGCGGTGAAACCCCGCGAGTCATGACCGAGGTGACCCTCCCCCCGTCGGCTGCGGCGCAGGCGACTAGGCTCGACGCCTCCGAAGGGGAGCCCACGAGTGCGCTGAGCCTGCGCCAGGTCACCATTTGGCGGCGAGAGCTCTGCCTTGTTGAGGACCTCTCCCTCGACCTTGAAGCAGGCATGACGCTCGGTGTCGCCGGACCCTCGGGTTGTGGGAAGACCACGCTGCTGCGGGTCCTGGCCGGCACCACATCGGATTTTGAGGGCACGGTTAGCCGCCCCGCTAAACGCCTTGCCTGCGTTTTCCAAGAGCCGAGGCTCCTGCCGTGGCGTTCGGCGCTCGACAACGTCCTCCTTCCCCTCGATCAAAGCCGTGAGGCTCGACTTCACGCCATCACGTGGCTTGATCGCGTGGGGCTCGCCGACGCCTCCGGCCTCTATCCCGCCCAAATGTCCGGCGGGATGCGGCAGCGCGTCGCCATCGCGCGGGCGCTCGCCACCGAGCCCGGCCTCCTCCTCGTGGACGAACCCTTCGCGTCCCTGGATGCCGCACTCTCCGAGCGCCTGCGCACAGATCTTGCCGCCCTCATCACATCGACCGACCTCACGACCGTGTGGGTTTCTCACGACCGCGACGAACTCACTCAAGTCGCCGACCGCCATTTGGATCTCGACGGTCCTCCCGGTAGCTGGCGCCTCACCGAAAGGAGATAACCATGTCTCACCGTCCCTCCCGATTCCACACCCTGCTCGCGGGTCTCGCCACCTGTGCCCTCGCCCTCGGGGGCTGTACGAGCAGCGATTCCGACGACGCTTCGACCACCTCATCGAGTGAGGCCCCCACCAGCGAGGCTCCGGCCAGTAGTGCACCGGCCGAAGAATCCGACACCGAGCCGCTCGAGGAGATTCGCGCCTACGTACCTCAGACCATGGCGTTCGGCGCGCCTTTGAGCGGGTTTGGCTCCGAGGGGAACCTCGACGGTCTCGCCGAGTCCACTTCCGTGCAGAACTGGGACAGCCTTGAACAACTGAAGTCGGCCCTCATGAACAACGAGGTCGAGGTTGCGGCGACCCCGGCGTACGTCGCGGCAAACCTCTACAACAAGGGTGTCGACGTCCGACTCGTCGCCCCCGTCGTGTGGGGCATGCTCTACGTGCTCGGCCCGGAGGGCACGACCCCCGGCGATTGGGAGGCGCTGCGCGGCCAGAAGGTCATCGTCATGTTGCCGGGCAACATGCCCGACCTCGTCTTCAGCTACTTGTTGAAGCACAACGGCATGGACCGCGACAAGGACATCCAGGTGATCCCCGCCCAGGACGGTCAGCAGGCGATGGCCCTGCTCACCAAGGGTGAGGCGCAGTGGGTGGTCGTTCCCGAACACCTCGCCTCGGTGGCGCTCATGAAGATGAAGAAGTCGGGCGTGAACCTCACGCGCGCCCTGAATCTCCAGGAGGAGTGGGGCAAGGTCACCGGGAAGCAGGCCCGCTTCCCCATGGCTGGCCTCGTCATGCCGGGCACTCTGGTCGATGAGCATCCGGACCTCGTGAAGGCGATCCGCGCGGAGGTCGCGGCGACGGTCGAGAAGGCCAATGCGGGCGACGAGGCGACCATTGCGAAAATTGCAGAGACCTACTCCCTGCCCGCCCCGCTCGTGAAGGACGTCATCGGGCGTCTCCAGCTCGAGGTTGTCTCGGGCGCCGATGCTCGCGAGGAATACGAGGACTTCCTGACGCGCCTTGGCGAGGATAACCCGAAGATCTACGGCGGCAAGCTCCCGGACGATCGGTTCTATGCCGAATAGGTCGGTGCCCTACACGCGGCCGCCGCGCTCCGGCTCCCCCGACCGGAGCGCGGTGGCTCCCACATCGCACGGCGTCGGCGTGCACGTGCCCAGCACTGTGCTTCGGGGCGAGGGCGCCACCCTCGGTTCGACCCGGCAGCCCTCACGCCTCGCCTGGCACCTGATCGGCTGGGGCGTGATCCTGCTGTCGTGGGCACTGCTCGCGCAGTCGCAGTTGGACTACATCCTTCCGGGACCGCTGCGCACATGGGATGCGCTGGTGCAACTCTTCACCTCCGAGGGGCTCGTCTCGGCGCTGATCCTCACTATGGAGCGGGCCGCGCTGGGTCTCGTGGTGGCCATCGCCATCGGGATCGCTTGGGGCTTTGTGAACTCGCGCTCTCCGCGCCTGCACTGGATGACCATGCCGGTTCTCCAGATCCTCATGTCGACGCCGGGCATCATCTTCGTGATCGTCGCGATGGTGTGGTTCGGGACGAACGCCCTCGTCGTAGTCTTCGTCGTCGCCGCGGTGACCGTCCCCCTGTTGACGTCGTCGACGACGCAGGCCTTCACAGCCATCGACGCCGACCTCATGGAGATGGCCACGGTATTCCGCCTCAGCCGCTCCACCGTGATCCGTCACATCATGATCCCCACGATCGCTCCGCCCATATTGGCGGCCGGTACCGTGGCTCTCGGCCAGTCGATCCGGGTTTCCGTGATGGCGGAACTATTGGCGACGGCGTCTGGGATCGGCGCCGATATCCGGCTGGCTCAGATCAACATCGAGACGCCGGATATCTTCGCCTACGCGGCGGTCATGACGGCGCTGACCTTCTCGCTCGAAGCACTCTTGGTCGCGCCGGTGAAGCGGCGATTGTCCGCCCACCTTGCGACATCGGACGGTTCCAAGACGATAGGCCCGCTAAACTAAGCCAGGGCGGCGGGCTCCATCCGTCCCGCCGCCTACTGGCCCCGCGTGATCCGCTGGCCCCCGAACGCCTGAGCCACCTGCCGCATCCAGCAAGAAGCAGGGCCGCCACATAGGGGACAGTCGCGGCTTTTCGAGCCGGTAGGTACGCTGCAGTATTTGCCGGTTAACCGTGCTCCCCTGTAATCATCCCTATAAGGGCGATAGGGCCGAGGGCAGAATCCCCGAATTAATGCCCAAAACTAGGGCCTCTGGTGGAGCCAACGGGACTCGAACCCGTAACCCCCTGCTTGCAAAGCAGGTGCGCTA